>NZ_BAAGSO010000103.1:684-36570 GCF_054782395.1 Streptomyces daliensis | reverse complement strand
CCCGCACTTGTCGCCGCCCGAGGAGACACCCCGGCGCGGCACCGACCCCCACCACACAGCAACCCCACAACCACCGGCACAAACCAAGAACCACGCGGCGCCAGCCGCGACGCACCGCAACCACACGCCGCGCCGAAGCCACCGGCCAGGCGGCCGAACACGGCGCCCAGCCCAGCGCTCCCACTGGCGACGGCACGCCAAAAGTTGTGGGCAATCGTCCCGCTGGCGGGACGGGTGGGCACAACCCGTGCCACCGGCCCGCAACACGCGAACGAACCCCCAAAGGGGCACCCACAGCAGGCGCACCCTCTGAGGAGAGGAGCACCCCGTGAGGCGGTCAACGTCGCACCCCGTGAAGGGGCGCGGACCGGTGAAGGGGCAACCCTGCGTTTCCTTCCGCAGCCCCGCGAAGGGGCCGTCACTACACTGTTGCGGTGATCGATGAAGAACTGCGCGCCTCGCTCGGTGCGCTCCTCGACGGTCTGCCGCCGAGGCAGGCGTCATCCGCGGTGGACCGGCTGATCGCCAGTTACCGGGGCCGCACCCCCACAGAAACCCCCGTACTGCGCGACCGCGCCGACGCGGTCGCCTACGCCGCCTACCGCATGCCCGCCACCTTCGGCGCCGTCCGCGCCGCACTCGGCGCGTTCGCCGAGCGCGCGGGCGAGTGGATCCCCGCGGCCCACGTGGACGTCGGGGGCGGCACCGGCGCCGCGACGTGGGCGGCCGCCGACGTGTGGGGCGGTACCGGCCGCCCGACCACCGTGCTGGACTGGGCCGAACCGGCCCTCGCCCTCGGCCGCGAGCTGGCGGGCACCTCCCGCGAGGAGACCCTGCGCACGGCCGAGTGGCGGCAACGGAAGATCACGGCGGGGCTGGAGCTTCCCGAGGCCGACCTCGTCACCGTCTCCTACGTGCTCGGCGAGCTGACCGAACCCGACCGCCGCGCCGCGGTCGAGGCGGCGGCCCGCGCCGCCGGCGCCGTCGTCGTCGTGGAGCCCGGGACGCCGGAGGGCTATCTGCGGGTACGGGAAGCACGCGACCAGCTCGTCGCCGCTGGCCTGCGCGTCCTAGCCCCCTGCCCGCACAGCGACCGCTGCCCCATCGTCCCCGGCGAGGACTGGTGCCACTTCGCTGCCCGCGTCAGCCGCTCCTCTCTGCACCGGCAGGTGAAGGGCGGCTCGCTCCCGTACGAGGACGAGAAGTACAGCTACGTCGCCGCCGTCTCCCCGGCGCTCACCGCCACCCTCGGCCCCGCACCGTCCCGCGTCGTGCGCAGGCCCCAGATCCGCAAGGGCCAGGTCCTGCTGGACCTCTGCGTCCCCGAGGTCGCCCTGCGCCGTGACACCGTCACCAAGCGGCATGGCGCGCTCTACAAGGCGGCCCGCGACGCGAAGTGGGGCGACGCCTGGCCGCCCGGCGAGGACTGACACCCGGGGACGAGGGGTGTTGCCGAGACGGCAACAAGCTTTGTCGGTGCGGCATCGTGCGAGCGAGTATCGCGGCAACACCGAGAGGGAGGCCGCGATGACCGCAGCAGAGACGTCGGACCGGGAGTTCTGGGACGCCCGGTACCGCGAGAACGGCCAGATCTGGAGCGGGGAGCCCAACGAGGCCCTCGTCCGCGAGGTGAGCGGGCTCGCACCTGGCCGCGCCCTGGAGTTGGGGTGCGGGGAGGGCGGGGACGCGGTGTGGCTGGCCCGGCAGGGCTGGCGGGTCACCGCGACCGACATCTCCGGCGTCGCCCTGGCCCGCGCCGAGGAGCACGCGGCGCGGGCCGGGGTCGCCGACCGCGTCGAGTGGCAGCGCCACGACCTCGGCGAGACCTTCCCCAGCGGCACCTACGACCTCGTCTCGGCTTCCTTCCTGCACTCCGAGGGCGACATGCCGCGCGAGCGCATCCTGCGGGACGCGGCGGCGGCCGTCGCGCCCGGCGGGGTGCTGCTCGTGGTGGGCCACTCGGGGTTCCCCGAGTGGCACCCCGGGCCCCACCCCGATGTGCACCTGCCCACGCCGGACGAGGTCGTCGAGTCGCTGGCGCTGCCGGAGGGGGAGTGGGAGGTGCTGGTCTGCGCGGAGCACGAGCGCGTGCAGAACAACCCCGAGGGCAGGCCCGCCACCTGCACGGACAACACCGTCAAGGTCAGGCGCCTGCCTGGCTGACCTCAAGGGAGCCGGGCCCCGCGCGCAGCTCCGCCGTCACGCACTTGACGCTGCCGCCCCCCTTCAGCAGCTCCGTCAGATCGACGGGCACCGGCTCGTAGCCCCGTTCCCGCAGGGGGTCGAAGAGCCCGGCGGCCGCCTGCGGGAGCAGCACGTGGTGGCCGTCGCTGACCGCGTTCAGGCCGAGCGCGACGGCGTCGGGCCCGGTGGCGACGAGGGCGTCGGGGAAGAGCCGTTCCAGCACGGCGCGGCTCCCGGTGGAGAAGGCGGGCGGGTAGTACATGACCTCGCCGTCCACGGTGTCGTCCAGCACGCACAGTGCCGTGTCGAGGTGGTAGTAGCGCGGGTCGACCAGATCGAGGCCGATCACGGGGCGGCCGAAGAACTCCTGCGCCTCCCCGTGCGAGAGCGGGCTGCTGCGGAAGCCGCGCCCGGCGAGCAGCCAGGAAGCGGTGACGGCGAAGTCGCCCTCGCCCTCGTTGATGTGCTCGGGTTCGCGCACGTCGGCGAACCCGTGCGCGACGTACCAGTCGCGGTGCGCCTCCGCCTCCGCCTCCCGTTCCCGGTGCGCGAAGCGCGCGCCGAGGACGCGTCCCTCGACGACGGTGGCGCCGTTGGCCGCGTACACCATGTCGGGGAGCCCGGGGCGCGGCTCCAGCTCCTCGACGGTGTGGCCGAGGGAGCGGTAGCGGTCGCGCAGGTCCTCCCACTGGGCGGCGGCGAGGGGGAGGTCGACCGGTTTCGCGGGGTCCATCCAGGGGTTGATGGAGTACGTGACGCGGAAGTGCTCCGGTGGGCACATCAGGAAGCGACGGGGTGCGTACAACGAAGGCTCCTCACGGGGTCGATGCGCGCTGGTGCGCCCATGGTCCTCCGTGAGGAGCCGTTACGCCGAGAGCCGTAGGAGTGGTTCAGGGGGCGGTTCACCCCCTATTTCCCGGGCTCCTTCTCCGCACCCTCTTCGCCGGACTGCTTCTCCTCGCGGGACTCCTTGAGCTTGCGCAGGAGTGCGCGCTTCTGCGCCGCCGCGTCGAGGTGGCCGCCGCCGGGGCCGTGCGCCGCGTTGTCCCGTCCGCCGCCGCGCAGTTCCTTGCGCGAGAGACGGGAGCGGTTGCCGCCGACGCCCAGCATGTTTCCCGCACGTCCCTTGCTCATGGGATCGCCTCCTCCTTGTTGGTCCGCACATCATGAGGCGAGACGTTCCGTCTCGTCAAGACGGTTCGTCTCGTCTCCCACGCTTGCTAGATTCGGCCTCATGGACGAGAAGAGCGAGCAGCCCGCCAGGACGCACCCGGGCCGCACCGGCCGTACCCCGGACACCTCGCGCCGCAGCGAAAGCTCCCGCAAGGCGATCCTCGACGCGAGCATGCGGCTGGTCGGAGAGGTCGGCTACAACAAGCTGACGATCGAGGCCATCGCCGCGCGCGCCGGCGTCGGCAAGCAGACGATCTACCGCTGGTGGCCCTCGAAGGCCGCCGTCCTCCTCGACGCGTTCACCGGGGTCGTCGACGAGGAGTCCTACCAGCAGGGCATCCCCGACACCGGGGACCTGGCCGCCGACCTCAAGGCCGTGCTGCGGGCCACCGTCGACGAGTTCAACACCCCCTCCTTCGAGGCCCCCTACCGCGCCCTCGCCGCCGCGGGCGCCGCCGATCCCTCGCTGTCCGAGCAGTTCGTGCGGCGGCTGATGGAGCCGGGCCGCGACGTCTACGTGCGGCGCTTCGAGGCGGCACGCGAGGCGGGCCAGATGGCGGAGGACATCGACGCCGCGTTCGCGACGGAGCTGCTGCTCGGCCCCTTCCAGGCGCGCTGGCTCATGCGCACGGAACCGCTGACGTACGAGTTCGCCGACACCCTCGTCGACTACGTGCTGCGCGGCATCGCCCCGCGCTGACCCCGGCCCCGCGCCGACCCCGGCGCCCGCATCGCTCAGCCGAGCGGCGCCGCCGTCCGGCGCGGCGTCCTGGTGAGCAGGCCTGGCGCGTCCGTGACGATGGTCTCGCAGCCGAGGCGGACCATACGGTCCCGCGCCGCCGGGGTGTTCACGGTGTGCCCCCACACGCGCGCGACCCCCGAGTCCACGGCCCTGCGCACATCCCTCGCGCGGGCGCGGTGGTCGACGCTGAGGATGTCCACGGTGCGCCGCCACCGCTCGGGCCGGTCCGTGCGCAGTTGCCGTGCCGAGCGCCAGACGGAGGTCAGCAGCCCCTCGGAGCGGGCCCGCGCCGCGAGCGCGACGCTGTTGCTCTGGACGTGGACGGAGCCCGTCAGCTTCCGCCCGCGCAGCATCGAGCCGAGCCTGCCCAGGCCCGCCGGGTCCTTGAGTTCGAGCACCAGCGGCGTGTGCCCGCCGAAGCGGTCCAGCACCTTCGCGAGCGTCGGCGGGTGCTCGCGCGGCCAGCTTCCGCGCAGCCGCGGCGAGTGCCGCAGCCAGATCCTGCCCCACTGGTGCCGGTCCAGCTTGTGCACGGGGCCCTTGGCCGTCGTCGTGCGGTTCAGCGTCGCGTCGTGCGTCGCGACGAGCGTGCCGTCCCGCAGCCTGCGCACATCGACGTCGAGCGCGGACGCCGTGCCGCGCCGCAGGGCCTCCGTCAGCCCGGACATGCTGTTCTCGGGGACTTCGAGGGAGCCGCCGCGGTGCGCGGTGTAGGTGACACGTCCGTGGGGCGCGAGGGCGCGTGCCGGGTCGTCGTCGCGGGGAGCGGCGGCCGGTTCGGTGGCCGGTTCGGTGGCCGGTGCCGCGACCGCGGAGTGCAGCGGCGCGGCCAGGACCAGGGAAAGGAGCGGGACGAGTACCGCCTTGATGAGCATGCTCAACAAGCTAGATCCGCGAATGCGGATATGCCGGACAAGACGGCCGGTTGGGTGGTGTATCGGGGCGGCATCCCGCCACCCCGGCTACGAGCCGTCGGGGGAGAGGGCGCAGGATAGAGGGCAGTCATCCGTGATCCGTGGATTCGGTCCTGAGCGCGCCTTTCCCTGCGTACCCTCGGAAACCACGGTTCACGGTCGCGAGTGAGGCGGTAGATGGAACGCGAGAGCAGGATTGCCCAGTGGCTGCGCCGAGCCTCCCACCTGGCCAGACGGCCGGGCGGGGCCACCCGTTCGGGTGCGAGAGGCGGCGGCAGGGGCACGGCGGAGGAGACCGCCCGCTCGCGCGAGGAACTTCTGCTCTCCGCAGCCGCCGCGGGCTTCCCGCTCGCTCCTGCCGCGCACCCGTCCGGGTACGGCTGCTCCTGCGTCCGCATCGGCTGTCCCACGCCGGGACGCCATCCCGTCTCCTTCGCCTGGCAGACCCAGGCCACGACGGACCCCGAGCAGATCGCGAACTGGGCCCGCAGCCAGCCGCAGGCGAACTTCATCACCGCGACGGGCCGCGCCCACGACGTGCTCGACGTCCCCGCCGAGGCGGGCTGGGCCGCGCTGAAGCGGCTGGAGGCCGAGGAGGTGCCGCTCGGGCCCGTCGCGCTGTCGGGCGGTGACCGGATGCTCTTCTTCACCGCCACCCGCACCCCGGACGACGAGGACGAGTGGTGGCCCTGCGAGCTGGACTGCCACCCCGAGACCATGGACGAGCACCCGGGCCTGCGCTGGCACTGCCGGGGCAGCTACGTCCTCGTTCCCCCCGCGAAGCTCCCCGGCGAGGCCGAGGACGCCGAGGTCCGCTGGGTGCGCCCGCCCGCCGAGGCCACGGCCACTGAGGGGACGGGTTTCGACGCGGCGACGACGGCGACGACTGCGGGCGCGGACACGGGCACGGCCACCACGGTCGCCGCCGCGCCAGGACTGCCCGAGCCGCTGACCCTGCTCGAAGCCCTCACGGACGCCTGCGCGGAGTACGAGTACGAGGACGAGGAGTCCGCGCCCTGGCCGGTGCGCTGACGGCGCCGACGGCGCCCGGCCGGCGGGACGTCCCGGCTATTCGCCCTTGGCCGAGGTGAGGCCGTCGATCTGGTTCAGGAAGGTGATGTCGCCGCCCTCCTTGGCCGGGGGGACGGTGACCACCTGCTCGGAGACCCTTATGTAGGTCACCGCCTGCTTGGGCGTCCCCGTCATCAGAGCCTTGACCAGCGGGTTCTTGACCGGGGGCTGGTGGCCCTTGGCGTAGGTCTCCTTCGTGTGGTGGTGCGAGGCGAAGAAGACCATCGCGCCGCCGTCCTTGGTGCGCAGCCCGAACGTCGCGTACTGCGGCGGGCGCGCCTCCTGGTCCGCGTACTCGGTGCGGACGCCCTCGCGCTTCTGGGTGCGCTCGCGTACCGCGCGCCGCTCGCTGGTGTGCGTGCCGTCGGCGAAGTCGCCGCTGCCGTCCTGGAGATACCGCGTGTACGCCTTGCTCAGCTCGTCGGGCTCCACACTCAGCCTGGAACCGCCGCCCGTCGGAACGGCCTTGACGTGGCCCTTCTTGTCGGTGGCGAACTCCGGGAACTCCTCGGGGGCCATGGCCGAGAGGTACGACGCCTTCCAGTCGGCGTCCGCGCCGTCGCGCTGGAAGACGAAGACCCAGCGGGCCGACTCGGAGCGGTTGCTGCGGGTGTCGGCGACGAAGAACTTCGGCCAGCCCGCCTGCTTCGGGATGAGGAAGCGCGCGTCGGACAGCTTCAGCGGCTCGTAGTCCTTCGCACCCTCGGGGCTGACCTTCTTGCGGGAGATGAGCCCTGCCTGGTCGATGGCGCCCAGCGCGCCCGTCTCGATGGTGGTGTTGAGCCGCGCGTCGTAGTCCCGGTTCGCCTTGTTGCTCTTGGCGGTGAACTCCTTCAGGACCTTCTGGGCCTCGCCCTTCGAGACCGCGGGGATCACGGCGGCCTCGCCGTTCACCGTCACGCAGCCCGACAGGGACACCGTCAGCACCGCCGCGGTCGTCGTCGCCGCGCCCAGCAGTCGCGCCCTTCGCGCCATCATCCCGTGCATCCTCCCCGCTCCCGTCGCGGATCCGAACACTACCGCCCCTCCTCGCACGGCCCCCCGCCGGAGGCCGTATGACATCATGCGCCCCAACCAAGGGGTGGACCGCAGGGGGGCCGGTGGCACATCGCAGGGCGTTCGGCGTGGCGTTACGGGAGCTGCGGACGGCGCAGAAGACCGCGAAGGGCGTCTCGCTCTACTCGCGCCACGTCAACAGACCGGCCGGCCGGGTGCTCGCGGCAGCCGCCTACCGGGCAGGGCTCAGTCCGAACCAGGTCACGCTGGTCAGCGCCGCCTGGAGCTTCGCCGCCGTCGCCGCGCTCGCACTCCTCCCGCCGTCCTGGCCGCTGGCCCTTGGCGTGTACGCGGGGCTCGCCCTCGGCTTCGCCTTCGACTCCGCCGACGGGCAACTGGCGCGGCTGCGCCGCGAGAGCAGCGCGGCGGGGGAGTGGCTCGATCACGTCGTGGACTGCGCCAAGATCACGGCGCTGCACGCGGCCGTACTCGTCTCCTTCTACCGGCACTTCGACCTGCCGGGGCCCGGCTGGCTGCTGCTGCCGCTCGCCTTCCAGTGGGCCGCCGTGCTGATCTTCTTCGGCGGGCTGCTCACCGAGAAGCTGAAGACGAAGCCCGCGCCCGCTCACTCGCCGCCCGTGCCCGCGCCCTCGCGGGTGCGTGCCGTGGCGCTGCTGCCCGTGGACTACGGCGTCTTCTGCGCCGTCTTCCTCCTGCTGGGCAGCGAGCGCGTCTTCCTCGCCGGTTACGCGGTCTTCTTCGCCGCCCACGCGCTGTTCCTCGCGGGCTTCCTGATCAAGTGGTTCCGGGAGTTGTCCGCGCCGCCTGCGGGGTGACCGGGGGCCCGGTCAGCACGTCGAGCGCGCGGCGCAGTTGGGTGCTGGAGGTGTGCACGGTGTACGGGAAATAGACAATCTCGACGCCCACCGTGCGGAAGTCCGCCTCCAGCTTCTCGCCCTTCGGGGTGCCCCGCCAGTCGTCGCCCTTGAACAGCACGTCGAAGCGCACCTGCTGCCAGGTCTCCAGCTTGTCCGGCACGGTCTCGACGAAGGCGGCGTCGACGAAGCGGATGCTGCGCACGATCGCCAGCCGCTCCACCAGCGGCACCACGGGTGGTCTGCCCTTGGCGCGCTCGGCCATCTCGTCGGAGACCACACCCGCCACCAGGTAGTCGCACTGGCTGCGGGCGTGCCGCAGCAGGTTGAGGTGTCCGACGTGGAACAGGTCGTAGGCCCCGGGCGCGTAGCCCACGGTCTGCGTCATCCGAATCCCCCCACGGTGTCCGGTGAGAGGCGCCCCCCAGCGCCTCCTCGACCGTCCGATAAAACCACACAACTACCGGACGGCGGGCGGATGTTGTGGGGATGACGCGGGGGTAACGGCTATCGTGCCGAAGGGGAGGACAAGGGGGAGAACGAGGGGGAGGGGCTGACGTACATGCCGGAGCGGGACGTCCCGGGGCACATACCTGCGGATACGGGGAAACCGGCCAGGCGGCTGTTGCTCGTCTCCACCAACTACGCGCCCGAGCGGGCCGGAATAGGACCGTACGCCGCGCAGACAGCCGAACACCTCGCGGCGCGCCCCGGCTGGGAGGTCCACGTACTCGCCGGGATGCCGCACTATCCCGCCTGGCGCACCGACCCCGGATACCGGGGCGTGTGGCGTGCCGTCGAGGAGCGCGCGGGGGTGCGCGTCCATCGCAGGCGTCACACCGTGCCGCCCCGCCAGACGGCGCTGCGGCGGGCGCTGTACGAGGCGTCGATCCTGGCGCACGGCACCCTCGCCCCGCCCCGCACAGGGCGCCCCGACGTGGTGCTCGCGCAGTTGCCCAGCCTCGCGGGCGGCGTGCTCGCGGCGCGTACGGCGCGCCGTCACCGGGTGCCCTTCGTGCCCGTCGTGCAGGACCTGATGGGTGCCGCCGCGCGGCAGAGCGGCATCAGCGGCGGCGGAAAGGCGGCGGCGCTGGCCGCCTCGGCGGAACGCTACGTGCTGGGCCGCGCCACCCTCGTCGGCGTCATCCACGAGAGCTTCGTGGACAAGGTGGCCGCCATGGGCGTGCCCCGCTCGCGCATCAGGCTGGTGCCCAACTGGAGCCATGTGCGCCGCCCTTCGGCGCCGCGCGAGGAGACCAGGGCGCGGCTGGGCTGGGACGCGGGAACCACCGTCGTCCTGCACGCGGGGAACATGGGCCTCAAGCAGGGCCTTGAGGTGCTGATCGGGACGGCCCGGCTGGACCCCGGCATCCGCGTCGTGCTCATGGGCGACGGCAACCAGCGGCGGAAGCTGGCCGAGCTGGCCGCCGGACTGCCCAACGTCGAGCTGCTGCCGCCCGCCGACGAGGCCGACTTCACCGACGTGCTGGCAGCGGCCGACGTCCTCGCCGTCACCCAGCGCGCCTCCGTCCAGGACATGAGCGTCCCCTCGAAGCTCACCTCGTACTTCGCCACCGGGCGCCCCGTGGTCGGCTCCGTCGCCGACGGCGGCGGCACGGCGGGCGAGCTGCGGCGCTCGGGCGCCGCCGTGCTCGTGCCGCCCGAGGACCCCGCCGCGCTGCGCGCGGCCGTCTCGTCGCTGGCCGGTGACCCGGTGGCGGCGGACCGACTGGGCGCCAGGGGGCCGCGATACGTCGAGGAGCACCTGAGCAGGGAGGCGGGCCTCGCCCGTATCACCGCGCTCGTCGACGAGGCGCTGGAGACCACGGCGGCCCGCCGCGCCGGAGCCGGGGCCGGAGGCGGCGGCGGAGGCGGCGGCCGTACGCGTGCCGAAGACGACCGTGCGCGTGCCGACGGGCCCGCACATACTGGCGGGCGTACGCATACTGGGGTGCGGGGCGGTGCGGGCGCCGGGGAGCGCCGCGACACCAGGCAGGACTGAGCAGGGCCGAACAGGGCTGAACAGGGCCGAGGGGGCTTCTTTCACGTGACGCGGGAGTTACGCGCCGGGCAGGCGCAGGACGAACCGGATCTGCTGCGCGACCAGTTCAGCCAACTGCTGCGCTACCGCTGGACGGTGACCGCCGGGCTGCTGCTCGGGCTGCTGGGCGGGGCCTGGCTCGGCCTCGGCGGCGGCGACACGTACGCGGCCGACAGCGAGGTGACGCTACGTCAGGCCACCGTCGATCCCTTCGCCGCAGGCGGCACACCCGCCGACGCGGGCATCAGCATCGAGTCCGAGCGTCAGACGGCGGCGGGCAGCGCGGTCGGCGAGCTGGCGGCCCGCGAACTGGACGTCCGCGACACGGACGACCTCCAGCAGGGCCTGGAGGTCACCAACCCGCCCAACACCCTCGTCCTGCGGTTCACCTACTCCTCCGGCTCGGCCAAGGAGGCGGCCCGGCGCTCCAATGCCTTCGCGCGCGCCTTTCTCGAATACCGCGAGCGGCAGACCGAGGCACAGGTCGAGAAGATGCTCGACGGCTACCGCGCCCAGCGCAAGCCGCTGCTCGCCCAGCGCGGGACGAACGAAGCGGCCGACGCGCAGCTCTCCGTGCTCGACAGCAAGATCGCGGATCTCGCCGCCATCGACACCACCCCCGGCACCGTCGTGCGCACCGCCGTGCCGCCCACCACGCCCTCGGGCCCCGGACTGCCCATGCTGCTCGCGCTCGGCGGCGCCGTCGGGCTCGGGCTCGGGCTGCTCGGCGCCTGGGTGCGGCTCGTCTTCGACCCGGCGGCGCGCTCGCGCGGCGACGTCGTACGGGCCCTGGGCGCGCCCGTCCTCGGCACACTGCCGCGCGGGCGCAGATCGGGGCCGCTGCTGGCGGAGGGCAGGACGGCCGAGGAGTACCGCTCGATGGCCTTCCGGCTCGCCCACGACCAGCGCCTCGCCGACCGCCGGCTGCTGCTGGTGGCTGCGCCGCGCGGCGACGGCGGCACAGCGGCGGCCGTGTCCGTCAACCTCGCCGCCTCCTTCGTCGAACTGGGCGAGGAGGTGCTGCTCGTCGAGGCCGACCTGCGGACCCCGTCCCTCGCCGGACGGCTGCGCGGCGCCGACGGGATACGCCCCGGCTGGGCCCGCACACCCTCGCGCGGCGACGGCGGCTGGCCCACCGGGCTCCAGATACCCATCGACGCGGGCGAGTCCGGCGCCTTCGACCTGGTGCCGGGGGCGCGGGTGCGCAACGCCGCGCGTGCGCTCGTCTCGACGTCCGCGACGCGGCTGTTCGCGCAGGCCGAGGAGCCCGGCACGACCGTCGTCGTCCTCGCGCCCGCCGTGCTCTCCTACGCCGACGCGGTGGCGCTCGCCGACCGGGTCGGCGGCGTGCTCGTCGTCTGCGACCCGCGCGAGGTGCGACGGGCCGACCTCGCGCGCATCCGCGAACTGATCACCGGCGCGGGCGGCACCGTCCTCGGCGCCGTACTGCACTCGACGACCGGCGGTGCGGGGCCCTCGCCGGGCGGGCTGCTGGGACGGTTCGGGTTGCCCGGGCGGTCCCGGCGGTCCGGGCGCGGCTCTGGTGCCGGCGGGCGCGGGGCCGACGGGGTCACCGGGCCCGGTGAGACGAGCGTGGCCCACGAGCCCGGAGGCGTGGTGGCCCCGAGGAGCGCGCTGGACCCCGGTTCCGGTGACCCGGCCCGTTCGGGGGACGCCTCTCGTTCCGACGACCCGTATGGGGCCGGTGCTGGGACGGGTGCGGCTTACGGGGCCGGGGATGCGGCGGACGACGCGAGTGTGGGGGGCCGGGAGCCTTCGGGTCCGGCGTGGCCTGAGCCTGGAGGCGCGGCGGTCCCGAGGGGGGTGCTGGGCCCTGGTTCCGGTGACCCCACTCGACCGGGGGACGCCTCCCGCTCGGACGATCCGTACGGGGCCGGGCCGGGTGCGTCGAGCGGTGTGCGGTCCGGTGACGGGCACGGGCACCGCACCGGTGAGTCGGGCGGCCCGGGCGTCGGGGGAGGCCCGTACGGGACCGGCGCGGCGGAGCGTCTCTTCGGGCACGGACACGGCGTCGCCGCCGGTGGCCCGGCCGGAGCGGAGAGGCCGGACCGTACCGGTGGCGGTGGGACGGGCGCGGCCTACGGGGCCGGGGGCGGGGCCGGCGCGGCGGAGCGCCCTTTCGGGGCGGGCGGCTCGGGTGGTGGCTCGGCCGGTCCTGGCGACGCGGGCGTGGGCAGGTCCGGCGGCACCGCCCACCGCGCGTGAGCCGGACGCCCGCGCGGGGCGGGCTCCGTACGCGTGCGGCCGTCGTCTGCTCGGTCGCCGACCAGGGCGTCGCGGCGCTCACCAACATCCTCGTGCTCGTCGTCGCCGCGCGGCTCTCCAGCGCACACGGCTTCGCCGTCTTCTCCCTCGTCTACATGACCGCCACCGTCCTGCTCGGCCTCGCGGGCGGCTACGTCGGCCAGGCGCTGGTACTGGAGCGCGGCGAGGCGGCGCGCGACGCCTGCCGCTCCGCCGTCGTCTTCACCGCCGTCGCCTCCAGCGCGCTCGGCTTCACCGGCGCCGCCGTGCTCGCGCTGCTGCCCGGTGACACGGCGCGAGGGCTCTCGGCGCTCGGCCTCGTGCTGCCCGTGGTACTCGGCCAGGACGGGCTGCGCTACTGCTTCTCCACGCTGCGGCTGCCCCATCTCGCCCTGACGGGCGACGTGTTGCGGCTCGCCGTCGCCGTCCCCGCGCTCGCGCTCCAGCCCGCCGACAGCGGCCCGGCCCGGCTCGTCCTCGTCTGGGGCCTCTCCGCGCTCCCCGCGCTGCTGGTCTCGGGCGCGCTGCTCGCGCCCCGGCTGCGGGGTGCGCGGTCGTCGGCGCGACGGCTGCTGCGGCGCGACCACCTGGGGCGGCGCTTCGCCGTCGAGTTCGCCGTCGGCAACGGGGCCAGCCAGCTCGCCATCATCGGACTCGGCCTGGTGGCAAGCCAGTTGGCCGTGGGCGCGCTGCGCGGCGCCAGCACCCTCTTCGGCCCGATGAACGTGCTCTACAACTCGGCCACCGCCTTCGGCCCGCCCCTGCTGCGCCGGGTCGCCGACGGCGCGGAAACCGGTGCGGGGCGCACGGTCCGTACGACCGCCGCGCTCGCCGCGCTGCTCGGCGCCACCGCCGCCGGGTGGGCGGTGCTGCTGCTCGCGCTGCCCGACAGCGTGGGCCGCCAGCTCCTCGGCGACACCTGGGGGTCCGCCTCGGGCCTGCTGCCCGCCACGGGCAGCCAGTACGTGGGCATCGCGCTCGGCACCAGCGCCCTGCTCACCCTGCGGGTGCTGCGGCCCAGGGCCACGCTGCCCATCCAGGTGTCCTTCTCGCTCGCCTCGGTCGCCTTCCTCGTCGCCGGGTACGCCATCGGCGGTGTCCTCGGCGCCGCCTGGGGACTGTGCCTCGGCTCGGCGCTCAAGGCGGCGGCGCTCTGGCTGCGGGTGGGTTCGCTGGGGCGCGGGCGTTGGCGCGGACGCGGGCGCGGGCGTGGGGCGGACGCGCACAAGGTCGGAGTCAGGGTCAGCGACAAGGGGGGACAGCCATGAGAGGCACGAGGGGGCGGCTATGAGCGGTACGGACGAGAGAGCCGGGGCCCGCGTCGGCGGGAACGGGCGCACGCTGCGCGGCTTCACCGGGAAGGGCTACGACAAGGGCAGACCGCTGCCCGTACAGGCACTGTGGTTCGCCACGCTGCACCTGGCCTTCCGCGCCTGGTGGTTCCCGGCACGGCTGCGGCCCGCGCTGCTGCGCGCGTTCGGCGCGCGCGTCGGATCGCGGGTGCTGATACGGCACGGGGTGCGCGTCCAGTGGCCGTGGAAGCTGAGCGTCGGCGACGACGTGTGGATCGGCGAGGACGCCTGGCTGATCAACCTCGAAGACATCACCATCGGCTCCGACGTCTGCGTCTCCCAGGGCGCGGTCCTGTGCACGGGGAGCCACCAGCGACGCTCGCCCACCTTCGAGTTCGACAACGGGCCCATCCGCCTCGAACCCGGTTCCTGGGTCGCCGCGCGCGCGATGGTGCTGCGCGGGGTCACGGTGGGCGCGGGCGCCGTCGTCGGCGCGGGCGCGGTCGCGCACCGCGACGTGGCGCCCGACGATGTGCTCACCGCCGGGGTGCGGCGATGAGGGTGGCGCACGTCGTCACCCTCGTCAGCGACGGCGGCGCCTACGGCGGCCCGGTCAGCGTGGCCACGGCCCAGCTCGGCGAACTGTCGGCGCGCGGCCACGAGACGGTGCTGCTCGCACTCTGGCGGGGCGCGGGCGAGGCACCGGCCACGTGGGACGGGGTACGGCTGCACGCACGACGCGCCCGCGCGCTGGTCCCCGGCACGGGATTCCTCGGACTGCTCAACCCGCGCCTGCTGCGGGGCCTTTGGCGCTACGCGGGCGAAGCGGACGTCGTCCACGTCCACGCGGGCCGCGACCTGGTGTCGCTGGCCGCGCTGGCGGTGACGGCGCTGCGGGGCCGTCGCCTGGTGGTGCAGACGCACGGCATGGTCCAGCCGCGCGACGGCGCCGTGGCGAGGGTCTTCGACGCGCTGTACGTGCCATTGCTGCGACGGGCCCGCGCCTGCCTCGTCCTCACGACGGAGGAGGCCGCGGGCCTCTCCCACATCCTCGGCCCCGAAGGGCCTCCGCTGGTCCCCCTCCGCAACGGCGTCCGCGTGGCCCTCGCCGGGCGGGCGACGGGGGGCACGGGCGACCGTTCCGGCCCCGACGGCCCAGGTCCGTCCACCCCGCCGCCTGCCGCACCGGGCGCGCCCCGGCCCGGGGCGCCTGCTCCGGGGCGGGAGGTCACCGCGTCGGGGTCCGGCTCGCTCTCCGTGGCCGGGGCCGGTCCTGACGCCTCCCGGTTGTCCGGTTCGTCGGGCGTCGCGTCCCGGCCCGGGGCGCCTGCTTCGGGGAGCGGTGCGTCGGGGCCCTCGCCCGAGGCCCCTGTTCCGGGGCGAGAGGGCACGGCGCTGAGCCCTGGGACCGTGGCCGAGGCTCCCGACCCGGCATCGGCGGTGCCTGCCGTGTCCGGCTCGGGCGGGCCTGGTGCGGGTGCCTCGTCCGGGGCGTCTGCCGCGCCCCGCCCCGTCGCCCCTGTCGCGACGAACGGCCGCACCCCCCGCGTGCTGTTCCTCGCGCGGATGCACCCTGTGAAGCGGCCTGAGGCGTTCGTCGAGGCCGCCGCGTGGGTTGTCGGGGCGGGGGTGGGGGCTGAGTTCGTGCTGAACGGGGCCGATGAGGGGGCCCTCGACGGTGTGACGGGGCTCATCGCGCGGCACGGGCTCCAGCGCAGCGTGCGCTACGAAGGCGCCGTCGCGCACGAGGAGGCGCTGCGTCGCATCGCGGAGGCCGCCGTCTATGTGCTGCCGAGCAGCAGCGAGGTGTTCCCCGTGAGCCTGCTGGAGGCGCTGGCCGCGGGGACGCCCACCGTGTGCACGGACGGCTGCGGCATCGCGGGCGAACTCGCCGCGCGCGGCGCCTCCGTCGTCACCGACGGCAGCCCGCGCGCGCTCGCCGACGCCGTGCTGCGGCTGCTCACCGACGAGGACCACGCCCGCGCCGTCGCGGCGGCCGGGCTGCGCGCCGTGGACGAGCTGTACTCGATCGGCGCGGTCGCCGACCGCCTGGAGGAGCTGTACGCCGGTGCGTGACTCCACCCGCGACCCCGGGCCCTACCCGGCGGGCCCCGGCCCCCGCCCGTCCCCCGAGCCCGGCGAAGGCGCGCGGGTCAGTATCGTCGCGGCGGGCTGCTGGGGGCTGCTGGCCATGGTCGTGCTGCCCGGCTTCGTGCTCTTCTCCGCCGACACCCGCACCGGACCCGCGCTGCTGCTCCAGTGCGTCGTCGTGCTGCACACGGGCGGCGCCCTCGCGTGGACCCTCGCCGGGGCCACCGCGCGGGTCATGGCCTTCGGGTTCTGGCTGTTCAGCTACATCTGGTTCGGGCTGGCCCCGCTCGCCATGCTGGCGACGGACAGCTATCCGCTGGCCTTCCGCACGGACGAGGGCACCGCCGTCACCGCCTGCGCGATCGTCGAGGCGGGGCTGCTCGCGTACACGGTGGGCGCGGTCCTCGCCGGGTACGGCGCGCGGCACCCCGCCACCCTGCTGGGGCCCGTGCTGGCCCGGCGCGTCTCGCCCGCGCGGATGCTGCTGCTGTGCCTCTTCGCGCTGGCCGTCGCCGTCGTGCTGATCCCGGGGCAGGGCGGCCTCGGCGCGTTCTTCACCAGCAGGCAGGCGGTCAACGAGTCGGCCGCCGCCGGGGGCGAGGAGTCGGCGGGCAGGGCCGTCGCCACCTGGACCCTGTCGGCGCCCGCGTTCTGGGCGCTGCTCGCGCTGCTCCACGTGCCGCGAGGGCCAGGGGGCGACCGGCTGGTGCGGGGGCTGCGCTGGGCGCTGCTGCCGCTGCTGCTCGCGCTCAACGTCGTCGTCAACAACCCCATCAGCCAGCCCCGTTTCTGGGCGGGCACCGTGCTGCTGACGCTGCTGTTCGCGGCCCCGGCGCTGCGTCGCCCGCGCGGCTTCCGTATCGCCACGGCGGCCATCCTGACGGCGGTCCTCGTCGTGTTCCCGTACGGCGACTACTTCCGCAACGACAAGCGCGACCCCGTCCAAGTGGTGTCCCTGGCCGAGCAGTTCACCACCAACGGCGACTACGACGCCTACCAGCAGCTCCAGACGGGCGTCAGCGTGGCGCGTGACGAAGGGCTGGCGCCGCTGGGCGCGCTCGGGCCGCCCCTGTTCTTCGTGCCGCGCGCCGTCTGGGACGGCAAGCCGGAGGACACCGGCATCCGGCTGGCGCGGCACGCGGGCTACCGCTTCGACAACCTCTCGGCGCCGCTGTGGATCGAGTCCTACCTGTGGGGCGGTTTTCCCGCCGTCGTCCTCGTGTTCGGGCTCTACGGCGCGCTGGGACGCCGCATCGACGACGTACGGCACCGCACGCGCGAACTGGGCGGCACGCTCGCCGTGCTGCTCGTGCCCGCGCTCGCCTTCTTCCAGCTCATCCTCCTGCGCGGCTCCCTCATGGCGAGCATGGGGCCGCTCGCGCTGCTGGTGCTCGTCGGGCTGTGCGTGAGCGGCAGGGGTGACTATCGTGAGCGCGGGGGGACCGGGGGGAGGCCTGCCGCGCCCGTATCGCGGGCCGTCGTGGGGACGGCGGCCCACGACGAGCCGAGGGCGCGCGACCGTGTTTCGGGTTCCCCCGTACACGAATGACGCATATGCGAATGACGCGGCACGACACGGCGCGACGCGAACACTTCGAGTGGGGGAACACATGCGAAGACGCACCATCACGGGCTGCCTGCTGGCCGCCCTCGCACTCCTCGGCACGGCACCGGCACTCGCGACGGCGCCCGCGCGGCCCACGGGGCCGGAGCCCCTGGCGGGTGAACCCACCCTCACCGCTGATCCGATGCCCACCTGGCAGACCGACGGCATCGTCTGGAGCATGGCCTACGCCAAGGGCGTCGTCTACGTGGGCGGGGTCTTCGGCAACGTCAGCCCGCCAGGATCCGCACCCGGCGAGAACCGGACACCGCGCACCAACTTCGCGGCCTTCGACGCCGTCACCGGCGAACTGCTGCCCTGCGCACCCTCGTTCACCGGCGGCTCGGGTTCCGTGCGCGCGCTGGAGACGTCGGCCGACGGCGAAGTGCTGTACGTGGGCGGCTCCTTCGGCACCGTCACCTCGGGGGAGCGGGAGACGGGGGTCAGCAATGCCGTCGCGTTCGACACCGCCGACTGCTCCCTGCGCGCCGACTTCCGGCCCGGCGTGGCCGCGACGGTACGGGCCATCGAGCCCTCCGGCGACACCGTCTACCTCGGCGGCGACTTCGGCGAGGTGGACGGCGAGACCCGGGACCGGATCGCCGCCGTCACCACGAGCGGCACGCTGCTGCCCTTCCGCGCCTCCATCGACGAGCCGGTGCGCGCCATCGAGGCGGCGCCCGAGTTCGGCAAGGTCCTCGTCGGCGGCGACTTCTTCACCGTCAACAGGCGCCGCTCGCACGCGCTGGTCTCGCTCGACGCGACGAGCGGCGCCACGCAGCAGAACTTCTCCTGGCTGGAGAGCAGTTCGGTCGTCAAGGACCTCGCGCGCGACGGGCAGAACTTCTACCTCGCGGCCGAGGGCACCGGAGGGTTCGACGGCCGGATCGCCGGGGTGCTGGCCACCGGGCAGCGCAAGTGGACGGACACCTGCCTGGGCGCGACGCAGGCCGTCGTGCCGTACGAAGGGGTGCTCTACAGTGGCTCGCACGCCCACGACTGCGGCGGCACACCGGGCGGCTTCCCGGAGATCAACGCACGTCAGCACCTGCTGGGCCAGTCGCTCTCCGACCGCACGATCCTGCCCTGGTTCCCCGACACCAACGGCGGCATCGGCGAGAAGGTCGGGCCGCGCGTGCTGGTCATGGCGGGCGACATCCTGTGGGTGGGCGGCGAGTTCACCGCCGTCAACGACAAGCCGCAGCAGGCGCTGACCCGCATGCCCGCATCGCCGGACACGGTGGCACCGCAGGTGCCCGCTTTCAGCGGGACGAGCACCTCGTCGGGCCGCATCACGCTGAGCTGGAAGGCCGCCTGGGACCGCGACGACGGCACCCTCACCTACCGCGTCTACCGCGACGGCGCCTACTACACCTCGCTGACCCGCGACTCCCGGTTCTGGGACCGCCCCGACATGACGTGGACCGACACCGTCGAGCCCGGCTCGACACACCGCTACGCCCTCGAAGTGACCGACGGGGAGAACCTCTCGGGCCGCAACGGGCCCGTGTACGTCACGGCGCGCTAGGGCCGGAGGGCCGGAGCTACGAGGCACAGGAACAGGGGAGCACACATGGCCGTCACCCGCAGGGCACTGCTCGTCTCGGGCACAGCGGCGGCAGCCGCGGCCCTGGGGGTGGCGGCGTGCACCGCCTCCGGGGAGGAGGGGGAGGCGGGCGCTGTGGTGGACGTCGTCGCCGACTTCGGCGCCAAGGGCGACGGCCGCACGGACGACACCGAGGCGTTCCGCCGCGCCTACCGGCACGCGGTCTCCCGCGTGTCCGGAGGCGTGGGCCGCACCGTCATCGATGTGCCGCCCGGCGCCTATCTGCTCCGTGGGCCCGGCGCGCTGCTCGACGGGAACGAGCCGTCGCGCAAGGCGAACGGGCTGCGCTTCCGGGGCGCTGGCAAGCGCATCACCGAGCTCGTCTTCCAGCCCGAGAAGGGCGGGGAGGGCGCGGACGCCTTTCTGTGCCGCAACGACAACATGTGGGCGAACCTCGCCTTCGAGGGGATGACCTTCCGCTCGGCCACCCCAGGCGCCTCCTTCTTCCTCTCCTACTCGGAGGGGCAGGCGCAGGACTACCGGTTCAGCGCGTGCGAGTGGACGGGCGAGTGGACCTACGGGCTGGCGCTGGACGGCACCAACACCAACTCCGAGATGCGCTGGGACGCCTGCCGGGTCGGCGGCGCCTACCGTAAGGCGTTCCTCTACTCGGGGCTCTCGCGGCGCAGCCGCGCCAAGGGCAGGCAGGGCCAGCAGGACCAGTTCCTCAACTACTGGTTCACCGACATGAAGGTCGAGTACGAGTGGGGGAACTTCCTCGAATTCCCCTACGGCGGCTCCATCACCTGCCGGGGCGGCTCGTACATCGTCACGGGACGCCGCCCGGATGCCGCCTACGGCGGGGCCAGCACCTTCTTCCGCTTCCCGCGCGCGGAACACAAGGACTCGGTGCAGCGCTTCCACGCGCAGGACATCCGCTTCGAGATCCGCGACCCCCGGGTGCGGGTCATCGACTGCGACTGGGACGACGGCACCGTCCACTTCAGCGACTGCGACGACACGTCGAACGCCTTCAAGGACTTCTCCGCCGGCGTGGCGGCGCACCGCTACCGCGTCGGCCCTCGTGGCCCCCTCGTCCGCTACAGCATGTGCCGCCTGGTGGGCCGCCACCGCTACGAGACGCAGGGGCGGGACACGGGCGCCCCGCCCCTGGCCCGTTACGACATGTGCGCCTTCCGCAGCCGTCCCCAGGAGGACTTCGCCGACGTACGTTCGGGCGACGGGCTGGAGACCCCGGTCCGCTTCGTGGACTGCGTGGGCCCCTGACCCCCCTGCCGCCCCCGCCTCACTTGCCCGCGGCCTTCAGCACGTCCTTGTGCTGCGGGCACAGATGGCGGATCGCGGCCTTGGCGCCGGGGATCTCCCCGTCGCGCAGGGCCTTGACCGCAGCCGCGCGGTCCGCCTCGACGGTGCGGGAGACGCGCTGGCAGGTCTCCCGTCCGCTGTCGAGGATGGCGGCGGGATCGACGCCCTTGGGCACCCTGTTCTCCAGGTAGTCCTTCTCCGTCCCGGTGAACGACCCTGTGGCCGGGGTGAGTTCGGAGCGCGGGACCTTTGGGCCCTTGGCGGCGTCCTGCGCACCGTTCGCCTCGTGCCCGCCGGAGGCGCCGTCCCCGCCCTTCCCCTTCGCCTTCCCCTTCCCGTTGTCCGGCGCCGAGGGCGAGGCCGTGGCCGTCGAGCCCGGAACCGTCGACGAGGTGCCACGGGCGCCCTGCCGGTGACCGTCACCGTCACCGCCGCCGCCCGTGTCCGACGCGGCGCAGCCCGCCGTCGCCAGCAGCACGGCCGCCGCGACGAGGCCGACCAGCGTACTCGGATGCCTCATGGCGTCACCGTCACCGTGCTGGACAGCCCGCTGGTGTTGCCGGCCCCGTCGGTCGCCGTGATGCGGTACGTGTACGGCTGGCCGCGCGTCACCGAGGTGTCGGTGAACGTCAGCGTGGGGCGCCGCCACGGCATCGACTCGCCCTCCACGGTGCCGATGGGCGTGGCGCTGTTGTTGCGGTAGACGCGGTATGTCAGTTTGCTGTCGTCCAGGTCGATGCTGGAGCGCCAGTTCAGTGTCACGTTGCCGCCGCTCGCTGACCCGGTGACCTGGTCGGGCACCCACGGCACCCCGGTGTCGGGGGAGCTGGCGAAGCGGGTGAGGCCCTGCTGCGCCTTGCCGTTGACGGTGGTGAAGGTGCCGCCCACCCACATGTAGTCGGTGGTGCCCACGGTGGACAGGGTCAGCGCGCGCGGCCCGATCGCCTCCACGAGCCCGTCGTTGGTGTCGGGCAGCCAGCCGAGCAGCTTGGTGTTGTTGACGGACTCGGCCAGCAGGTGCCGTCTGCGCCCGTCGGGGAACTCGCCCGTCGAGGAGCAGTCGTGCGCGTGCGAGCCGCTGTAGAGCACGGACTTGTGGACGACGAGCGACTGGGTGGCGCCCAGACAGGTGTCGCGCCAGCGCTGGTTGAGGTCGCTCAGGTTGAGCGCGATGCGTCCGTCGAAGACACCGCCGCCCGTGCCCTCGTTGGCGGTGTAGAAGCCCGTCGCGTCGGAAGTGATGTCCTTGACCACCGAGTTGCGGTGGATGAAGCCGCCCGAGTAGCTCTTGACGAGTCCCCCGGAGCCGGAGTTGACGACGGCCAGCGCGTGCGAGGACGTGCCGCCCGCCACGGTGTCGAAGTCGCCCCCGATGGCCACCCGCTCCCCGCCCGGCAGCACCTCGACGGCCCGGCCGGGCTCGTCGGCGCGCGGGTTCCATGCCCTGAGCGTGGCGTCGGCGGTGCTCACGGCGGCGAAGCGGCCACGGGACACCCCGCCGATGTGGGTGAAGTCGCCGCCGAAGTAGACCGTGTCGTCGGTGACGTCGATGGTGTGCACGGGTGCCGGTACGGCGGGCCGGAAGCCGGTCTTCACCGAGCAGGTGGCGATGTCGATGGCGGCGAGGCTGCTCACGCCGACGCCGTTGACCGCGCCGAAGGAGCCGCCCACGTACAGCGTCCGCTCGTCGGGCGAGACGGTCAGCGCGCGCACGGTCGCCGTACCGCTGCCGATGGTGAAGCGCAGCTCGCAGTCGGTGGGGGCGCCGGTCGCCGCGTCGAGCGCGACGAAGTTGAGTGCCTGCCGCTCGTTGCTGCCCGAGGGCGATCCCGGCGGTCTGACGGTGGAGAAGGTGCCGCCCGCGAAGACGACGCCGTCCGCCTCGGCCGTCGCCCACACGATGCCGTTGGTCTGCCACGTCGGCAGCTCGTCCGCCGTGATGGTCACGGGAGGCGTCAGGGCGTGCGCGTCCTCTCCGCCCGTGAGGACCTGTGCCCCCGTCCAGGTGGTGACGGTCAGCGCGAGCGCCGCGCCGAGGATGCCCAGCCGGCCCGCGAGGCCGCCTGGTGTCGTTCTGTTCATGGGGTTCCCCCTGGTGGTGAGTGAGCTGATCGGGGGCGTTCCCGTCCCCTCCGCCGAGCGGACGGGCGAGTACGGGCCCCCGGCCGTATGTGAGGTGTGAGGTGTGAGGTGTGAGATAGGGGGTGTGAGATGGGGGTGTGGGGGCGGGGGTCTGTGGGGCGCGCGCACGTCCTCGTGTCAGCGGTCTATGCGGACCGTCGCTCCCGCCAGATCGGCTTCCAGCGCGCTGATGTCGGCCTCGACCATGATCCGGGCGAGTTCGGCCCAGCGGACCCGTGGCTTCCAGCCGAGGGCCGCTTCTGCCTTGCCCGCGTCGCCGATGAGCGCGTCCACCTCGCTGGGCCGCTCGTACTTCGCGTCGAAGTGCACATGCTCCCGCCAGTTCATCCCGGCCGAAGCGAAGGCCACCTCCAGGAAGTCCCGCACGGTGGCGGCCTCCCCGGTGGCCACGACGTAGTCGTCGGGCACGTCGTGCTGGAGCATCCGCCACATCGCCTCGACGTACTCGGGCGCGTAGCCCCAGTCCCGCACCGCCTCCAGGTTGCCGAGGTAGAGGCGGTCCTGGAGACCCGCGTGGATACGGGCGACCGCGCGGCTGATCTTCCGGGTCACGAAGGTCTCGCCGCGGCGCGGTGACTCGTGGTTGAAGAGGATGCCGTTGACGGCGAACAGGTCGTACGCCTCGCGGTAGTTGACCGTCGCCCAGTAGCCGAAGACCTTGGCGCAGCCGTAGGGGCTGCGCGGATGGAAGCGGGTGCGCTCGTTCTGCGGCGGCGGGGCCGCGCCGAACATCTCGGATGAGGACGCCTGGTAGATGCGGGTGTCGATGCCGCTGGCCCGGATGGCCTCCAGGAGCCTCATGGTGCCCATGCCCGTCACGTCGCCCGTGTAGAGCGGGGAGTCGAAGGAGACCCGCACATGCGACTGGGCGCCCAGGTTGTAGACCTCGTCGGGCCGTAAGTCCCGGAGGAGGTTGACCATCGCCACACCGTCGCTGAGGTCGGCGTGGTGCAGGACCAGCGAGCGGCCGTCCTCGTGCGGGTCCTGGTAAAGGTGGTCCAGGCGGCCGGTGTTGAAGGACGAGGAACGGCGGACGAGGCCGTGCACCGTGTATCCCTTGCTCAGCAGTAACTCCGTCAGATACGAGCCGTCCTGGCCCGTGATCCCCGTGATCAGTGCGCTCTTGCCCATGAGGTGGCCCCCTGCGAAGTAATGGTCCGTTCATCGCGCGTGTGTGGTGACGCGCTGGCAGAATCCGCAGCATGACGGATATGACGCGCATAACGCCGGAGACGCCCAAGGCGCCGGGGACGTCTGAGACGCCGACGGCGTCCGCCGCGCCCGGACTGCCGCCCCGGGCGCGGATATTCGTGGCGGGACACCGCGGTCTGGTCGGTTCCGCGGTCTCCCGCCGTCTCACCGGCGACGGCCATGAGGTGCTCGCCCGCTCCAGCGCCGAACTGGACCTGCGCGACGCCGCCGCGACGGAGCGCTGGCTGCGCGACATGCGCCCCGATGCCGTGGTGCTCGCGGCGGCGAAGGTGGGCGGCATCATGGCCAATCAGACCCAGCCGGTGCCCTTCCTGGAGGACAACCTGCGGATCCAGCTCAGCGTGATCGCCGGGGCCCATGCGGCGGGCGTCCGGCGGCTCCTCTTCCTGGGCTCCTCCTGCATCTACCCCAAGCACGCCCCGCAGCCGATCACCGAGGACGCGCTGCTGACGGGCCCCCTGGAGCCCACCAACGAGCCGTACGCGCTCGCCAAGATCGCCGGAATCACCCAGGTCCGCGCCTACCGCAGGCAGTACGGCGCCTCGTTCATCTCCGCGATGCCGACCAACCTCTACGGCCCCGGCGACAACTTCGACCTGGAGACCTCCCACGTCCTGCCCGCCCTGATCCGCCGCTTCCACGAGGCGAAGCGGGACGGGCGCGAGGAGGTCGTCCTGTGGGGCAGCGGCACACCACGGCGCGAGTTCCTGCACGTCGACGATCTGGCGCGGGCGTGCGTGCTGCTGCTGCGCGAGTACGACGACGACTCCCCGGTCAACGTCGGCAGCGGCGAGGACCTGACGATCCGCGCGCTCGCCGAGACGGTGCGGGACGTGGTCGGCTACGAGGGCCGGATCGCCTTCGACACCAGCAAGCCGGACGGCACCCCGCGCAAGCTGCTGGACGTGTCCCGGCTGACGAAGCTCGGCTTCACACCCCGCGTCCCCCTCGCCGACGGCATCCGGGACACCTACGCGTGGTGGCTGCGGCACGAGGCCGGTGCCGCCGTGGCCCGCTAGGGCGCGGTGGCCCGGCAGGGCGCGCGGGGCGGCGGGGCTGGCGGGCGTGCCCACCGCCCCCGGCGTCGCGCCGGACACCGGGGCGGCCCTCGGGACGGCAGCGCGGCCCCGCCGCGACGGCATCAGTACGCACCCCTGCCGTCGACGACGGCGCGGAACGTGCGGGCCAGCAGATCGAGGTCGGTGGTCAGGGACCAGTTGTCCGCGTACCGCAGGTCCAGCGCGATGCTCTCGTCCCAGGACAGGTCCGCACGCCCGCCGACCTGCCAGGGACCTGTCAGCCCTGGACGCACGTGCAGCCGCCGCAGCTCGGCCGGGCCGTAGGCCGCCACCTCCTCGGGCAGCGGAGGGCGCGGCCCCACCAGGGACATCTCCCCGCGCAGCACGTTCACCAACTGCGGCAGCTCGTCCAGCGAGGTGCGCCGCAGCAGCCGCCCGACGCGGGTGACGCGCGGATCGGAGCGGATCTTGAACAGCGGGCCGTCCTGCTCGTTGGCCTGCGCGAGCTGGGGCCGCAGCCGGTCAGCGTCCGGCGCCATCGAGCGGAACTTCCACATCGTGAACGGGACCCCGAAGCGCCCCACCCGCGTCTGCCGGTACAGCGCGGGCCCCCGCGAGTCCAGCCGTACGGCCAGCGCGAGCACCGCCAGCAGCGGGGCCAGCAGCATCAGCCCGAGCGCCGCGCCCGTGCGGTCCAGCACCGTCTTCAGCGCCAGTTGCGGGCCCCGGCGCACCGGAGGCGCCACGTGCATCAGGTTCAGGCCCGCCGCCGTGGACAGCCGCAGCCGCGGCAGCGCCACCTCGGTCAGCCCGGAGGCGATCACCAGCGGCAGCCCCGCGTCCTGCGTGGCCCAGGCGAGTCTGCGCAGCCGCTCCCCGGTCAGCAGCGCACCCGGGACGACCAGCACCGTGTCGGCGCGGTGCAGCGCCGCTGCGGTGAGTACCGCGTCCCCGTCCGAGGTCTCCGTGCGGGGCGCCGCGTCCAGCCGTCCCGCGTGGGGGACGCCGCTGTGCGGCTCCGCCGCGCCGACGGGCACGGCGCCGATGACCACGTACGCGTGGTCCGTACGCGTCGAGAGCTGCTCCACGACGCGGTCGACGGGGCCCGCCTCGCCGACCACCAGGGCCCGCAGCACGGCGTGCGCCTCGCGGCGCTGGCCCGTCAGATGACGGTGTGTCAGCGCCCGGCTGACGGCGGTCAGCAGCGGCGCGGGGGCGAGCGCCAGCAGCGCGTACGCCGGGGCCGAGCCCTCTCCGGTCAGGACGCGCAGCAGCGCCAGCACGCCCACCAGGGTCAGCCATGCCTGCATCGTGGCCAGCAGGCCGCGCGACTCACCCAGCGAGCGCGCGCTGTAGTGCCCGTGCGCGGCCAGCACGCATAACCAGGCCAGCGCGGCGGCCGTCGCGGCGGGGAAGGGGCGGGACTGCTGGGCCGCGCTGAACACGAGCAGAACGGGCAGAAAGGCACCGGTGACATCGGTGACGAGGGCGGCCGGTACGTACCACCGGGCCTTGTCCCTGCCCCCGCTGTACCGTCCCGGTCCGAAGGACGGGAGATCTGGCCCGCCGACGGAATCGTCCGCACCGGACACAGACACAGGAACGCGCCGCATGAACCCCCCCAGGTACGCGGAACCCAATGCAGCGCACAGCCAACTCCCCCTGCATGTGGTGCGCTGACGTTCCAGAGACCTTAAGACATGCGTCCCGCTCACGCCGCCGCACGTTCACATTTTCTGCCGAACTCGGGTCCCCCTTTACGGGGGTTGTATGTCAGGGCGCGTATATTCCGGGGGATTCCCGCAGACGGCGCCCCAGAGAGGGCCCCGCATGAGCTGTCCGGGGCGCCGATGGCGTCGCGGCGGAGCCGGTGCCGGGCCCGGTACGGGACCGGACGGCAGCCGTGCCGCACCCGGTGGCCAGCGACAAGACGGCCGCCGGGCGCTTCGCGCCGCCCAGGGGAAGTTTGGCCGGAACCGTGCGGAATTCGAGAGCCGGGGGAGGAAACTGCCCGGCTGCCTCCGGGGGCCCGGCCGGGGACTCAGGGAAGGGTGAGGATTTCCGCGCCGGAATCCGTCACCAGCAGGGTGTGCTCGAACTGAGCGGTCCGCTTCCGGTCCTTGGTGACGACGGTCCAGCCGTCCTCCCACATGTCCCACTCGTAGGTACCGAGGGTCAGCATCGGCTCGATCGTGAACGTCATCCCCGGCTTGATCACGGTCGTGGCGCGCGAGTCGTCGTAGTGCGGCACGATCAGGCCGGAGTGGAAGGACGTGTTGATGCCGTGCCCGGTGAAGTCGCGCACGACGCCGTAGCCGAAACGCTTGGCGTAGGACTCGATGACCCGGCCGATGATGTTGATCTGGCGGCCCGGCTTGACGGCCTTGATGGCCCGGTTCAGCGACTCCCTGGTCCGCTCGACCAGCAGCCGCGACTCCTCGTCCACGTCGCCGCACAGATAGGTGGCGTTGTTGTCACCGTGCACACCGCCGATGAACGCGGTCACGTCCAGGTTCACGATGTCGCCGTCGCGCAGCACGGTGGAGTCCGGGATGCCGTGGCAGATGACCTCGTTGACGGAGGTGCACAGCGACTTCGGGAAGCCGCGGTAGCCGAGGGTGGAGGGGTAGGCGCCGTGGTCGCACATGTACGCGTGCGCGACCTCGTCCAGCTTGTCGGTGGTGACACCGGGCGCGATGTGCTTCCCGGCCTCCTCCAGGGCCCGCGCGGCGATCTGCCCCGCGATCCGCATCTTCTCGATGGTCTCGGCGTCCTGCACCTCGGGCCCGGTGTACGGGGTGGGCGCTTCCTTGCCGACGTACTCGGGGCGGGGGATCGCGGCGGGGACGGCGCGCTGGGGGGAGAGCGTGCCGGGGACGAGAAGAGACTGGCCAGACATGTGCGCGAGTCTAACTGTGGTACGGAAACCGGCCCTGGGGGAGCATGGGTCCATGGCTCTCTTCAAGCGCAAGACGGTCGCCAAGCCCGGCGAGTGGTACTACTGCCTGGAACACGGCACGGTCGAGGAGGGGCCGGAGTGTCCCGGGAAGGACCGGTTCGGCCCTTACGGGTCGCGCGAGGAGGCGGCCCGCGCGATGGAGACGGCGCGGAACCGCAACCTCGCCTGGGAGACGGACCCCCGCTGGCACGACCCGGACCCCGCACGGGGCGACGCGGACCGGGGCGACGGCGACGGCCGGGACTGACCTGTTGCGGGGCCCCCGCGCGCCGTGCGTCGCGCGCCGTGACGGGCCCCGCCCCGCCCGCCCCCTCAGTCGCCCACCGTCACCGACAGGGGCGCGAAGGAGACGCGGACGGGCGGGTCCGACGGCCAGGTGAGGTGGACGTGCGTCGTGTCGGCGGAGAGGACGCGCGGGTCCGGGGGCGTGGCCTCCGCGCCGAGTGTCGCGACGGCGACGAAGAGCCCGGAGCCCGACACCTCCCCCGAGAGCACGGGCACGGTCACCCACCGTGAGAACGCCGTCCCCTGCGGTGCCCTCTCCCAGCGCGGTTCTTCCATGGGCGGCGCCCACCCGTACAGCCCCCGCAGCGTGCCGCACGCGCCCGTCGGCCACCCCGAGAGGCGCACGCGCGTTCCCTCGGGCGCCCCGACGACCCGGTGCACCCGCACCTCGCAGGCGCCCCGCGCGAACGTCAGGCTCTCCACGCGCAGCCCCGGCACCATCGGCGCGTCGTAGCCGGAGCCTGCGGGGAAGACGGGCAGGTGCCAGGACGCGGCCCAGCCCCAGGTGCCCTCCGGGTCGCTCCACGCGCCGAGCGGGCGCACCCGCCGCCGCACGCTGAAGGGGCCGCCCGGCGCGGCGAGCGCGAAGTGGTTGTCGGCGACGTTGCCGGGCGCCGTCGGCCCCGTGACCGTCGAATAGGCGAACCGCGCGTACAGCGGGTCCTCAGCATCCGCCGTCTCGCCCTCATGGGGGCGCACATGGTCGGTGCCGTGGTTGTGGAGTCGCACCAGCCCGTCGCGGCCCGTCGAGTGGATCAGCAGTCCGGGCGAGGGCAGCGCCAGCACCCGGTCGGCGCCCTCGCTGGGCGCCGGTTCCTCGCGGGCCGTCCACAGCGGGTGGTCCTCGGGCGCGAGGAGCGCGACGAACGCCTTGGACGCCCAGTACGGGGAGGCCGGGCCCGAGTAGGACTGCAACGTCGCCGTGTGCTCGCCGTGCCAGCCGAGGGAGAGCAGCCCGTCCTCGTCCAGCGCGCCCCGGTCCAGGAAGTAGCGCACGGCGCCGCTCAGCAGCCGACGGGAGACGCCCGGCGCCAGCGGGGTGTGCCCGGTGAGCGCGCCGAGGCCCACGGCCGCGCCCGCCGCGAAGCGGTACGTCAGCGAGCGACCGAAGTGGAGGGGCGCGCCGTCGCCGCCGAAGAGCAGCCCGAAGCTCGACAGGTGCTCGCTCAGCCGTGGCCCGTAGCGCGCGAGCAGCGTCTCGTCGGCGCCGAGGTGGGCGTGCAGCATCGGGTACAGGTGCAGGGCCCAGCCGTTGTAGTGGTCGAAGGCGCGCCCGTCGCCGTCCGCGTACCAGCCCTCGCCCCGGTACCAGCTCTCCAGCAGCTCCAGGCCGCGCTCCACGGCGCGCGCAGTCTCGCGGTCGCCGCGTCCGGCGGACTCCAGGAAGGCGGCGACGGTGAGCGGGAAGAGGTACCAGTTGTTGGGCGCGGGGGTGTGCCGCAGCGCGCCCCGCAGCCACTCCTCGGCCCGCTCCCGCACGCCCTCGTCCAGCTGGTCCCACAGCCATGGCTTCGTCAGCCGCAGACCGAGCGCGACGGAGGCGGACTCCACCATGGGCTGGCCCTGCACCGTGAGGTCGAGGATCAGCGGCCAGGATTCGCCGCCCTCGCGGTGGCCCCGGACCGGCTCACGGGTGCCCGCCGCCAGTCCGTCCGCGTAGCGCTCCAGCCAGTTGTGCGGGTCCTTGCCGTCCGCGCCCGCGACGCGGAACGCGGCGGCGAGGAACGTGCGCGCGTAGCCTTCGAGCCCGTCCGAGCGCACCCCGGAGGCCGAGGGCGGCCCCGGCAGGTCGAGCAGCGCGCCGTGCGGGGTCGCCCAGCGCCAGGCGGCGTGCAGCAGCCCGTCGGCCGTGGCCTCCCAGTGGGCGCGGGTCCAGCCGGTGTACGGGCTCAGCTCGCGGTCCTCGGGCGGCAGCTCCAGGCGGGAGCCGGTGGAGCCGGTGGAGGCGGTGGAGGCGGACGGGGCGGAGGGGGTGCTCATGCGAGGAAGGCCAGCCTTTCGTGTCGTACGGGATGGGCGAAGCCCTCGCCCGAGGCCCACCGCGCCACCTCGCTGACCGTGAGGTCGGCGAGCCGTCGCAGCTCGTTGCCCTGGGAACCGGCGAGGTGCGGGGTGAGCAGCACGTTCTCGCACTCCCACAGGGGGTGCCCTGGCGGCAGCACCTCGGGCTCGGTGACGTCGAGCACCGCCCTGACGCGGCCCGCCAGCACCGCGTCCGTCAGCGCGCCCTGGTCGACGACGGCGCCGCGCGCGGTGTTGACGAGCGTCGCGTCGGGCCGCATCAGCGCGAGCAGTTCGCGGCTGACGAGGCCGCGGGTGCTGGGCAGCAGCGGGGTGTGCACGCTGACGACGTCGCAGGCCGCGAACAGCTCGGGCAGCCCGACGGCCCGTACGCCCAGGGCCGCCGCCTCCTCCGCTTCGACGTACGGGTCGTAGAGCAGCACCTCCAGATCGTGCGGGCGCAGCAGCTCGATGACGCGGCGGCCGATGAGGGAGGCGCTGAGGATGCCCACGGTGCGGCGGTAGTTGCCCACCTCGGGGCCGCGGGCCAGCCACTCGGCGCGGGCGCGCGAGGCGCGGTAGCCGCGGGCGGTCTCCAGGACGCGCTTGTTGGCGAGCAGGATCATCGCGAGCGTGTACTCGGCGACGGGCAGCGCGTTGGCCGCTGCGGCCGAGGAGACCTCGATGCCGCGCTCCCAGCAGGCGTCGGTGACGTGGTGGCGGACCGTGCCGGCGGTGTGCGCGACGGCGCGCAGCCCGGGCGCGGCGGCGAGCGCCGCCGCGTCGAGCGGGGGGCAGCCCCAGCCGGTGACCAGAAGCTCGGTGTCGGCGAGCACGTCGTGGGCGCGGTCGGTGGTGAAGTCGTCGAGCAGGGGGAGGGTCGCCGGGGTGGTGTGCTCGGCCAGCGCGGTCAGCACGTCGGGCGTGAGCACGGCCTCGGCCGCCTCGGGGCTCATGGCGAGGGCGGCGCGGGGACGGGTGTGCGGGTGAGGGCGGGGGTGGGCTGTCGTCATGGCACTCCTGGGCGGGGTGGACAGTGGTGCGGTGGTACGGGGGCCGCCGCGCGGGGGCGCGGGGCGGTGGGGCGCCTACTTGACGCTGCCCGCCGTGAGCCCCGAGCGCCAGTAGCGCTGGAGCAGCACGAAGGCCGCGATGAGGGGGACGATGGCGAGCAGGGACCCGGTGACCACGACGGGGTAGTAGTCGGGCGTGACGGTGGCGGAGCTGTTCCAGGTGTAGAGGCCGAGGCTGACCGGATACAGATTCTGGTCGGAGAGCATCACCATGGGCAGGAAGAAGTTGTTCCAGATGGCGGTGAGCTGGAAGAGGAAGACGGTCACGAGTCCGGGCCCGAGCATCCGCAGCGACACCCGCAGATACGTCTGAAGCTCCCCTGCCCCGTCCATCCTGCTGGCCTCCAGCACCTCGTCGGGAACGTAGCCCTGGCTGAAGATCCGTCCGAGGTAGACGCCGAAGGGGTTGAACAGGACGGGCACGAAGACCGCCCAGAAAGTGTTCACCACCCCGGCCTGCGACGCCATCAGATAGAGCGGCAGCGCCAGCACGGTGGGCGGCACCATCACCGCGGCCAGGACGAGGCCGAAGAGCTTTTCCTTGTGCCGGAAGTGGTACTTGTCGAAGGCGTAGCCGCAGGCCACACTCACCAGCGCACCGATCAGCGCCCCGAGCACCGCGTACAGCAGGCTGTTGACGTACCAGCGCCCGTAGATCCCGCCGTCCATCGCGAAGAGGCCGGAGACGTTGTCCAGCAGGGAGAAGTCGGCGAGCGAGAGCAGGTCGCTGCGGAAGAGGGCGTCCGTGTTCTTGGCCGAGGCGAGCACGAGCCAGGCGAGCGGCAGCAGGGTGTAGAGCGAGAAGAGGGCGACGACCGCGTTGACCGCGCCCCGGCCCAGCAGCCCGGGGCGCAGGGCGGCGGTGGGACCCTGCGCCGACGAAGCACGGGGCGCGCGGGACGGGGTGCGGGAGCGGGTGCGGGACGACGGGGTGCGGGTGCCGGTTCCGGTGCCGGTGCTCATCGGGCGTTCTCCTCGGGGGCGTTGGCGCGGTTGGTCCAGCGGGCCACTCCGTAGGAGAGGGCGACGGTCACGAGGAGGAGCACGACGGAGGCCGCCGCGGCCAGCCCGTAGTTGTTGCGGGTGAAGGCCGCGTCGAAGATGTACATGTTCGGCGTGAAGCGGGTGCCGACCACGGGCGTGGCCTGGCTCAGCAGCATCGGCTCGGTGAAGAGCTGGAGCGCGCCGATGAGCGTGAACATCGCCACCATCACCATCGAGGCGCGGATCAGCGGAACCTTCACCTGGAGCGCGGTGCGGACCGGCCCCGCGCCGTCCACGACGGCCGCCTCGACGACCTCGCGGGGCACGGCCTGGAGCGCGGCGTAGAAGATCACCATGTTGTAGCCGAGGTTGCTCCACACCGCGATGTTGACGATCGACGGCAGCACGGTGTGCACACCCAGGAAGTCGACGGTGATGTCCGCCTTGCCGAGCAGGTCGATGACCGGGGACAGGCCCGGCGTGTAGAGGTAGAGCCAGATCAGCGCGGCGATGATCCCCGGCACGGCGTGCGGCAGGAACAGGCCGAGCTGCGCGCTGCGCCGCAGCCGTACGACACCCGAGTCCAGCAGCAGCGCGAGCAGCAGCGCGGCCACCACGAGCAGCGGGATGTAGAAGACGCAGTAGAGCGCGGTGACGCCCATCCCGGCGAGGAAGGTGGGGTCGGACAGCACGGCCTCGTAGCTGCGCAGCCCGACGAAGACGGTGCGCTCGGGGCCGAAGCCGAGGCCCGGCTGGTCGTCGCTGAAGAAGCTCAGCCAGACGGCTCCGGTCACCGGGATCAGGAAGACCGTCACCAGCAGCGCGAAGAAGGGGGCCATCAGGACGCCCGCCGCGCCCAGTTCACGGCGTCGCGCCGTCCTGCGGGTCCCGGCGCGGACGCCGCCCGCGCGGGGTGCGTCCTTCGCCGCGCGCCCGGAGGCGGAGGTGGGGCCGGAGGCGGGGGTGGACGTGGAGGGGGTGGTCGCGGTCATCGTCGGGGTCACCGCTCCCTGGTCCGCAGCCCGAGGGCCTTGAGGTCCGGCATGGTCGCGCGCTGCGCCTCGCGCACGGCGTCGATGAGGGTGCCGTCGCCGCCCGAACCGCGGGCGAAGCCGTCCTGCATGGTCTTGATCGTCGCGGTCATCCGCGGGCCCCACGCCCACTGCCGGGAGATGGCACGGGCCTCGCGGTCGAAGAGGCGGTAGATGTCCTGGCCGCCGTAGTAGCTGGTGTCCATCGCCTCACGGGCCACCGGCACGAGACCGGGCGCCGCCGGGTACTGGCTGCTGATGCCGCTGGAGAACCGGGCCTTGAGCGCCTCGGGGCTGGAGACCTGCCACTCGATGAACTCCATGGCCTCCTCCGGATGCGCGCTGTCCTTGGTCACCGCGAACGTGGACCCGCCGTGCGTGCCGAGCCGTGGCCGGTCCGGGTCCCACTGGGGGAGCGGGGCGATGGCCCACTTGCCCTTCTGGCCCGGGTGCGCGGAGATCTGCGCCCCCGCGTCCCATGCGCCGCTGAGCTTGCCGAGCACCTGGCCGTTGCCGATCTGGGCGATGCCCTGCTGGCTGGTGGTCGGGTTGTGGTGGACGAGGTCGCGGTCGAGCAGGTCCTGCCAGTACGCGGCGACCTTGCGGGTGGGTCCGTCGGCCATCGAGACGCTCCACGCCCCGCCCTCCGTGCTGAACCACCGGGCGCCCGCCTGCCACGCGAACGAGGCGAACTGCGGGCCGTCGTCCGTCGGCAGATTGACGATCCGTGAGCCCGGGCGCTCGCGCTTGACCTCGCGGGCCGCGTCGGCGAACTCGGCCCAGGTGCGGGGGACATCGATGCCGTACTCGTCGAAGAGGTCCTTGCGGTAGAGGAAGACCGTCGGCTCCACGTCCAGCGGCACGCTGAAGGTGCGGCCCTCGAAGGTGGTGAGGGCGAGCGCCTGGGGCAGCAGCTTCTCGCGCAGCCCTTCGCTCATGAGGCCGGTGAGGTCGCGGGAGACGCCGTCTATGGCGAAGCCGGGGACCTCGGGGTACTCGATGGTGGCGACGTCGGGCGCGTTCCCGGCGCGCGCTGCGTTGCTGAGCTTGGCGTAGCCGCCGCGGTTGCCGCCCGGCACCTGCTGGAAGTCGACGTGGATGTCGTCGTGCGTCCTGTTGTAGGCGTCCACCACCTCCTGGCTGCCGCGCAGCGCGGACCAGAACGTGATGTGCACGGGGCCTTCGTCGCGCGCGGTGTCCCCGCCGCCGCCCGAACAGGCGGCGGCGAGCGCCAGTGACAGCGCGGCCAGGGCTGCGGGCAGGGACTGACGGAGTCGACGACGCACGGTGGCCTCCCGCGGCTCTGGGGGATTCACCGGCATCCTGTTCGCTCAGTCAGAAAGCGTCAATGGATCGCTCAGAAGAAATTAAATCGCTCAAACGCTCATTTCCGAACGGGAGTTGTCCCGTTGGCGCGGGCGCCGGGTGCGTGAAGGGCCCGTACGGACGCGTCCGTACGGGGAGGGTCCGCCGACGGGCCGTCAGGCCGGGCGCGGTGGCGGCGGCGCGGCCGTGGAGCCGCGCACCTTCAGCTCCGGCAGCAGCTCGACGCTCCGCACCGCCTCAGGGCGCGCGCCCTCCGGCAGCGCCAGCCGACGCAGCAGCAGCTCGGCAGCGCCCCGCCCGATCTCCTCCTTGGGCGGCGAGACCGCGGTGAGCGGGGTGCTGCCCAGGGCCGCGACCACATCGTCGTACGCCACGACCGAGCAGTCCTCCGGCACCCGTACGCCCTCGTCGCGCAACTGCTGCACGAGCATCAGCGCGTCCACGTCGCCGTGCAGCACGGCGGCGGTCGCGCCGTGCGCGCGCAGCACGGCGGCCAGATCGACGGGCGCCTCCCCATGCGCCTCGGGATCCGCGACGGCCGTCGGCGAACTCAGCACGACCGCCGACTCCTCGACCTCGGGGCGCTCCTCCGCGATCTGCGCGAACGCGGCCCGTACGGTGCGGGCCGTCGGGCTGTCGTCGCGTGCGGCCAGCACGATGCGGCGGTGGCCGAGGCGGATGAGATGGTCCACGGCGAGGTGCGTGCCGTACCAGTGGTCGGAGCGCACCGAGTCCATCGCGTGCAGCGGGCTGCCGGGGGTGGGGCGGCGCTCCATGAGGACGGCCGGCACGGGGAGCGCGGCCAGCCAGCCGTAGTCCACGCGCTCGGCGTCCGCGCTGCGCCAGCGCGGCGCGACGATCAGGCCGCGGGCGCCGCGTTCCAGTGCCTGCTGGGTCATGGCCTGCTCGGAGCCCGAGGTGTGGGCCGCGATGTGCAGGGCGATGCGGATGCCTGCGGTTTCGAGCACGGAGCGGGCGCCGTGTACGGCCTCGAAGAGGTACGAGTGCCGTTCCGGGACCACGAGGCCGACGGTTTCGCCGCTGGGCGGGGTGCTGGGCTCGGCCTCGGGCGGGGTGACGGACCGGGCTACGCCGTGGCCGCGCCGTACCTGGCCGCTTCTGGCCAGTTCCTCGACGTCGCGGCGGACCGTGACGACGGAGACGTCCAGCTCCGTGGCGAGATCGGTGACCCTTGCCGAGCCGCGGGCCCGTACGGCGTCCAGAATCCGCTGCCGCCTGCGTTCGACCGGCTCCCTCATGTGGTCTCCCGTTCCCCCGCCGCGCGATGTTCGTTTGAGCATATCGATCGCCTCCGGACGGGTCCCCTTCGCGGGGGGCGGAAGGAAACGGGGGGTAGGCCCTTCACGGGGGTGTTGCGCGGGACGGTTGGCCGGTGTGGTGCGCGCTGTAGGGTCCCGCGCTGATTTTTGTGCCCCAGCACGCCTGGGCGGGTTCCCTTCGCGGGGGCGGTTCGCCGTATTCCGGCTGCCTGGCCGGTGGCTACGGCGCGGCCTATGGACCGGTGCGTCGCGGCTGGCGCCGCGTGACTCCGGGTTCCCCTTGGGGTTATGGGCGCGTGGGTGCGGGGTGTCCGGTGCCGGGGTGGGGTGTCTCCTCGGCGTGAAGGTCTCGTGTTCGCCTTTCCGCCGGTGACTTTCTCGACCTGCGGGGACACCCCACCCCGTCCCCGTCCCGCCGGTGGCCCTCTGCCCGGTTCCGGGTCGGCTGACGCCCG
>NZ_BAAGSO010000103.1:0-674 GCF_054782395.1 Streptomyces daliensis | reverse complement strand
TAGGGTCCCGCGCTGATTTTTGCGCCGCAGCACGGGGCGCTGCGCTGGGCTGGGCGCCGTTTCCGGGTGCGGCTGTGTGGCTTCGGCGCGGCGTGTGGTGCGGTGCTTTGCGGCTGGCGCCGCGTGTTTCTTGGCTTGCGCCGTGGTTGTGGGCGCGTGTTCTTGGGTGTCCGGTGCCGGGGTGGGGTGTCTCCTCGGCGTGAAGGTTTCGTTGTCGGCTTTCTGCCGGTGACTTTCTCGACCTGCGGGGACACCCCACCCCGTCCCCGTCCCGCCGGTGGCCCGCTATCCGGCTCCGGGTCGGCTGACGCCCACCCCCCCAGCGCGGGACCTGCGGTCCCCACTCCACGGGCCGACCGTCCCGCGCAACACCCCCGGCGCAGGGGTGCGCTCTGCCGGTGCCCCCTGGAGTTCGTTGCGCGACTGCGGGCCGGTGGCACGGGTGTGCCCACCCTCCCCCAGCTACCGCTGGGAGGTGCCCCCTCGCCGAGCGGGACGCTTGCCTACAACAAGGGTGGGCCTCTCCGATGCGGCGCCGGGGCGGGCGCATGGTGGTGGCGTACCGGTGCCGGCACGGCACCGGTGCACAGCGTGGGAACAAGCGGAGGGGGCACCGGCCGGAGGTTGGCCACCGGGTGGGAGGGGACGTGGTGGGGTGTCCCCGCAAGTGGTGG
>NZ_BAAGSO010000102.1:0-9358 GCF_054782395.1 Streptomyces daliensis | reverse complement strand
GCGGTACGGGGGCGGGCGCATGGGTGCCGATGAGGCACCGGTCCACAGCATGGCAACAGCCTCAGGGACCACCGGCCGGAGGATGGCCACCGGGTGGGAGGTGGTGCGGTGGGGTGTCCCCGCAAGTGGTGGCGACGAGGGGGCACCGACCTGCTGGTGGCCACCGGGTGGGAGGGGACGTGGTGGGGTGTCCCCGCAAGTGGTGGCGACGAGTATGTGCAGGCAGCCGAAAAGCCGACCCGCACTTGTCGCCGCCCGAGGAGACACCCCACCGCGGCACCGACCCCCACCACACACCAACCCCACAACCACCGGCCCGAGCCAAGAACCACGCGGCGCCAGCCGCAACGCACCGCAACCACACGCCGCGCCGAAGCCACCGGCCAGGCAGCCGAACACGGCGCCCCGCCACACGACCGCACCCCCGAGCAGCGGCACAAAAACCAGCGCGGGACCCTACGGCACCCACCACACCGGCCAACCGTCCCGCGCAACACCCCCAACGAACGGGGCACCGCCGTTTCCTTCCGCCTCCCGCGAAGGGACCGTCAGGCTGCGAAGGGGCGGGCCGGCCAAGGCGCTGACGCGGGGCGGAGGGCGTCGACGCCGTCGCCCGCGAGCGCGGCGCTCAGTGAGAGCGCCCCGACCACGAGACAGTTGTTGTGCAGCTCACCCGCCAGCGCCCCGCGGACAAGATCCGCGAGCGGCACGCGGGCCAGCTCCATGTCCGCCTCCTCCTCGGAGACCTCGAACCGCTCGCCCTCCGCCTCGGACAGCTCCCGCGCGAGAAAGATCCGTACCGCCTCGTCGCAGCCGCCCGGCGTCGTGAAGACGTCGGTCAGCACACGCCAGTCCTCGGCCTTGACGTGCGCTTCCTCGTACAGCTCGCGCTGCGCCGCGTGCAGCGGGTTCTCGCCGGGGATGTCGAGCAGCCCGGCGGGGATCTCCCACAGTTTGTGCCGCACAGGGTGCCGGTACTGGCTCAGCACCAGCACGCGCCCCGCGTCGTCCAGCGCGAGGACGGCGACGGACCCGGGGTGCACCTGGTAGTCGCGGCGCACCACGGTGCCGTCCGGCATGACGACGTCGTCCGTGCGGACGCTGGTCTTCGCCCCTTCGAAAGGCACCGCGGTCGCGGTGACCTCCCATTCCTGCGGGGTGTCGACGATGTGCTCGGTCATCTGTGCTCAGCCCTCCACCGGCTCGGCCGCTGCCTCGGCCCCGGCGTCCGAGGCTACGCCCGCGCCCTGCTGGCGCTGGACGGCGGCCTTGACGAGACCGGCGAAGAGGGGGTGCGGGCGGGTGGGGCGGGAGCGCAGCTCGGGGTGGGCCTGGGTGGCGACGAGGTAGGGGTGCACCTCGCGCGGGTACTCCACGTACTCCACGAGCTTGTTGTCGGGCGACGTGCCCGAGAAGACGATGCCGCCCTTCTTCTCCAGCTCGCCGCGGTAGTGGTTGTTCACCTCGTAGCGGTGGCGGTGGCGCTCCTCCACGTAGGGCTCGCCGCCGTAGACCTCGCGCACGATGGAGCCTTCGGCCAGCTTGGCCGGGTACATGCCCAGCCGCATGGTGCCGCCCATGTCACCCTCACCTGCGACGATGTCGAGCTGCTCCTCCATGGTGGAGATCACCGGGTGGGCCGTGCCCTGGTCGAACTCGGTGGAGTTCGCGTCGGGGATGCCCGCGAGGTTGCGTGCGGCCTCGATGACGATGCACTGGAGGCCGAGGCAGAGGCCGAGCAGCGGGACCTTGTTCTCCCGCGCGTAGGTGATGGCCTGAACCTTGCCCTCCACGCCGCGGTCGCCGAAGCCGCCGGGGACGCAGACCGCGTCGCAGTCGCCGAGCTGCTTCTTGGCGCCGTCCGGTGTGCGGCAGTCGTCGGAGGTGACCCACTTGATGCGGACCCGCGCGTTGTTGGCGAAGCCGCCCGCGCGTACGGCCTCGGTGACCGAGAGGTAGGCGTCGGGCAGGTCGATGTACTTGCCGACGAGGGCCACCGTCACCTCGTGGTCGGGCTCGTGGACGCGGCGCAGCAGGTCGTCCCACTGCGTCCAGTCCACGTCCCGGAAGGGGAGGCCCAGCTTCCGTACGACGTACGCGTCGAGGCCCTCGGTGTGCAGCACCTTCGGGATGTCGTAGATCGACGGGGCGTCCTTGCACACGGCGACGGCGTCGTCGTCCACGTCGCACATCAGGGAGATCTTGCGCTTGATGGAGACCGGCACGTCGCGGTCGGCGCGCAGCACGATCGCGTCGGGCTGGATGCCGATGTTGCGCAGCGCCGCGACCGAGTGCTGGGTGGGCTTGGTCTTCAGCTCGCCGGAGGGGCCGATGTAGGGGAGCAGCGAGATGTGCACGACGAAGACGTTGTCGCGGCCGACCTCGTGCCGGGTCTGGCGCACGGCCTCCAGGAAGGGCAGCGACTCGATGTCGCCGACGGTGCCACCGACCTCGGTGATCACGACGTCGACGTCGTCCGTGGCCATGCGGCGGATGCGGTGCTTGATCTCGTTGGTGATGTGCGGGATGACCTGGACGGTGTCGCCCAGGTACTCGCCGCGCCGCTCCTTGGCGATCACCGAGGAGTAGACCTGCCCTGTGGTGACGTTCGCCGAGGCGTCGAGATCGACGTCCAGGAAGCGCTCGTAGTGGCCGATGTCCAGGTCGGTCTCGGCTCCGTCGTTCGTGACGAAGACCTCACCGTGCTGGAAGGGGTTCATCGTGCCGGGGTCGACGTTGAGGTAGGGGTCGAGCTTCTGCATCGTGACCCGCAGGCCCCGCGCCTTGAGCAGAGCCCCCAGGCTGGAGGCGGTGAGCCCCTTGCCGAGGGAGGAGGCGACACCCCCGGTGACGAAGAGGTGCTTGGTCGTCATGGATTTGGGCGGCAATGCCAAGAGGGGGCTCCCGTGGTCGCGAGGTGGGGTGCGCACCGGCGCCCCGGCTTGGATGCTCGGGGGTGCCGTCGCTGCGGGTTCGGGGGGCTGTCGTACCGAGAATTCGAGAACGCGTGCCCACCGGTCCACGGGCTACCAGGGTAACAGCGCCTGCCGGTGACCGTGCCGCACGGAGCGCCGCACGGTGCCGCGCCGTCGCCTCCGCCGACCCCGGCGGCCCCCCGGCTGACCCCCGGCCGGCACCCTCCCGTCCCCGTCGAGCCGCCGGGAGTTCCCGCTTCCGACCCCAGTACCCGACGCGCCCGCGGTACCCCCTACCCCTGTCCGGCCCCTGTCTTCCGCCGACTTTCCCCCACGCCTCACGGCTTTCGGGCATCGTGTTCCAACGCTTCTCTGTCATTCGGGCGTCTTCCGTAAACCGGGGGTGTGGGGCCTACGGTGACAGTGGGGTCGCAGCAGGTGAGCGGCGTCTCATGAACCTCACCCCTTCGGCGCAGACCTCCTGCGGCGACCGCGGGGCGGATGACATCGCTCCGTCGTATCCTGCTCGGACACTCGATTGGGCAGGACGGAAACACGCACGTCCCATGGGGGCGTAGCCGCAGTTCGACTGGAGAAGCACGTGGCTGGGCGCATCGAGGATTACGCACTCATCGGGGACATGCAGACCGCAGCCCTCGTCGGCCGGGACGGCTCGGTGGACTGGATGTGTCTGCCGCGCTTCGACTCCCATGCGGTCTTCGCGGGGCTGCTGGGGACCGAGGAACACGGTTTCTGGCGGTTGGGTCCCGCGCACGCGACCGGAGGCGAGCCACCTCCGGCCGACCGCAGGCGCTACCGCGGGGACTCGCTCGTCCTGGAATCGGAATGGGACACTCCGCGCGGCACGGTCCGGGTCATCGACTTCATGCCGCCCCGCGAGGACCACGCGCCCCAACTGGTGCGCATCGTGGAGGGCGTCAGCGGCCGGGTGCCGATGCGCTCGGCGCTGCGCATGCGGTTCTCCTACGGCTGGGTCGTGCCGTGGGTCCACAAGATCGACGGCCGTACGGTCGCCGTCGCGGGCCCGGACTCGGTCTGGGTGGACACCGAGGCGGACACCTACGGCAAGGACCTGACGACCTACTCCGACTTCACCGTCGGCCCCGGTGACCGCGTCGCGATCACCATCAGCTGGCAGGCGTCCCACAAGGACCCGCCGCCGCTGCCGGACCCCGAGGTGGCGCTGACGGCCACCGAGAGCTTCTGGAGCGAGTGGGTCGAGCACTGCACGTACCACGGCCCCTACCGCGAGGCCGTGATCCGCTCGCTGATCACGCTCAAGGCGCTGACGTACGCGCCGACGGGCGGCATCGTCGCGGCGCCGACGACCTCGCTGCCCGAGTGCGTCGGCGGCATGCGCAACTGGGACTACCGCTTCACCTGGCTCCGCGACGCCGCGATCACGCTCTCCTCGCTCCTGCGCACCGGCTATCACGAGGAGGCGCGCGCGTGGCGCGAGTGGCTGCTGCGCGCGGTCGCGGGCGACCCGGAGAACCTCCAGATCATGTACGGCATCGCGGGCGAGCGCGAGCTGGGCGAGGCCGAGCTGGACTGGCTGCCCGGCTACGAGAACTCCAGTCCGGTCCGCATCGGCAACGGCGCAGCGGGCCAGCTCCAGCTCGACGTCTACGGCGAGGTCACCGAGGCCCTGCACCTGGCCCATATGACGGGCCTGGCCCGCAACGACTACGCCTCGCTGCTCCAGATCAAGCTGATCGGCTATCTGGAGGACCACTGGGACGAGCCGGACGAGGGCATCTGGGAAGTCCGTGGCCCGCGACGGCACTTCGTTCACTCCAAGGTGATGGCCTGGGTCGCCGTCGACCGCACCGTCAAGCTCATCGAGTCCGGCGAGGTGGACGGGCCCCTGGACCGCTGGCGGGATCTGCGCGACGAGATCCACCGGGACGTGTGCGAGAAGGGGTACGACAAGGAGCGGAACACCTTCACCCAGTCCTACGGCTCCAAGGAGCTGGACGCCTCACTGCTGCTGATCCCGCAGATGGGCTTCCTGCCGCCCGACGACAAGCGCGTCATCGGCACCGTCGAGGCGATCCAGCGGGAGCTGTCCACAGAGGACGGCTTCGTGCTGCGCTACCCGACCTCCAGCGAGGGCGTGGACGAGAGCCTGGACGGCCTGGAGGGCGAGGAGGGCGCCTTCCTGGCGTGTTCGTTCTGGCTCGCCGACGACCTGGCGATGATCGGGCGCGTGGAGGAGGCGAGGAAGCTGTTCGAGAAGCTGCTCGCGCTCCGCAACGACCTCGGCCTCCTCGCCGAGGAGTGGGACCCGAGGCTCAAGCGCCAGGTCGGCAACTTCCCGCAGGCGTTCAGCCACGTGCCCCTGATCGACACCGCGCTGCGGCTGACGGCCTCCGGCGCGTACGGGGGCTGAGGACCGGCCGTCGGTGCCCGGGGCGTGAGAGCCCCGGGCACCGACCGGTTCTGGGGGGGGTGGCAGAGGGTTTCGGACGGTCCTGGCTCAGAAGGGGGTCAGGGTCAGCGTGATCTCCTTGGCCGCGCTGTCCTCGATGTAGGAGGCGAAGCCGCCCACGTGTCAAAGGCGAAGCCGTACGCCTTCCCGTCCTCCGTGGCCGCGTGCATGGCCTTGGCGTAGTGGTGGGTGAGATCGCCTCCGTAGAACCCGGCGGGGTCGCCGGTGGGCTGGTCGGCCGAGGTGAGCAGCGTCGTGCGGTTGAAGCCCGCGCCCAGGACGGCGGCCACGGGACCCGTGACGCCGTCGTTGGGCGCCGCGAGTGCGCCGTCGCAGAACAGCACGTCCTTGGTGGAGGGCTTCTGGAAGGACACGTTCCCTGGCCCGGTGAAGGACAGGGTCCCGCCGCTGACGCGTCCTGTGAACTTCCCCGCGTTGGTGGTGACGGTGAGGTCCTTGCCCTCGTACGTGCTCCAGACCTCGTCGATGTACGGCGCGAAGTAGTCATCGGCGAAGCGGCCCGCGCCGATGCCGTGGCCAGGGGCGATGACGCGCCTGTCGTCGATGACGAGGGAGCCGAAGCCCTCCGCGGCGGCGACGTCCTGGAAGACCTTCGCACGGGCGCCCTGCTTGAGCGCGCCCGCCGTCTGGTCCTTGGCGCCGGTGAGGTGGATGGAGAGCGGCACACTGAACATGTCGACCATGGTGGTGTTGCAGTACATGGCCCCGCCCTTGTACGTGAACTCCGCGCAGTCGTGCGTGATCCCGTAGTTGGGGTCCGACTCGACCCAGCCCGCCGGATAGGCCAGCGCCGCGTTGCCCGCGCCGTCCTGGACCGCCTTGAACCTCAGCTTCTCGCCGAGCGCGGTGTAGATCCGGCCCGACATCTCGGGGAGCTGGAGGACCGTCTCCCCGGTGGCGGCCAGGGGTATCGCGTAGTCCGTGAAACCGTCGGCGCCGTTGTCGCCGAGGGCGATCGGTTTCAGCTCGCCCTCGGGCGTGACGCGGACCTGACGCTGGCCGTCGTTGCCGACGATGTAGATCCAGACCGAGGAGTTCTGGTACTCCCCCGAGTTGTTGACGACCCTGAGCGGCATGCTTGCGACGGCGGCCGTCCCGCGACGGGACGTGCCGGCCGCGTGCGCGGTGATCAGCCCGGCCGCCGGTACGGCGAGCGCGCTCGCCGCTGCCGTACGCAGCATGGTCCGTCTGCTGAGGGGACCGGTCATCCCGCACCTCCGGCGGGCTCGACGGAGACGGCGACGTGGTCGACGAGCAGGGAGCCGCCCGGCTGGGTCGCCGCGGTGGGCGTCGCGTGCCCGGCGACACCGTCAGGGAAGGCGCCGCCCATGGCCAGGTTGAGCAGGATGAAGTGGCCGTGGTGGGTGGCGTTCGCCCAGGTCTCCGCGTCCATGTCGGCGGCGCTGACCGAGTGGAACTCGCGCCCGTCCTGATACCAGCGCAGCTCCTCCGTCGCGCCGCTGCGGTCCAGTTCGAGCGCGTACGTGTGGAAGCCCGCCTGGCAGCTCGTGCCCTGGCACTCCGTGGACGCGCCGACGCCCTGGGTCTCGTTGCAGGGGCCGCCCGGGTTGACGCCGCAGTGCAGCACCCCGTGGGTGCGGTTCTCGCCGTTGACGTTCTCCATGATGTCGAACTCGCCGATGCCCGGCCAGTTCCAGTAGTTGCCCCGGTACTGGTCGCCCAGGGTCCAGAAGGCGGGCCAGTAGCCGAGGGCCGCGTCGCCCTGCACGTCGGGCAGCCGCATGCTCGCCTCGATGCGCATCTTCCCGCCCTCGGGCGCCGCGAAGTCGGTGCGCTTGCTCTCGATACGGCCCGAGGTCCAGGTGTCCCCGTCCTTCAACGCCGTGATCTTGAGGTGGCCCTCGCCGTCGAGCTGGAGATTCTCGGGCCTGTCCGTGTACGACTGGACCTCGCCCGTGCCCCAGTTCGCCGGGCCGCCCTCGTAGCCGTGGCCCTTGTCGATGATCCAGTCGTCGCCCGAGGGCGACGACCCGGCGGCGCCGTCGAAGTCCGTGCGCCAGACCTCCTCGTACGCCGCCGCCCCGGCACCCGCCTTCGGCGCCGGTCCCTCCGGTTCCTCGGCCTGCGCGGTCGGCAGCGCGTACGCGCCGAGCGCGATCAGCGCCGCGGCTGCGGCCATCGGCCAGCGCCGCGCGAGGGCCTTCTTACGGGTTCCACCTGCGGTGTTTCCTGGCACGCTCGTTCTGCCCGGCATGACTACGCTCCTCGTTGTGGGGGATGTGAGAGCGCTCTCACGTCATGGCCATGCACAGTGCCGCGCGTGCGGGGTAGCGTCAAGGGCACTCGGAGCAAAAGGAGTTGGACGTGCACGGTGCATCGGGTTCCCGCCCGACCCTGGAGGCCGTCGCGGCCCACGCCGGCGTCTCGCGCGCCACGGTCTCCCGCGTGGTCAACGGCGGCGCCGGAGTGCGCGGCCCGGTCCGCGAGAAGGTCCAGCGCTCCGTGGAGGCGCTCGGCTACATCCCCAACAGCGCGGCCCGCAGCCTCGTCACCCGCCGCACGGGCGCTGTCGCCGTGGTCATCGCCGAACCGGAGACCCGCGTCTTCTCCGACCCCTTCTTCGCACAGCAGTTGCGCGGTATCAGCCGCGAACTGGCCGCGCACGACACGCAGTTGCTGCTCATGCTGCTGGAGCAGCGCAAGGACTACGAGCGCATCGGCCGCTACCTCGCCGGCGGGCACGTCGACGGCGCCCTGATGTTCTCGCTGCACGGCGAGGACCCGCTGCCAGGGATGGCCGCGGCCTCCGGGCTGCCGACGGTCTTCGGCGGACGCCCCGACTGGCCCGGCGCCGAGGACGACCCCGGCCTCCTCTACGTCGACACCGACAACCGGGCCGGGGCGCGGCTGGCCGTCGAGCATTTGCTGGAGCGAGGACGCCGCCGGATCGCGGTGATCACCGGTCCGCTGGACCAGACGTCCGCGCTGGACCGGCTGTACGGGTACGGGGACGCGCTGGCCGCGTCCGGGGCGGAGAGCGATGCCGCGCTCGTCGCGCACGGGGGGTTCACCGCCGAGGGCGGCGAACGGGCCATGGGCCAGCTCCTGGAGCGCGTGCCCGAGCTCGACGCCGTGTTCGCGGGGAACGATCTGATGGCGTCCGGTGCGTTGCGGGCGCTGCGGGCGCGTGGGCGCTCCGTGCCGGGTGACGTGGCGGTCGTCGGCTACGACGATCTGGAGACCGCGTCCTGGGCGGAGCCGCCGCTGACGACGGTGCGCCAGGATGTCGAGGAGATGGGCCGCATGATGGCGGCCCTGCTCCTCCGCCGCCTCGGCCTCGCGCCCACCCCCCACTCCCCCCTCACCCCCGTGGTGACGGGGCCCCGCCTGGTGGTCCGCGCCTCGACGTGACGCTCCCTTCGCGGGGTGCGGAAGGAAACGGGGGGTTGCCGGTTCGTTGGGGGTGTTGCGCGGGACGGTTGGCCGGTGTGGTGCGCACTGTAGGGTCCCGCGCTGATTTTTGCGCCGCTTCACGCAGGGGGGTGGCGGGGCGTCGTGTTCGGGTGCGGCTGTGTGGCTACGGCGCGGCGTGTGGTGCGGTGCTTTGCGGCTGGCGCCGCGTGATTCTGGGTTTCGACCGTGGTTGTGGGCACGTGGGTGCGGGGTGTCCGGTGCCGGGGTGGGGTGTCTCCTCGGCGTGAAGGTCTCGTGTTCGGCTTTCCGCCGGTGACTTTCTCGACCTGCGGGGACACCCCACCCCGTCCCCGTCCCGCCGGTGGCCCGCTGCCCGGTTCCGGGTCAGCTGACGCCCACCCCCACCCCCTGGCGCGGGACCTCCGGTCCCCGCTTCACGGGGCGACCGGTCCCGCGCAACTCCCCCTGTCGGGGCTGCGCAGCCCCGGGGTGCCCCCTGGGGTCTCGTTCGCGGCTGCGGGCCGGTGGGTGGGTTGTGCCCACCCTCCCCCAGCTACCGCTGGGAGGTGCCCCCTCGCCATGCGGAACGCCTGCC
>NZ_BAAGSO010000101.1:0-504 GCF_054782395.1 Streptomyces daliensis | reverse complement strand
TGGGACGGCTGGACGCGCAGGTGAAGGTGCGCGGCTTCCGCATCGAGCTGGGCGAGATCGAGAGCGCCCTGCTGGAGACCCCCGGCGTGATCCGAGCGGCGGCGGCAGCGCGCGAGGGTGCGACAGGTGACGCGCAGTTGGTGGGTTACGTCGTGCCCGACGCCGCTTTGGGCTCCGGCGCCGAGGCGCGGGACACGTCGGAGATCGTGGAAGCGGCCCTCAGCCGCCTCCGGGACAAGCTGCCCAGCTACATGATCCCGCAGCAGCTCATGGTGCTGGAGGAGCTGCCGCTGACGCCGAACGGGAAGACGGACCGCAAGGCGCTGCCCGCGCCGGAGGCGGACCGTGCTGAGGTGCACACCCCGCCGTCCACGCCCACCGAGGTGGCCCTGGTCGGCATCTGGGCGGATGTCCTGCACCAGGACGGCATCGGCGTCCACGACAACTTCTTCGCCCTGGGCGGCCACTCACTCCTCGCCACCCAGGTCATCGCCCGCATCCGCA
>NZ_BAAGSO010000100.1:0-141104 GCF_054782395.1 Streptomyces daliensis | reverse complement strand
GCGAGGGGGCACCTCCCAGCGGTAGCTGGGGGAGGGTGGGCACAACCCGTGCCACCGGCCCGCCACACGCGGACGAAACCCCCAAGGGGTACTCGGGCAGGCGCACTCCCGACAGGGGGTGTTGCGCGGGACGGTCGGCCCGGGGAGTGGGGACCGTAGGTCCCGCGCTGGGGTGGGCGTGCCGCCGCACGCCAAGGAGCCGACCCCAGCCCACCCGGAGTAGCGGTGGGTCACCGGCGGGACGGGGACGGGGTGGGGTGTCCCCGCAGGTCGAGAAAGTCACCGGCGGAAAGCTGAAAACGAGACCTTCACGCCGAGGAGACACCCCACCCCGGCGCCGGACACCCCGCACCCACATGTCCACAACCACGGTCGCAACCATGAATCACGCGGCGCAAGCCGCAAAGCACCGTAACCACACGCCGCGCCGAAGCCACCCACCCGCACCCGGCAACGAAACCCCAAGGCGCACCCAGGGACACCCCGCCGGGCGACGGCACACCAAAAAGTTGTGGGCAAGCGTCCCGCAGGCGGGACGGGTGGGCACAACCCGTGCCACCGGCCCGAGCATCGCCGACGAAACCCCAAGGGGCACCCACAACAGGCGCACCCCCACGAGAAACAGGCACCCCGTGTGACCATCACCCCGCACCCCGCGAAGGGGCACACCAGCGTGAAGGGACAACCCCTCGTTTCCTTCCGCACCCCGCGAAGGGGACCCGTACCCCGTGAAGGGGCGCACGCCGAACTGCGGAACCCCGTGTGCTGGGTGAGGATGAACGCATGTTGTTGGCTGACGTCGCGCGGGCCTCGCGGGAGATCGCGGAGTCCTCCGCCCGTACGGAGAAGGTCACCCTGCTCGCGAGGCTCTTCCGCGAGGCGGAACCCGCCGAGGTACCGGTGGTGGTGACCTACCTCGCGGGACGGCTCCCACAGCGCCGCACCGGCGTCGGCTGGAGCACCCTCAAGGAACCGGTGCCTCCTGCCGCCGTGCCACGGCTCACCGTGCCGGACGTCGACGCCGCGCTGGACCGTATCGCCGCCGTGAACGGCAAGGGCGCCCAGGCGGAGCGCAGACACCTGGTCGGGGAGCTGATGGGCGCCGCCACCGCGGAGGAGCAGCACTTTCTGCTGAGGTTGCTCGGCGGGGAGCTGCGGCAGGGCGCGCTGGACGCGTTCGCCGTGGAGGGGCTGTCGTCGGCGGTGGGTGCCGAGCCCGGCGAGGTGCGGCGCGCGGTGATGCTGGGCGGCTCGCTGGGCGTCGTCGCACGGGCGCTGCTGGAGCGCGGGACGGCGGCGCTGGAGGACTTCCGCCTGGAGGTGGGCCGCCCCGTGCTGCCCATGCTGGCGCAGACGGCGAGGGACGTGGACGAGGCCGTGGAGCGGCTGGGGCCGTGCGCCGTGGAGGAGAAGCTCGACGGCATCCGGGTGCAGGTGCACAAGGACGGCGGGCGCGTTCGGATCTACACCCGCACCCTGGACGAGATCACCGACCGGCTCCCTGAGGTGGTCGCCGCCACGGAGCATCTGGAGGCGGAGCGCGCCGTGCTCGACGGCGAGGTCATCGCGCTGGACGAGGAGGGCAGGCCGCGGCCGTTCCAGGAGGTGTCCTCGCGAGTCGGCTCACGTCTGGATGTGACGGCGGCGCAGGCGTCGCTGCCCGTGTCGCCCGTCTTCTTCGACCTGCTCTTCCTCGACGGCGCCGACCTCTTGGATCTCCCCGCGCACGAGCGCCATGCCGCACTCGCACGTGCGGTCCCCGCGCCGCTGCGCGTGCGCCGGGTGACCGTTTCCGATCCGGAGGACGACCAACTTCGGGCGGCAGCAAGGGAGTTCGCGGACGACGTGCTGGTGCGCGGGCACGAGGGTGTGGTCGTGAAGGGGCTGGACTCCACCTATGGTGCCGGGCGCCGGGGTGCTTCCTGGCTGAAGGTGAAGCCCGTGCACACCCTCGATCTCGTGGTGCTCGGCGCCGAGTGGGGGCACGGGCGCCGCACCGGCAAGCTCTCCAACCTCCATCTCGGTGCCCGTCGCGCCGACGGTTCCTTCGCCATGCTCGGCAAGACCTTCAAGGGCCTCACGGACACTCTTCTGGCCTGGCAGACCGAACGTCTCCAGGAGATCGCGGTGACGCGTGAGCGCTGGGGTGTGACGGTGCGGCCCGAGCTGGTCGTCGAGATCGCCTTCGACGGTGTGCAGCGCTCGACGCGGTACCCGGAGGGGGTGACACTGCGGTTCGCGCGCGTGCTGCGCTACCGCGACGACAAGGCTCCGGCCGAGGCCGACACCGTCGAGGCGGTCCGCGCCCATCTGCGCTGACCGCGCGCACACCTACTCCGCCGGGGCCACCCGCACCGTCAGGTGCTTCATCAGCGGCTGGTCGCTCTGGGCGCTGTAGTCCCCGACGGGGCAGAGCACGTTCATCTCGGGCATGTACCCGGCCGCGCACCCGGGCGGCATGTCGTACGCGACGGCGCGGTATCCGCGCAGCAACCGCTCCGTGCCGTCCTTCGCGTAGCTCGTCACGTCCACGAGGTCGAACTCGGACAGCCCGCGCTCGCGCATGTCGCCCTCGTTCATGAAGACGAGGGTGCGCAGGTTGCGGATGCCGCGGTAGCGGTCGTCGTCGGAGTAAATAGTGGTGTTCCACTGGTCGTGCGAGCGCAGTGTGCCCAGTACGAGGAGCCCCTCCGCCGGGGCCGTCCCGGGCAGTGGTGCCGTGGAGAACTCCGCGCGTCCCGAGGGGGTGAGGAAGACACGTTCGCGCGCGGGCTGCCGCAGCCGGAACCCGTTCGGGTGCCGTACACGCCGGTTGAAGTCCTCGAAGCCCTCCAGCGCGTGCGACATGGTGTCCCGGATGCGGTCGTAGTTCTCGGTGTACGCCTCCCACGGTGTGGCGCTGTCGGGCAGTGCCGCCCGTGCGATGCCCGCGACGATGGCGGTCTCGGACAGCAGGTTCCGGGAGGCGGGCTGCTTGATGCCCCGCGACAGGTGGACCATCGCCATGGAGTCCTCCACCGACACACGTTGCTGCCCCGTGCGCTGGTGGTCGCGCTCGGTCCGGCCCAGGCAGGGCAGGATCAGCGCCTGTCTGCCGTGTTCCAGGTGGCTGCGGTTGAGTTTCGTGCTGACCTGCACCGTCAGCTCGCAGCGGCGCAGTGCCTCCGCCGTGTACGGGGTGTCGGGCGCCGCGAGCGCGAAGTTGCCGCCCATGGCCATGAAGACCTTGACGTCGCCCCGGTGCATGGCCTCGACGGTGCGCACCGTGTCGAGCCCCGGTTCGCGTGGCGGGTCGATGCCGCAGGCGGCGGCGAGCCGGTCCAGGAAGGCGGCGTCGGGCTTGTGGTTGACGCCGCACGTCCGGTTGCCCTGCACGTTGCTGTGTCCGCGCACCGGGCTGGGGCCCGCGCCCTCACGGCCGATGTTGCCGCGCAGCAGCAGAAGGTTGACGATCTCGCGGACGGTGTCGACACCGTGCTCCTGCTGGGTGATGCCCAGGCACCAGGAGATGATGGTGTTCGAGGCCCGTACGTAGATCCCGGCCGCCTCGCGCATACGGGCGCGGTCCACACCCGAGTGCCGTTCGAGGTCTTCCCACGACGTGGCCTCGCACAGTGCGCGGTAGTCGGTGAAGCCGAGGGTGAACCGCTCCAGGAACTCCTGGTCGACGGCCGCCGGGTCGGCCACCGCGCGCTCCAGCACCGCCTTGGCCATGCCGCGGAGCAGCGCCATGTCCCCGGCGATGCGGGGCTGGATGTCGAGAGTGCCGATGGGTGTGGCGTGGAAGGTGGCCATGTCGCGCAGTTCGTGCGGCACGATCGTGCGGGTGGAGGCGGCCTCCTTGAGCGGGTTGACGTGCACGATCTGCGCGCCCCGCCGGTACGCCTCGGCCAGCGAGGTGAGCATCCGGGGTGCGTTGGAGGCCGCGTTGACACCCAGCACGAACAGCGCGTCGGCCTCTTCCCAGTCGCGCAGGTCGACGGTGCCCTTGGCGGTGCCGAGCGAGGCGTGCAGACCCCGGCCGCTCGCCTCGTGGCACATGTTGGAGCAGTCGGGCATGTTGTTGGTGCCGAACTCGCGCACCATGAGCTGGTAGAGGAAGGTGGCCTCGTTGCTGAGCCGCCCGGAGGTGTAGAACGACGCCTCGTGCGGCGAGCCGAGCCCGCGCAGCACGCCGCCCACCAGCGCGAACGCGTCCCGCCACGAGATGGGTGTGTAGCGGTCGCTGTCCGCGTCGTAGACCATGGGCTCGGTCAGCCTGCCCTGGTTCTCCAGCGCGAAGTCGCTCCAGCTTCGCAGCTCGGTGACGGTGTGCGCGGCGAAGAGCTCGCGGTCCGTGCGTTTGCCGGTCATCTCCCAGGTGGCGTGCTTGATGCCGTTCTCGCAGATGTCCAGGTGCAGGTCGCCCGTGTCGTCGGGCCAGGCGCAGCCGGGGCAGTCGAAGCCGCGGTCGGCGTGGTTCATGCGGCTGACGGCCCGTACGCCGTCGACGACCGCGTTCTCCCGTACGAGCACCTCCGCCACCGCCCGCGCCGCGCCCCACCCGGCTGCCGGATGCCGGTACTCGTGCCGCTCCGGCTCCGCCGTACCGTCGACGGGGCCGCGTCCGCGCGCGGGACGACCGGCGGGGGTGTCGTGGGGTGTGCGGGAGGCGCGGGAGGCGCGGTCTGACGTGGTCATCGAGGTCACCGTCCGGGTCGTGGGCTGGGACCCCCTTGCGATCGTAGGCACCCGGGCGCGTGGAGGCCCGTCGGCGCCGCGCCGACGCGGCGGGGTTACGCTCGCCGCGTGAACGGGAGGGACGCGCGGAGGGATCGGGACATGACGTCGTCATCGCGGGAGCGGTCGCGGGAACAGGAGCCGGAGCCGGAGCCGGAACAGGAGCAGGAGCACCCCGGTGCGGGGCCCGCTTCGTGCTGCGCTCCGTCGGCTCCGACGTCCCGTGGGCCCGGTGCGTCCGGCACACCCGCGTCCGTCGGCCGCACGGACCTCGCGCACGTCGCCCAGGCCCCGGCGCGGCGGCTGCCCGCGGCCGAGGGGCCTGCAAAGATGGTGGCCCTCCCCGGCGGCACGTTCCGCATGGGCAACGAGGACGAGGCCGCGAACCCCGGTGACGGCGAGGGACCCGTACGCGAGGTCACCGTCGAGGCGTTCCGCATCGACCCGCAGACGGTGACGAACACGCGGTTCGCGGCGTTCGTGAAGGACACGGGCTATGTGACGAGCGCCGAACGCTTCGGCTGGTCGTATGTGTTCGCGGGGCTGCTGGACCCCTCCGTGGTCCGGACGGCCCCACCGGCCGACGGCACACCGTGGTGGCGCGGCGTGGAGGGCGCGTACTGGCGGGCCCCGGAGGGCCCCGGCAGCTCCGTCGGGGACCGGGCGCGGCATCCGGTCGTGCACGTGAGCTGGGAGGACGCCGCCGCGTTCGCCGCGTGGGCGGGCAAGCGGCTGCCGACGGAGGCGGAGTGGGAGTACGCGGCGCGCGGCGGCCTCGACCAGGCCCGCTACCCGTGGGGGGACGAGCTGCTGCCGCGCGGCCGGTGGCGCTGCAACATCTGGCAGGGCCGCTTCCCCGTCGTCAACACGGCGGAGGACGGCCACATCGGGACCGCCCCCGCCGACGCGTACCGGCCCAACGGGTACGGGCTCTACAACACCGTCGGCAACGTGTGGGAGTGGTGCGCGGGTCCCTTCGGGGCCGAGGACGAGGAGCGGCGGGCCATGCGTGGCGGTTCGTATCTGTGCCACGACTCGTACTGCAACCGCTACCGCGTCGCAGCGCGCACGGGCAACACCCCGGACTCCAGCACCGGCAACCTGGGCTTCCGCTGCGTCCAGTGACCGCAGGCCGTGTGACCTGCGCGAAAGTTGTCCGGCCGGTCAGCCGGTCAGCCGACGACGCTGCCGAGACGGCCCTCCAGCACGACCAGGAGTTCGCCCAGCGCCGAGGACAGCTCCTGTCTGCGGGCACCGTCGAGCCCGGAGAGCAGGGCCGCCTCGTAGCCGAGCTGTTCCGGCAGCAGCCGGTCGATCAGCTCGCTGCCCGCTTCGGTGAGCGAGAGGTGCGCGACGCGGCGGTCGCGTTCGTCGGGGCGTCGTACGACGAGGCCGCGGCGTTCCAGTTCCTTGAGCCGTTTGGTGACCGCGGCGCCCGAGGCGAAGGTCTCCCGTGCGATGCGGCCCGGGGTCAGTTCCCGGTCCACGCGGCGCAGGGTGCCGAGGATGTCGAACTCGGCGCGGGTCAGCCCCTCCTGGCTCAGTGGTGCCTCGGCCGCCTGCTGCAGCAGCGCCGCGCAGCGGTTGAGCCTGCCGATCACGGCCATGGGGGCCGTGTCCAGGCCCGGGTGGACGCGTTGCCACTGCCGTAGCACCCCCGCGACCACGTCCTCCACACCCTCCGCGCCCTCGTCGTTCCGTTCCCCGTTCACCGGGCTTCTCCGAGGATGCTCCGGCGTTCAGGCCGGGGCGGAATCGGGCCCCTGTGCAGCAGGGGAGGGACAGCCGGATCGCTGTCAGGGTAATCCGGCGTCCACTTGGTGACGGAGTGAGTGAGTCTGCGAAGATCCGTTGTGCGCAATTGTCAGTCCTCGCGGATAGGTTCGGGCGTATGACGGGGCAAGCGCAGGCGGCGGAGGGGCGCGGGCATGTCCGGTACACCTATCGTCTGCGCCTGTCGTCCACGGCCCGGTCCGCGCTCGAAGCCGAGTGGGACCGCTGCCGGTGGATCTGGAACGAAGCGGTCGCCAAATCCCAGCAGGTGCACCGGCACCACCGGGCGAGTGGCGAAAGTGTGACGTGCGGTCCCGCGCAGTTGGACAGGATGCTGACCGAGGCACGTGCCCGTATCCCGTGGCTGCGGGAGGGCGCCTCGGTCCCTCAGCAGCAGCTCCTCCGCGACTTCGCCACATCGCGGACGAAAGCGTTGAAGGACATCAAGGCCCGGCTGCCGATGCGGCAGCGTGCCGGGATGCCCAAGTACAAGAAGAAGCGCGAGGCGCTGCCCACGCTGAACTACACCCGGCGCGGCTTTCGCCTCAAGGAGGGCCGTTTGCATCTGGCCGGAGGCATCGTGGTGCGGGTGGTGTGGTCGCGGGAGCTGCCCCAGCCCCCCAGTTCGGTGCGGGTGTACCGGGACGCGGTGGGGCACTGGTGGGCGTCGTTCGTCCTCGCCGCCGCAACCGAGCCCCTGCCACAGACCGGCGCGGTGATCGGTATCGACTGGGGCGTGCGGGAGACGGCCACCACCACCAGCGACGCCCATGACCTCCCCCACCCGCAGCACGGGCGCACGGCGGCGCACAAGCTGGCCCGGTACCAGCGCATGATGGCCCGCCGCCGCCCTGCGAAGGGGCAAGCGGCGTCGAAGGGCTACCGCGAGGCGAAACGGCAGACAGCGAAAGCGCACCAGAAGCTCGCCCGGCAGCGCCGCGAGACCGGCCGTAAGTGGGCCAAACGCGTCGTCCGCGACCATGACGCCCTGGCCGTGGAGGACTTCCGCCCGAAGTTCCTGGCAAAGTCCACCATGGCGAGGAAGGCCGCCGACGCCGCGATCGGCGCCACCAAACAGGCCCTGGTGGAGATGGCCCGCAAGCACGGGCGCATCCTGCACCTGGTCCATCCCGCGCACACCACCATGGACTGCGCGCGGTGCGGAGCGAGAACCAAGCACGCACTCCCCCTCTCCGAAAGAACGTATGCCTGCACCACATGCGGAGCCGTCTCGCCCAGAGACAAGAACTCCGCACGTGTGATGCTGCTCCGGGCTGGTCTGCACCCCGGCTAGTGCTGATCGTGCAAGCCCTGCGCGCCCGCCGGGCCGCAGGCAACGTGAGCTAGGAATCCCCCTCATCCATATGAGGGGGAGGCGTCAAGGTCTCTCCTCTCACCGCCCCGCCCCCGCCATTCTCCCGTCCGTCCGCCGCAGGCGCGGCGCGGGGTTCAGGCGGCCATGACGGGCGGGGTCAGCCTGCGGATGAGCTGGGCGAGGTCACGGTGGCCCTCGCGTTCGGCGAGGGCGACGCGCTCCTCGGGGAGGGCGCGCCGCCACCACTCGCCCGAGGCGGTCCCCACGGCCTCGCGCAGTTCGCCGAGTGCCGCGGCCAGCCTGTCGCGGGCCCGGCCCGCCTCCTCGTACGGGGCTCCGGTGCCGGTGGCGCCCGTGGCCAGCAGGTGCCGTACGTCGTCGCGTGCCGCTTCCGCGTGGCGCAGGGCGGTCTCGATGCGGTCGCTCGCGCGCCGGTTGGTGACCAGCACGCAGCACAGGAGTGGGCGGCTGCTTCTCAGACGGTCAGACGGAGACGGCCTGGACGGGGCGCCGCGCGCGGGGCTCCAGCTGGAAGTCCTGGCGCACGGGGTGCCCGTCGCGCACGAGCACGCGGGACACGGCGGCGAGCCGGTCGGGCGAGCTGGCGATCACGTTGACGACGCTCTCGGGGAGGCCCGTGGCGGCGTACTCGCCGTTGCCGTCGGTCATCGCGCGCACCAGCTCGCGGCCGTGCGTGCCGGTGACGGTGATGGCGACACCCTTGAGCGGCTGCCCCTGCGGGTCGGCGACGCACCCCGTGAGCATGGGCTCGGACTGGCCGATGCGGTGCTTGTGCGGGGGGAGGGCGCTGGGCTGCTGGAGCTCGAAGGTGGGGTCCTCCACCGGCGGCTCGGGCACCTCCTCCTCGTCCCCGGCCGACTCGCGGGCCAGCGCACGCCGCTCCCGCCACGCGCCGAGGGCGAGCAGCGCGGCGCCGACGACCACCCAGCAGCAGATCACCAGCACGGGGCGCACGACGTTCGTACCGTCGAAGTAGAACAGCCCGCGCAGCGCCTCGATGAGGTTGCCCATGGGCATGATCGGGTGCAGCGCGCGGAAGAAGCCGGGCACCATCTGGACGGGGATGGCGCCACCGCTGGACGGCATGCTCAGCAGCACGAACAGGCCCATGGCCACGCCGGGGAAGAACTGCTTGCAGAACGGGACAAGACCGTACGAGGTCTGCGCCACCGCCTGCGTCATCAGGAACAGGAACAGGATCGCCAGCGGCTTGTTCGGGATCACGTCCATCGAGAGGCCGACGAGGTAGGCGACGACGCTGATCACCGCGCCAGCCGCCGCGAGGGTGATGATCTTCTTGCGGCGCCCGAAGGTGGTGGCCCTCAGCAGCATCATCACCATCACGTACGACGGGATGGTGCAGGCGAGCACGAGGTAGAAGAGCCCGGTTCCCATGCCGTCGCCCGCGGCGGTCGGGGCGACGTCGTGCATGTGGAGGTGGCCGCCGCTCTGCTGCGCGACGGCGGTGAAGGTCTTCTGGAGCACGGACTCCAGCGAGTAGCCGTCGGCCTTGGCGACAAACAACTGCGGGTTGCCCGCGTCCGGTACGTATCCGGCGGTGGCGTCACGGTCGGTCACCGCGTCGCGCGCTGCGCCCGCGTCCGAGACCTGCACGATGTCGAAGGCGCCGGGGCTCTTCTGGTCCAGCGCCTCCTGGATCTGCACGGCGGCGTGCCCGGGGACCGCGACCTCGACGTGGTGCGGGGTCGGGTTGTGGAACGGCAGCAGATAGCAGACCAGGAATCCCGTGAAGAAGAAGGCCGGGAACCACAGCGTCGACGCCAGCGTACGCAGCGTCGCGCGCAGGTCCGACTTCTCCTCCGCTTCTCCCCCCGCTCCCGCTTCCGCGTTGGCCTGTGTTCCCGTCTGCTCTTCGGCCATGGACGTGGTCCGCCTCCTCGCCTCTCGCTGCGCACTGTCGCGTGATCCACGCCATATTGAATGGCATGGCCAATAATTAGCTACGCTAACAGAAACGTGCACGAGTGCAAAAATGCATTACTGTACGGAAGGTGGAGTCGAGAAGAACGGCGAGCGCCGAGGACCCTCCCCCGGCTGCGGACTCTCCCTCGTCAGGGCTGCGGGAGCGGAAGAAGCTGGAGACGCGGTCGGCACTGCGTGCCGCGGCCGTCGAGCTGTATCTGGACAAGGGGCCCTCGGCCGTCACGGTGCACGACATCTGCGAGGCGGCGGGCGTCTCCCCGCGCACGTTCTTCAACTACTTCGAGACCAAGGACGACGCGGTCTTCGACTGGGACCACCGGCTGACGCACCAGCTCGTCAAGGGCGTGCGGGACCGCCCGTCCGACGAACCCCCGCTCCCCGCGCTGCACCGGACCATCCACGACGCCGTGCCCGCGCTCGTGGCCGACCCCGGGTGGCACTCGCGCGGCGCCCTGCTGCGCCGGTACCCGGAGCTGATCCCGCGGCTGCTGCACAGCAACCGGCGCATGGAGGAGGCCGTCGCCTGCGCCGTCGCCGAGCGCACCGGGCTCCCCGAGGACGCCCGCTATCCGCGGCTCCTGGCGGGCGCGGGCCTCGCCGCGTTCCGTACGGCGATGCGCGCCTGGGACCCCGGCACGGGCGCCGACTCGCTCCTCGGTCTCGTCGACGAGTCCTTCGGCCTGCTCGCCGCGGGCCTGCCCGCACCGGAGCGGGACGCCGCCGAGCGGGACGGCGAGGCCTGACGGGGCACGACGGGTGCCGCGCGGACCCGTACCCGGAACCGGATCCCCTCAACAGGTCAGCGGGGTGTGCGCGTCAGCACCTCGCAGCCGTCGTCCGTGACCAGGGCCGTGTCGGAGAGCGCGTGGCGGCCCACGTGGGCGTCGAGCATCCAGGACTGGATGTGGAGGGTCATCCCGGCGCGCAGGACCATCGTGTTGCCGGGGCGCAGGGTGCGGCTGCCGCCCATCCAGCCGGGCGGGAAGCCGATGCCGACGAGGTAGCCGCAGTGGTGGCGCCGGTAGGTGCCGCCCACGGCGCGGTCCATGACGGAGCGCCAGGCGTGGAAGACCCCCTCGGCCGTCTCGCCGGGCCGCAGCGCCGCGCACAGCGCCGCCATCGCCTCGTGCGACGCCTCCGCCGCGCGCGCGTCGCGGGCCGCCGTGTCCTGGCCGAGGTGGCGCAGGCGGGCGAGCGGGGCGTGGTAGCGGCCGTAGGCGGCGGACAGTTCGAGGAAGACGGCGTCGTCCGGGCCGATACGGCGCGTCGACCACGTCAGATGCTCCTGGTCGAGCCGGTCCGTGGTGCGTACGAGCGGGGCGAAGGCGGGGAGGCCGCCGCCCGCGCGGAGCATCGCGTCGTGCACGGCGGCGGCCACCTCGTTCTCGCGGGCGCCCGCCGCGGCCGCGGCGAGTCCGGCTTCCATGGCGAGGTCGGAGAGGCGTGCGGCCGTGCGGATGTGCTCGGTCTCGCGCGGGGTGTGCACGGACCGGCACCCGGTGAGCAGCGGGCCGCAGTCGGCCCAGCCCATGCCCGACGGGCCGCGCTCCCGGAGCCGGTCCCAGACGGCGGGCGGCAGGCTGAGCGAGTCGGCCTGGTAGCCGAGCGTGCCGGGAAGGCCGGGAAGGCCGGGGTGGCCGGGCAGCGGTGCGAGGTCGCGGAGCGCGTCGAGCAGCACGTCGAGCAGCGCGTCGGCGGGGTCGGTGCCGTCGCCGTAGCCGACGTGCGCGCAGCCGTGTGTCTGCGCGGCGGCCGTCGGCGCCTCCATCTCCCGCTCCACCAGCACCGGCGTCCCCTCCAGCGGCAGCAGCAGTCCCGTGACGGCGAAGTGGCCCTGGTGGTCGAGGCCGCAGAGGTAGTGGACGTCCTCCGGCGCGGTGACGAGCAGGGCGCCGAAGCCGTCGCGTGCCATGGCGGCACGGACACCGGCGCGGCGCTCCGCGTACTCCTCGGCGGGGAAGGCGGGCGGCGCGGGCGCGGGGTGGTCCGGGTCCGCGCCCAGGTCCGCGCCCGGGGCCGGGTCCGGGGCCGGGTCCAGGGCGCTCCGCTCGGTCATGGCCGACTCCTCCTCGTGCGGGGACATGGTGCCTGGGGCTGGTGTGCCCGCGCCCGTACGTGTCCCCGCGCACGTGTCCCGTTACGCGCGGGCGCCCCGTGGCCCTCTTTACGGCAGCGAAAAAGCCGAAGTCGGCGGCAAAAAGCAAGGGCCCCAGCGGCGTGCTGCTGCCGGGACCCTAGGACGTACTCAAGCTCTTAGAGGTCCGCCAGGAATGCCGTCCAAGCGTCACGGCTCACGGCGACGGCCGGAACAGCGATGTCCTTGGAGTCACGAACGAGCACGGGCCCGGCCACCAGATTGGTAGCAGCCTCTACGCAGGCGTCGTTCTGCTGGCCGGAGTAGCTGGACTTAAGAAATTCGGGCTGTTCAGCCATTACGCTCCATCGCTTCCTTGATGAGGACTGTCGATGCCCCTGCCGGGAGGGCGGAGGATCGCAGCCGATCGTAGACCTCCTGTCTCACCGCCAGTTCCCCTGGTTCTGCCGTCGCCTGTCCCGTGGCGTAGCCCTCGCTGTACGCCAACCGCTGACCGTCCGGCATCGTGAGCAAGGACAGATAACCCGTGATCCCCGGGGCGGAGTTGGGCAGCACCTGCACCGTTACGTGCGGTTGTTCCTGGACGGCCAGCAGGTGGGCCAGTTGGCCTCGGGCCACGTCGGGGGCACCCATCTGCCGATACAGGGCCGCCTCGTCCAGTACCGCCCACATCCGGGGCGGGTCGTCCCTGCCCCAGATGCGCGCTTGTCGCTCCATACGAGCCCGGACAGCGCCTTCGACATCCGCCACCACACCAGCCCGCATCGACAGCCGCGCGTAATCCTCGGTCTGGAGTAGCCCAGGAACGTTGGTGGAGAACTCATGCATCACCGTGGCTTCGAGCTGCTTGCGCAGGAACTCGCGGGCGTAGTCCTTGACCTGCTGAACCTCCAACAGCTTCACGAGGTTCACCAGGTCATCACCCAGGTCGAGCACCTGGCCCAGCTTGCGGGCCAGATCCCTGGACGGCACTTCGTCGCCCAACTCGATCGCGCTGATCACGGAGTTGGAGCTGAACACCTTGGTCGCGAGTTCGCGCTGCGTCCAGCGATGGGAGACACGGGCGTCGCGCACCTTGCCGCCCAGGTACTCCTCCAAGCTGGCGGACGGCTCCAGCTCGCGGGGGCCTGGCATATGCCTCACTCATTCCTCGACGTCGCTCCGGAACCACATCACTTCTCAGAGTAACCCCCGCGCTGTGACCCTGGTCACTGAACCGAACTACCCCTTGACCTGCCAGGAGAAGAACCGCGGTGACCCCACCTCCGGAGCCCCCCTCCCAGCCGAAGAGCCCGCCGACTCCCGCGGTGAGCCGGATGCGCATGCGCGTCAGCCGCGACGGGGGAAAGACATGGGGGCCGACCCAGCACATCGAAGAGAGCCCGCCCGGCCCTGACACGCTGCCCGATAGCTGGTTCCAGCCCCGCCCCGAAATGCCGCCCTGCGAGTGCCCGCGCTGCCGGGTGCGGCCTGTGCGCTTAGATCTTCCGCTGAGCCGCGTCGAGGTCCTGGCCTACTGCTCGTCGCTCAGCGCGCTCGTCCTGGCCCTGCTGATCGGCATCAGCTCGGGCCGCTGAGCGGGGCGGGCAGGCGTGCGGCAGCAGGGCAGGGCTCACCCCTCCTCCGGGCCCGGCACGTCCGCGCGGTCGTGCGGCCCCTGCCCGTCCGCGCGTTCGCGCAGCCGCTCCGCGATCACCGCCGCCTGCACCCTGCGCCCCACCCCCAGCTTGGCCAGCAGCGAGGAGATGCGGTTCTTGACGGTCTTCTCCGCGAGGAAGAGCCGTTCCGCGATCTGACGGTTGGTCAGTCCCTCTCCGATGAGTTCGAGCACCTGCCGCTCACGGGGCGAGAGGTGGGCCAGTCCGGGCGGCCCCGGACGGCTGTGCGGGGCACGCAGCCGTTCCATCACGCGGGCCGTGGCACCAGGGTCGAGCATGGACTTGCCGCTCGCGACGGTGCGTATGGCCGACACCAGATCGGAGCCCTTGATCTGCTTGAGCACATAACCGGCGGCGCCCGCCATGATCGCGTCGAAGAGCGCCTCGTCGTCGTCGAAGGAGGTGAGCATCAGACAGGCGAGGTCCGGCATGCGGGCCCGCAGTTCCCGGCAGACCTCGATGCCCTCCTGGTCGCTTCCCTCGTCCATACCGCCCAGCCGGATGTCGAGCACGGCCACGTGCGGGCGCAGCGCGGGGGCGCGGACGAGTGCCTGGCGCGCGTCGGAGGCGTCGCCGACCACTTCGAGGTCCGGTTCGGCGCTGAGCATGTCGCGCAGACCGCGGCGCACCACCTCGTGGTCGTCGAGCAGGAAGACCCGGATAGGGAGCTGATGCTGATTCTGCTGCTGGTGCAGTTGCTGATGTTGTTGCTGGTACGGGCCGCCTCCCGCTGCGTTCCCCCCGGCGCCGCAGCCCTCCGGGGCTTCACCGCCGTTCCCCACGTCGCTGTGCGGCATGTCCCTCCTCAGATTCCCGGACCCGCTTTCCGCTGCCCCCACACCGGATCCGCTTCCGTCCGCCTTCGCTGTCGTCCGCTGTCGTCGCCGTCGTCCCGGAACCCGCTGGCTGCTCCACAGCCTTATGCCCTGAAAGGCCGTCGGTAAGGGGCCGTTCGGCCCCCGCGAGTGCGAGTAATCTGCTGTTCCGGGCGCCGCACTGGCGGCGCGACACGTCCCCCGGAGGTCGTATGGCGGATTCCGAGGACCAGGCGCGAGGTCAGGCACGGGACCGGGCCCCGGAGCACACTCCGGATCGCACCCCGGACCACGCCCCGGAGTACACGCTGGGGACCGGGCGCGAGAGCTGGCTCCCGCAGCTCCGGCTGGACCAGTTACTGGACGAGTTGCAGTCGCGGCTGGACGCCGCCCGTAAGACACAGGACCGGATGCACAGCCTGCTGGAGGCCGTGCTCAGCGTCGGCCGCGAACTCGACCTGGCGCAGGTGCTGGAGCGGATCGTGCGTGCCGCGATCGTCCTGACCGACGCGGAGTACGGCGCCGTGGGCGTGATCGGCGACGGGCGGCGGCTCTCCCGCTTCCTCCCCGTCGGCATCTCGGACGAGCTGGCCGCGCGCATCGGCCCCCTCCCCCAGGGCCACGGCATCCTCGGTGAGCTGATCCGCCACCCGGAGCCCCTGCGGCTCAACGACCTCGCCGAGCACCCGGCCAGCTACGGCTTCCCCGCGAACCACCCGCCGATGCGGACCTTCCTCGGGGTGCCGATCCGGGTCAGGGACGAGGTGTTCGGGAACCTGTATCTGACGGAGAAGCGCGGCGGCTCCCGCTTCGACACGGACGACGAGGCCGTCCTCACCACGCTGTCCGTCGCGGCCGGGGTCGCGATCGACAATGCCAGGCTCTACGCCGAGAGCCGCCGCCGCGAGGAGTGGGGCGCCGCGCTCGGCGAGATCACCCGCTCCCTGCTGAGCGGCGCCGACGCCAGCGACGTGCTGAGCCTCATCGCGCGGCGCGCCCTGGAGGTCGCCCAGGCGGACTCGGCGTGTGTCCTGGTGCCCGACCTGGGCGCCGACGTGCTGCGCGTGGACGTCGCCGTGGGCGAGCTGGCCGCCGAACTGTCAGGGCAGGCCGTCGAGTACGAGAACACCCTCGCGGGACTCGCCGCGCGCACCGGCAGACCCGCGGTCACCGCCGATCTGCGCTCCGACCCGCGCGCCCACGCCTTCCCCGGCCTGGAGGACGCGTACGGGCCGACCGTCGCCGTGCCGCTGCTGGCCGGGGAACGGGTGCAGGGCGCGCTGCGCCTGAGCCGCCTCGCGGAGCGCAGCCCCTTCGACGTGACGGAGGTCGGGCTGCTCTCGGACTTCGCGGGTCAGGCGGCGCTCGCGCTGGAACTGGCCCGGCACAGGGCGGAGTCGGAGCAGTTGGCGCTGCTGCACGACAGGGACCGCATCGCGCGCGATCTGCACGACCTCGCGATCCAGCGGCTGTTCGCCACCGGGATGACGCTCCAGAGCGCGGGCAGGCTGATCGACCACCCGGAGGCGTCCGAGCGGGTCGGGCGCGCGGTGGACGACCTCGACGAGACCATCAAGATCATCCGTTCCACCATCTTCGCGCTGCGCTCCTCCGGCGAGGAGGCGGCGGGCGGCGAGGTCGGCGGCAGCGCGCTGTCCGGTGGCGGTGCCGGTCTGCGGCGGCTGATGACGAAGGCCGTCGCCACCTCGGCGGAGGCGCTGGGCTTCACCCCCTCGCTGCGGATGGAGGGGCGGGTCGACACGGACATCCCCGAGGAGACGGCGGACCAGGTGCTGGCGGTGCTGGTGGAGGCCCTGAGCAACGTGGCCCGGCACGCGCACGCCCGTCGCGCCGATGTGACGCTGACGGTCGACGCGCACATCGTCCTCACCGTCACCGACGACGGTGTGGGCGTGGGCGAGAACGTGCCGCGCACGGGCGGCCTGGCCAACATGCGCTCGCGCGCCGAACTCCTCGGCGGCACGCTGGAGATCACTCCCGCGCGGCTGCCGGGCGAGCACATGGACGGTGCCATGGACAAACCCATGGACGAGCCCGCGGACGAGATCGCGGACGGCGGCCCGGACGGGGGCCCGGACGGGAGCCTGGACACGGTCCCGGTTCTCGCGCGGGCCACGGCGCCCGGCGGCGGGACGGGCCCACGGCCTGGCACCCGGATCGTGTGGCGCGTGCCACTGCTGTCGCCGGGGAACGGCGAGGAGAAAGGGGCGGGCGCCCTGACTTGAGTCTCCAGCGGCTGGAGACAGCAGGGTGGGGACATGGACGGTACGACCCTCTACGCGATCGGTGAACTCTCCCGGCGCACCGGCTTGTCCGTGCGGACGATCCGGTTCTGGTCCGACGCGGGCGTGGTCGTACCGGCCGGCCGAAATCCCGCCGGATACCGGCTCTACGACCATGCGGCGCTGCTCCGTCTGGAACTCGTCCGCACCCTGCGCGAACTGGGCATCGGCCTCGCCACGGTGCGACGGGTGCTGGACCGCGAGCTGTCGATGGCGGACGTCGCCGAGGCGCACGCCGCGGCCCTCGACACGCAGATCAGGACGCTGCGGCTGCGCCGGAGCGTGCTGCGGGTCGTCGCCGGATCCGGGTCAGACCCCGAGGAGACCCAGCTCATGCACCGACTCACCCAACTGTCAGCCGACGAACGCCAACGCCTGATCGACGATTTCGTGACGGACACGTTCGGCCCGGAGACCGCGCCGGGCCCGGAGAACCTGCCCGGCGCGGACGGTGGCGCGGGGGACGCGGACGGCGGCCGGGCCGCCGAGGCCATGGTGCGCGCCGCCGCTCCCGATCTCCCCGAGGACCCGTCCACCGAGCAGGTCGCCGCCTGGGTGGAACTCGCCGAGCTGGTCGGCGACCCGGACTTCCGTGCGCGCCTGCGCCGGGCCGCCGTCGAGCAGGCCACCGGGCGCGCGCCGGACATCGACACCGCCGCAGGCGCCGCGCTCATGGAGTACGCCCGCGAGCGGATCGCCGGGGCCCGCGCTGCGGGCGTCGATCCGCTCGACGACGAGGCCGCCCCCGTCGTCGACGACCTCGTGCCCCGGTTCGCCGAGGCCCTCGACCGCACCCCCGACGCGGAGTTCAGGGAGTGGCTGGCCCAGCGGTTCGCGCGCGCCCACGACCCGCGCGTGGAGCGGTACTGGCGGCTGGTGTGGGCCGTCAACGGCTGGCAGGAGGTGCCGCACCTCCTCCCCGTCCACCCCTGGCTCGCCGAGGCACTGGCCGGGAACCACGCGACGCGGCACTAGCGATCCGTCTTCGACCGGGTCATGTCACGCCGGGTCGGGCTCGCCCAGGGACTGGAGCGCCTTGTTCAGGAGGGCGGCGAGTTCGCGCAGCTCGTCGGGCTCCAGCCGGGCGAGCGGGCTCGTCCCCAGCGCCGCCTCGATGACCGCTTCGCGGACCCGGCGGCCGTCGTCGGTGAGGTTGACGACGCGTGAGCGCCGGTCGTGGGGATCGACGGTCCTCTCGACCAGCCCGCGTCCGGTGAGCTGCTTCATGACGAAGCTGAGGTTGGGCGCGTTGCAGAACACGCGCCGCGCGATCGTCTTCATCGACGGCGGCGCCTCGTCGGGATCGATCGCCCAGAGGGCCTGAGCGGTGGCATGGGTCAGCCCGTGCTCGGCCAATGCCGCCGTCAGCCGGTCGTTCGCCTGCATCACCGCCGTGTGATGGGCGAGCACTGCCGCTTCGAGGATGCTCCGCGCCATGGCACCGAGGATACATCTTTACTTCGATGCTCGAAGGAGTATGGTTCGAGCCTCGAAGCAAAATTCGGGGTGCCCGGCGACGGGCGCCCTCGGAATGGATCGGAAGGGAATCACTCATGCACGACTACACCGGGCAGACGGCCCTGGTCACCGGCGCGTCGAAGGGGCTGGGGGAAGCCTTCGCCCGCGAGCTGGCCGCACGCGGGGCGCACCTCGTCCTCGTGGCACGCTCCGCCGACGCGCTCGACAAGCTCGCCGAACAGTTGCGGTCGGCGTACGGCGTCCGGATCGACGTGATCGCCGCGGACCTGACGGACCGGCGGTCGCCGCAGGTGGTCGCCGACACGCTCCAGGAGCGGGAGCTGACCGTGGACCTGCTGGTCAACAACGCGGGCATGGGCGCGGTGGGGCCCTTCTTGAGCCGCCCTTACGAGCCCAACGCGCGATCGGTCGACCTGAATGTGACCGCTCTGATGGGACTGGTGCACCACATCGGGCGGAGCATGCTCGCTCGCGGTCGCGGCGGCATCATCAACGTCTCCTCGACCGCGGCTTTCCAGCCCCTGCCGTATCAGGCCGGCTACAGCGCCACGAAGGCTTTCGTGCTCTCCTTCACCGAGGCACTCGCCGAGGAGCTGCGCGGTACCGGTGTCCGGGTGATGGCGACCCACCCCGGTGCCACGGACACCGGATTCTTCGACGGGACGACGGCCGTCATGAACCCGAAGGCCGTCGCCCCGGACCGCGTCGCCGCCAGGACTCTCGACGATTTCGCGCGGGGCCGGTCGACCTCGTTCCCCGGCCGTGCCTCCGACCGCGTCCTCACCCTCGTGCCCCGGCTGCTGCCCCGGTCGCTGACCGCTCGGATAGCAGGCGTCTACAACCGCAGAACCGGCCACGACCGCGTGGCCGACCGCCACGCTGCCCCGGCCCCGCAGGGCTCCTGACTCAGCCCCCGCGCGGGGCGAAGACGTCCAGCGCGACGTCGGCCGGCGCGGGCACGCGCCAACGTGACGTCCATTTCCCGCCAGCGGACACACGGGCGTCGACCGAGCATGGGGCTCATGCTCAAGTACACCGTGCTCCCCGTCGACGCAGCCGCTCTCGGGCAACTACGGGTCACCGACGACGCGGGACAGCCCTGCGCCCCGTACATCGCGACCGGCGACGATGCGGGATCCCCGCTGCGCTGCTGCCTCCGCCCCATCACGCCCGGCGAGCGGATCGCCCTCGTCTCGTACGCGCCGCTGCGTCGCTGGGCCGCCTCGAAGGGGGCGGATCCGGGCGCGTACGACGAACAGGGTCCCGTCTTCATCCACGCCGACGACTGCGGCGGGTTCACCCCCGGCGAGGACTACCCCTTCGCCCGGCCGGGCGCCCTGCGCACCGTGCGCCGCTACAGCACCCGGGGCCGTATCGCGGGTGGCCGCCTTCTGGAGATCCCGGCCGACGCCACGGCAGGCTTCGACGCGGCCTTCGACGAGGCGTTCGCCGACCCGGGCGTGGTGCTCGCGCATGTCCGGGCAGTGGAATACGGGTGCTTCCACTTCGAGGTGCGACGGCCCTCCGCCGAGGAGTCGTAGCCACCGGGCCGGTCGAACCGTTCGTCTAGTCTCGGCCCATGGCGCAGCGACAGCACGAACCGGCCGGCCGCCCGGCGGAGCCCCGCGAGGGCGCGTACGTCGCGGACTTCTGGTTCGATCCCGCGTGCCCGTACACCTGGATCACCTCGCGCTGGCTCCTGGAGGTGGCCACGGTGCGGCCCGTCTCGGTGCGGTGGCGGGTGATGAGCCTGTCGGTGCTCAATGAGCACCTGGACGAGGATCCCGAGGGCGACCCTGACGGCTATCTGTGGATGCCCGTACGGGTCTGCGCCGCCGTGGAGGAGGAGTTCGGGCACGAGGCGCTCGGCCGCTTCTACACCGCGCTCGGCACCCGCCTCCACCTGGGCGGGGACTGGGACTGGCGCACCCTGTTCCCCTCCTCGCTGGCCGCTGCGGGGCTGCCGGAGCGGCTGGCGGAGGCGGGCGGTTCGACGGCGTACGACGCGGCGGTGCGCGCCTCGCACGAGGCGGGGACCGGCCTCGTCGGCGAGGACGTCGGCACCCCGGTGATCGCCGTGCGCCCCGCCGACGGCGGTGTTGACGGCGGCGGGGCGACGACGGCCTTCTTCGGCCCGTGCGTCTCCCCCACCCCGCGCGGCGAGGCGGCCGGACGGCTGTGGGACGGGGTGCTGCTGATGGCGGGGGTCGCGGGCTTCTACGAGTTCAAGCGGGCACCGGCCGAGCCGGACTTCACGGTGTGAGGGTGAGCGGGAGGGCACCCGCACAGGCTCCCGCGCACCCGCGCGTACGGGTACCTCGTCGCGGGCAGTAAGCGGGCGTGTCCACACAGCAGAGACAGCAGAAGCACAGACAGCAGAACCTGACCTTCATCGTCGGCACCGGCCGCAGCGGCTCGACGACCCTGTCCCGGATCGTCAATCTGCACCCCGGCGTCCTGAGCCTGAACGAGCTGTTCGCCTCCGTCATGGCGCCCCGCGTCCTGAGTGAAGAGCCGCTCGACGGCGCCGAGTTCTGGTCGCACGTCGCGGGCCCGACACCCGTCTTCGACAGGATGATCCGCAGCGGCGTGCCCCTGCCCGAGTTCCTGTACCCGCGCCTCCCCTCGACCCGCTACAGCGCCGAGACCACGGGCATCCCCGCGATCCTCCTGATGACGCTCCCCCACCTGAGCGACGACCCCGACGGGCTGCTGGACACGCTCACGCCCACCGTCGAGAGCTGGCCCGTACGGGAGCCCGCCGCGCACTGGGAGGCACTGTTCGCGACCCTGGCCGAGCTGACAGGCCGCACCGGCGCGACCGTCGAGCGCTCCGGCTACTCCCTCGGCCATGTGCCCGTCCTGCGCACCCTCTTCCCCCACGCCCGCTTCGTGCACCTGTACCGCGACGGGCCCGACTGCGCCCTGTCCATGAGCCGCCACTCCGGCTACCGCCTGATCCGGTCGCTGTACGAGATGGCGGAGCTGTGCGGCCTGGAGTCGCCGGGCGAGCTGACGGAGGAGCACATCGCGCTCCTGCCGCCCGAGTTGGCCGCGCTGCTGGCCGAGCGCTTCGAACCGGGGGTGCTGATGGACCGGCCCGTGCCCGTCGAGCGGTTCGGCGAGCTGTGGTCGCGGCTCATCGAGGAGGGAGTACGGGATCTGGCGGCGCTGCCCGAGTCCGTACGGACCACGCTCGCGTACGAGGACCTGCTCGACGACCCGCACGGCGAACTCACCCGGCTGGCCGCCTTCATCGGCGTGAAGCCGCTCCCGGAGTGGCTGGACGAGGGCAGCGCCCTGCTCGACGGCGGCGGCAGACGCGGCTCCGCCGCCCGGAACCTGTCACCCGGCGAACTGGCCGCACTGCGCGAGGTCTGCGCACCCGGCGAACGGGCGCTGGGAAGGCGGTAACCGAACACGAAGGCCCGCGCGGCGCTCGACGTATGCCTCCGCCCGGCTGTCCCGTCGGCCACCAGGACACGCCGGGCCGGGGTCGCTTCACCCGGCCCGGCGGTAGCTTCCCCCGTCTCTGGTCCGGGCCAGCAGGCCCGCCTCGACCAGATAGCGGCGCAGCGCCGAGCAGTCCTCGTGCACCGTCCGCAGCGCCTCGTTGACCTCCGGCTCGCTGTACGCGCGGTCCCGCTCGAAGAGCGTCTGCGCGAGGTGTACGAGCAGCTGCTCGCGGCGGGCCGCCTTCCGCGGGATCGCGGTCAGCCGGCCGTGCGAGAAGAGGGCGGCCACCCCCGTGGCGCCGCCGGGCGCGTTCTGGGACATGCGCCGAGCCTCGCGCACGCGCGCGCGGCCTCGCAACGTGTTTTCGCCGTGCCTCCGTCGACGCGGGACTCACGCCTCGCCGCACAGGGGTGCCCTCGGCGATCCCGAAGTCCCGCACCTCGGGCGGGCCCTCGTAGCCGTTGGCGTCGACGACGTGTGGGGTGGGCTCGCGCCGGGATCCTGGCGGTAGGCGGCGGGCGGCGTCACACCGCCAGTGCCTCCCGTACCGCCGACTCCGCCTCCCCGTCGCCCGCGCCCTGCGAGGTGATGCGGCCCGCCTCCAGGACGTGGTAGTGGTCGGCGGCGCGCAGGGCGAAGTCGATGTGCTGTTCGACGAGCAGGACCGAGAGGCCGCCGCGCGCGCTCAGGGTGAGGACGGTCTGCTGGATCTCGGCGACGACGGAGGGCTGGATGCCCTCCGTCGGCTCGTCGAGCAGCAGCAGCCGGGGGCGGGTGATCAGGGCGCGGGCCAGGGCGAGTTGCTGGCGCTGGCCGCCGGAGAGGAGCCCGGCACGGCGGGTCATCAGCTCGCGCAGCGCGGGGAACAGGTCGAGCGCGTCGGCCGTCGCCTCGCGTGCGCCGGAGGGCTGTCCGTCGGCCACGAGCCGGAGGTTCTCGCGCACGGTGAGGTGCGGGAAGCTCTGCTGGCCCTGCGGTACGTACGCCATGCCGCGCCGCACCCGGCGGTGCGCGGGCAGCCGCGTGATGTCCTCGCCGTCGAGGCGGACGGTGCCGCCGCGCGGACGTAGCAGGCCCGTCGCGGCGCGCAGCAGGGTGGACTTGCCCGCGCCGTTGTGGCCGAGGACGGTGACGACGCCCTCGTCGGGGACGGTGAGCGAGACGCCGTGCAGGACCGTGGTGCGGTCGTATCCGGCCGTCAGGTTGTCGATCTCCAGCACCGGTCAGACCTCCTGGGCCACGGGCGCCGACGCGCCCTCGGACGACGCGGAGGCCGCGGACGGCGAAGCTGGCGCCTCGTGGCCGAGGTAGACCTCCTGGACGCGGGGGTCGGCCCGTACCTCGGCCACCGTCCCCTCGCTCAGTACGGCGCCCGCGTGCAGCACGGTCACGCTGCGCGCGAAGGAGCGCAGGAAGTCCATGTCGTGCTCGATGACCACGACGGTGTGTTCCTCCGCGACCTCTTCCAGCAGTCGCCCCGTCGCCTCGCGCTCGTCGTGGCTCATGCCCGCGACGGGCTCGTCGAGCAGCAGGAGCCGCACGTCCTGCACCAGCAGCATGCCGATCTCCAGCCACTGCTTCTGGCCGTGCGCGAGGGTTCCGGCGGGCTTGTCGCGGTGCGCCGTGAGGCCCGTGGTCTCCAGGGCACGTTCGACGCTCTCGGGTACGGTCGCGCGCTGCCGCAGCAGGGTGGCGATGCCGCGTCCCGCGCCCGCCGCGATGTCGAGGTTCTGGAGCACGGTCAGCTCCTCGAAGACGGCCGCCGTCTGGAAGGTGCGCCCGATGCCCGCGCGGGCGATCTTCTGGACGCTGCTGCCGAGGAGTTCGCGGCCGTCGAAGCGGACCGAGCCCGTGGCCCTGGCCAGGCCCGTCACCGCGTCGACGAGGGTGGTCTTGCCCGCTCCGTTGGGCCCGATGAGGAAGCGGAGGTCTCCGGCGCCGACGGTCAGATCGACCCCGTCGACCGCCGTGAACCCGTCGAACGTGACCCGCAGGCCCCGCACCTCCAGGCTGCCGGACTGTTCGCTGCCCGACGGCTCGCTTCCGGTTCCGGTCATGGTCATACCGCTGCCTCCTTGCCGGTGTGCTGGACGGATGCGGGTTCGGATGCGGATGCGGGTTCAGGTGCCCGGGGCGGCTCCGCCGGGCCGCGCGGGCGCCCTCCCCGTGCGCGCCGCCGCAGCACCGCGCCCAGCGACACGAGCCCGCCGGGCAGAAACGCGACGACGGTGATGAACAGCAGGGCCTGCGCGTACGTCCACGCCGCCGGGAACTCCTCGGACAGCGCGCTCCTGGCCCACGCCACGGCGACGGCGCCGATCACCGCGCCCAGCATGCTGGCCCGGCCGCCGATCGCGGCGCCGATGACGAACTCGATGGAGGGCACGATCCCGATCAGCGCCGGGGAGATGATGCCGACGGCGGGCACGAACAGCGCCCCGGCCAGTCCTGCCATCCCGGCCGCCGCGACATAGGCGACGAGCTTGACGTTGGCCGGGTCGTAGCCGAGGAAGCGCACCCGCTCCTCCGAGTCGCGGACGGCGACGAGGAGTTCGCCGTAGCGGGAGAGGAAGAGCTGACGGACCAGGGCCATCAGGGCGAGCAGCACGGCGGCGGTGAGGAAGTAGACCATCCGCATGTTGGCCGGGTCGCTCAGGTCGTAGCCGAAGAAGCCCTGGATGTCGGTGAGGCCGTTGGTGCCGCCCGTCGAGAGCTGCTGCCCGATCAGCCACAGCGCGAAGGCGGCGGTGAGCGCCTGGCTGAGGATCGCGAAGTACGCGCCCCGCACCCGCCGTCGGAAGACGAGCAGCCCGATCAGCGCGGCAGCCGCCATCGGCACGACGAACACGGCGGCGACGGCGAAGACGGGGCTGCGGAAAGGCTCCCACCACCAGGGCAGTTCGGTGCCGGTGCCGTAGAGGCTCATGAAGTCGGGCAGGTTGCCGGGGCCCGCGTCGGCGAGCTTCAGATGCATGGCCATGGCGTAGCCGCCGAGGCCGAAGAAGAGGCCCTGGCCGAGGGTGAGCATGCCGCCCCTGCCCCAGGCCAGGCTGATGCCGAGCGCGACGATGGCGACGCACAGGTACTTGGCCAGCAGCCCGAGCCGGAACTCGGACAGCGCGAGCGGCGCCACCGCGAACAGGGCCACGGCGCCGAGCGCGAAGCCGAGGGGCGCGCGCAGGCGGACGAGTCGTCGGTCGTTCGGGCGAGGCGTCATACGGGGCTTCATGCGAGGCGTCATGCGAGGCTCCGGCTGCGAAGGGTGTAGAGGCCCTGGGGCCGCCACTGGAGGAAGGCGACCACGACGACCAGCACCAGCACCTTGGCGATGCTGACGGTGGTGGAGTATTCGAAGGCGGCCTGGAAGAGGCCGAGGACGAAGGCGGTGATGACGCTGCCCTTGAGCTGCCCCAGACCGCCGACGACCACGACGAGGAACGCGTCGATGATGATGTTGGTCCCCATCGCGGGCCCGATCGGCCCGACGAGCGTCAGCGCCACGCCCGCGACGCCCGCGAGCCCGGAGCCGATGAAGAAGGTGGTCCGGTCCACCCGTGCCGTCGGAATCCCGGACGCCTCCGCCAGTTCCCTGTGCTGCACGACGGCCCGGATGCGCCGCCCCAGCGAGGTGTGCCGCAGGGTGAGGGTGAGCGCGGCGATGGCGGTGAGCGCGAGGGCGAGGATGAACAGGCGGCTGTTGGGCAGCGACAGGTCACCGGCCACCGTCGTCGCGCCGGTGAACCACTCGGGCGCGGTGGTCGAGACGTTGGGGGCACCGAAGAGGTCGCGGGCCAGCTGCTGGAGCAGCAGCGAGACGCCCCAGGTGACGAGGAGGGTATCGAGGGGGCGGGCGTAGAGCCTGCGGATCAGCAGCGCCTCCAGCAGTGCGCCCATGGTCCCGGCGACGACGAAGGCGGCGGGCAGCGCGAGCAGCAGCGGCAGCCCGGCGCCGCCCATGGCCTGCTGGATCACGTACGTGGTGTAGGCACCGGCCATGATGAACTCGCCGTGCGCCATGTTGATGACGCCCATCTGCCCGAAGGTCAGCGAGAGGCCGAGGGCGATGAGGAGGAGGACGGCGCCGATGCTGACGCCGGTGAAGGACTGGGTGAGGAGAACGGTCACGGAGCGGCTCCGTACGGGGAGGGTGGCGGGGAGACGGTCGCCCAGGGCGGGTCGGATGACGGGCCGTCAGGAGCGGCCGTCGCGAGGTGCCGTCAGGAGAGGCCGTCGGCCCAGGCGTCGCGCTTCAGATACGGGTCGGGCCTGATCGGCCCGTCCGAGTTCCAGACCTCGCGGATCAGCCCGTCGGAGCCGATACGGCCCACGCGCGCGGTCTTGTAGAGGTGCTGGGTGTCGCCGTCGATCTCGACCCGGCCCTCGGGCGCCTCGTACGTCACCCCGTCGGCGGCCTTCCGCACCTTCTCGACGTCGAAGGAACCGGCCTTCTCCACCATGGCCTTCCACAGGTGGACGGAGGTGTAGGCGGCCTCCATGGGGTCGGAGGTGGGCTTGTCCTTCCCGTAGCGCGCCTTGTACGCCTTCACGAAGCCGTCGTTCTGCGCGCCCTTGGTGGTCTGGTAGTAGTTCCAGGAGGTGAGCTGGCCCTCCAGGTACTGCGGGCCGATCCCCTTGACCTCCTCCTCCGCGAGCGAGACGGAGACGACGGGCATCTTCGCGGGGGTCAGCCGCGCCGACTTGTACTCCTTGAAGAAGGCCACGTTGCTGTCGCCGTTCAGGGTGTTGAAGACGGCGTCGGCCTTGGACGCCTTGACCTTGTTGGCGATGGTGCTGAACTCCGTGGAGCCCAGGGGCGCGTAGTCCTCGCCGAGGATCTTCATGCCGTGCGCCTTCGCGTAGGCGCGGATGACCTTGTTGGCGGTGCGCGGGAAGACGTAGTCGCTGCCGACCAGGTACAGGGACTTCTTGCCCTGCTGCCGCAGATAGTCCAGCGCGGGGACGATCTGCTGGTTGGTGGTGGCGCCGGAGTAGAAGATGTACGGGGACTGCTCCATGCCCTCGTACTGCACCGGGTAGAAGAGCAGCGAGCGGTTGCGCTCGAAGACCGGCTTGACGGCCTTGCGGCTCGCGGAGGTCCAGCAGCCGAAGACGGCGGCGACGCGGTCCTTCTTGATGAGCTTCTGCGACTTCTCCGCGAACGTCGGCCAGTCCGAGGCCCCGTCCTCGCTGACCGGCACGATCTTGCGCCCGAGGACGCCGCCGTCGGCGTTGATCTCGTCCACGGCGAGCCGGAGCGCGTCGCGGACGGTGACCTCGCTGATGGCCATCGTGCCGGAGAGGGAGTTGAGCAGGCCGACCTTGACCCTGTCCTCGCCGACGTCCACGAGGGCCCCGCTTCCGGCCCGCGCCCGCTGTCCGTCCGGCCCCGCGGCTCGCGGGTCACCGACCTTCGCGCCGCAGGCGGTGAGGGAGGCGACGAGGGCGACGGTCAGGGTGCACGCGGCGAGTGCCGTGGGCGCCGGGCGGCGGCCGGGGCCGCGGGCTCTGGGCATCGAGTCCTCCTTGGCATGGGCTCGACACAGCTTCAAAGGGGGCTGTTTCCCTGGCGTTTCGCGGCCATTAAGAGCCGCGGAGTCTTGTCCGGGGCATGTTTCCGTCCGCACACGCGGGGTCCGGGTCCGCCTCGTCACCACCGGTACGGACCCGGCACGGGCCCGGCGCGGCAGCCCCGTCCTGCACCCGTGCTGTCTACGATCGCGCGCGCTCGCGCCGTACCAGCAGCGTCGTCCCGGCCGCCAGCACCACCAGCGCCCCGCCCACCGTGACCAGCCACGCGGGCATCCCGCCCCAGCGCAGCAGCGTGCCCTCGTAGCGCACCCGCTGGAACTCCTCGTCCGACGATGCCCGCGCGAGCACATGGTCGCCGATGATCTGCTGGGGACGCGGGAAGAACTGCTCGACGGCGGTCACATACGTCTCCCCGCCCGCCAGCTTCCGCACAGCCCCCGGCTGCTCCCCCGCCGTCAGCCGCTTCGCGTACGTCACCTCGGGCCGCTCGCCCCCGATCGCGCTCCGGGGCTCCATGCGGTGCGGGGCCAGCACGTACAGGCCCAGCGACTGCGGCTGCGTGGCCGCGCGGGACAGCCGCATGGGGTAGACGAGGGTGTCGGAGGCGAAGGTGAGGTGCAGCGGGTCGAGGGTGCCGCCGAGGGCCGCGCCCTCCCCCGTCTCTTCAGGCGCGAGCTTGACGGCGACGTACTCCCACTCGCGCTCGACGTACGGCTCCAGTTCGGTGCTCAGCCGCTCCGGCAGCGCGAAACCGTTCTTCTTCAGCCACCCGCTGAGCGCGTCCGGGTCGGTCGCGGTCAACCGTGCCACGTCGAAGGGGCCCAGCCGTTCGCGTCCCACGACGTCGACGGGCGGCGCGGTGGCGGAGGGTGGCGGCGCTCCGGCCATGTCGGACGACGAGTCGAAGGGCCAGTCGCCGTCCCTCGGCCAGAAGTACGTGCGTTCCCTGGGTACGGGCTCGGCCAGCGCCTCCAGCTCGTCGAAGAGCTTCCTGTCACCGAGCTTCACGTCCGCCCTGCTCGGCACGGGCATGATCCAGGCCGCCTCCGGCGCGTCGCCGCTGACGGTGAGGCTCATCACGATCTGCTCGGTGCGCCCGTCCCACCGCACGGCGGACACCTCGCGGTCCACCGCGATACGCGACCGCGCCGAGGGCACCATCCCGCCGCACCCGCACGCGTACGCGGGCCACGCCACGAACCCCAACTGCGCCGCGACCACCAGCACCACGACCCACAGCGCCCGCCGACGCCCCACCAGTGCGCCCACAGCGCGACTCCCCCGTATGCCCGCCTTGATCATGTCCCTGCCGTAGACGACGGCGGGGACGCGCCGGTTCCGTCACGCCGTCGTCACCCGCGCACCGTCCGCCACAGCGCGCCGGGCGCCCCCCAGCCCCACACGACCGCGAGCAGCACCCCGAAGAACCCGGCCAGCGCCCGGTCACCCGTCACCAGGAGCTGGAGCCCGGCCAGCAGCGCGAGTGGACAGCCGGCCACCACGAAGAACAGCGCCCGCGCACGCCGCACCTGCCCCGTCCCGTGGTCGAGCCATGCCGCCGACTCCGCGCGGTCCCAGCGCCGCCAGGCCGCGCCCGCCGCGAGGTGGAGACACACCAGCGCTCCCAGCAGCAGGGGCAGCGGCGCCACCGCGTTCGTGGGCGGCGTGACGGTGCCCCACAGCGCGAGCAGCGCGCTCAGCCGGGTCCGCGCCCGCCACCCCGTACGCCGTGTCCGGCGCGCCCAGCCCCGCTCCAGCAGCCGTGGGTAGTCGGCCACCGTGCGCGTCAGCCACAGCGGCGTCAGAGAGCAGACGAGGTCGAGCAACGGCAGCATGACCTGCTCGGTGTTCCGCTGGTACGTCGTGTGGTCCGTCAGCGGGGACCTGTGGTTCCGGACCTCGAAGGAGGCGACGTTCGCCCGCTCCGGCTGAAGGGTCCAGGGCCGTTCCTCCACAGGGAGCAGGGGCCCGTGCGGCACGGGGTCGGCGGATGCGTAGACGTCCAGCCATTCGAGCCGCTCGCCCTGCCCGGGAAGGGGCAGTTGCTCGTCGATCGACCGCTGGAGACGGCGGTAGTACCGCAGCGGCAGGAAGGCGGAGGCCAGGAAGAATCCGTAGGCCGCGATGGTCGCCAGCGCCGCCTGGACACCACCCGGCGTCCAGGCGCCCAGCAGGATCATGCCGAGCACGGGCGGCGCCGCCCACAGCGGCCCGACGTGTCGCACCACGGCCGACACGCCGTCGTCACCGACCGCCCGCAGCACGGTCAGTTTGTCCAGCCCCGCGCCGAGCGTGACGAACGAGAGAACACGCTCCGAGGGCAGGGGCTCACGCCGCAACGCCGCGTGCGCGACGGCCGCGCCCTGCGAGTGCGCCACGACGACGATGTTCGACGCGACCGCGTCCAGCGTGCGCAGTTCCTCCCGCACCTGGTCCACCATCCGCTCGAAGGACTCCGGCACGTCGACAAAGGCCAGGCTGTCACCGACCGTGGCGACCAACAGGTACTGCACACGCTGGATCACCCGCCGCAGCAGCGGTACGGAGGCCAGCGGAATCAGCAGCAGAAAGAGAACCTGCACGACGAGCGCCACGGCCACCATCAGCGCCGGATAGAACACGCGTCGCCACAGGAACACCGGGAGCCACAGGTAGAGGACCCCGAGGAGGCTGTTGTACAGGGCCGAGGCAACGGGCACGTTCCGTGCGGGCCGGGGCACGATCTTGTAGCGCAGCGCGTGCCGATAGAGGGTCTGCGGCCCGGCCAGCGCGAGCCAGCGGGCGAGTTGCCCGTACGAGGGGGCGGAGAAACTCTTGGCCCACCAGGCTTCGCTGAGCAACCACATGGCGGAGACGTCTCCCTGACGGAGCGCCACCCCGATCCTGCCTCCAGGATCCAGCCGCGCATCGGCGACCAACACCCCGGTCCCGTCCACCAGTTGCCTCAGCGTTCCGAGCAGCGGGCCGGAGAACGACTCCAGGGTGTCGCCCTGCCCCTGGTCACCGATGCCGTGCACGAACAGCACCGCGACGTCAGCGCGCTTGGCCACCCGTACGCCCCCCGTCGCCGAACACTCCCGTACCGGTACGCCCGCGAGCGTACCGGCCCTCAACTGGAAAGGCTCGTGAGCACTCGGTCACGCTGGGTGACTTGCACGAAGAGTGGCCAGCGGCCAACGAGACCGCCGGAGGTGCCGGGTTATGCCTGAGCAAAGGGGACACCATGGGGGCGAGTCGGAATCGTCCGACAGTCTCAAGGGGTTCGGGGAGGTCGTCCGCTCCTTCCGGGAGCATCGGGGGTGGACGCGGGAGCAACTGGCCCGCATCGTGGGGTACTCGGTCCACACGGTGGCGTCGATCGAACGTGACCGCCGCTTCCCGCCCCCGGACTTCCCACAGCGCACGGACGACGCGCTCGAGGCGTTCGGCACCATCGTCAAGGCGGCCCGCCACCTGTCCCGCAACCCGGGCCTGGCCGCGTGGTTCCGCCTGTGGGCCAGGCTGGAGCGCGAGGCGGTCAACCTTTCGTCGCGTACGCGGCAGGCGACTGACCCGCACGTGGACGGGGCGGGACCACATACCCCGCCCCCACACGGAGTGCCCGTCACCCCACCGCCTTCGCCGCCGCCCTGCCCGCCGTGCGGCCCGAGAAGAGGCAGCCGCCCAGGAAGGTGCCCTCCAGGGAGCGGTAGCCGTGGACGCCGCCGCCGCCGAAGCCCGCCGCCTCGCCCGCCGCGTAGACGCCGGGCAGCGGTTCGCCGCCCTCCGTCAGGACGCGGGACGAGAGGTCCGTCTCCAGGCCGCCGAGGGTCTTACGGGTCAGGATGTTGAGCCGTACGGCGACGAGCGGGCCCGACCTCGGGTCCAGGAGGCGGTGCGGTGAGGCGACCCGTATCAGCTTGTCGCCCAGGTACTTGCGCGCACCGTGGATCGCGGTGACCTGCGAGTCCTTCGTGAAGGGGTTCTTGATCTCGCGGTCGCGCGCCGCGATCTCCCGGCGCAGCGCGGTCTCGTCGATGAGCTTGTCGCCCGTCAGCTCGTTCATGCGGCGCACCAGCGTGCTCAGGTCGCGCTCGATGATGAAGTCCGCGCCGTGGTCCATGAACGCCTGCACCGGCCCCGGCGCCCCCGACCCGACCCGCGCCAGCAGGTCGCGCACGCTGCGCCCCGTGAGGTCCGGGTTCTGCTCGGAGCCGGAGAGCGTGAACTCCTTCTCGATGATCTTCTGGCTCAGTACGAACCACGTGTAGTCGTGCCCCGAGTGCATGATGTGGTCCAGTGTGCCGAGCGTGTCGAAGCCGGGGAACAGCGGTACGGGCAGCCGCTTGCCCGTCGCGTCGAGCCACAGCGACGAGGGGCCCGGCAGGATGCGGATGCCGTGCCGGTTCCAGATCGGGTTCCAGTTCTCGATGCCCTCGGTGTAGTGCCACATCCGGTCGCGGTTGATGATGCGTCCGCCCGCGTCCTCCGTGATGCCGAGCATCAGCCCGTCGACATGCGCGGGCACCCCCGAGAGCATATGCCGGGGCGGGGTGCCCAGCCGCTCGGGCCAGTTGGCGCGTACGAGGTCGTGGTTGCCGCCGATGCCGCCCGACGTCACGATGACCGCCTGGGCGCGCAGCTCGAACGACCCGGCGACCTCGCGGCTGGACTCCGTTCCCCGTTCCGCTTCGCTCGGCGCGAGGATCTCCCCTGTGACGGTGTCCACGGAGCCCGCGCTGCGCGAGAGCCCCGTGACGCGGTGCCGGAAGCGCAGGTCGACGCGCCCGCTGGCGGCCCCGGCCCGTACGCGCCGCTCGAAGGGCTCCACGACACCGGGCCCTGTGCCCCACGTGATGTGGAAGCGGGGCACGGAGTTGCCGTGGCCCGTCGCGTCGTAGCCGCCGCGCTCGGCCCAGCCGACGACGGGGAACAGCCGCAGGCCCTGCTGCCGCAGCCAGGCCCGCTTCTCGCCGGACGCGAAGTCCACGTACGCCTCGGCCCAGCGGCGCGGCCAGTGGTCCTCGTCGCGGTCGAAGGCCGCCGTGCCCAGCCAGTCCTGCCAGGCCAGTTCGCGGCTGTCGCGGATGCGCATGCGGCGCTGCTCGGGCGAGTCGACGAAGAACAGGCCGCCGAACGACCAGTGCGCCTGGCCGCCGAGTGACTGCTCGGGCTCCTGGTCGAGGAGGATCACCTTGCGGCCCGCGTCGGCGAGTTCGGCCGTGGCCGCGAGCCCCGCCAGCCCCGCTCCGATGACGATCACGTCGGCGTCGTACGCCATGCTGCCCACCTGCCACCTGTCGTGCTGTCCGCGCCGGAAGGACCGACCTGGTGACCGGAGAGTAACCGCAGGCCCGGTGCACACGGCACCCCCACGACGGTGCTGAGATGAACGGCATGACGGAACAGGGCCGCTCGGCGGACGAACTCCTGGACATCGTGGACGAACAGGACCGGGTCATCGGCCAGGCCCCGCGCGGGGAGGCGATGGCACGACGGCTGCGGCACCGCTGCTCGTCGGTGCAGGTCCGCGACCCGCGCGGGCGGATCTTCGTGCACCGCAGGACCCCGGTGAAGCTGGTGTTCCCCTCGACGTACGACCTGGTGGTCGGCGGCGTCGTCGGCGCGGGCGAGACCTACGACGAGGCGGCGCTGCGGGAGGCCGAGGAGGAGCTGGGGGTGAGCGGGCTGCCGATGCCGGAGCGGCGGCTGACGTTCCTCTTCGACACCCCGGAGCACTCCTGGTTCGTGCGCGTCTACGAGGTGGTGTGCGCGCTGCCCGTACGGCCGCAGCCCGAGGAGGTCGACTGGTGGGACTTCCTCCCGGAGGACGAGGTGGAGCGGCGCATCCCGGAGTGGGAGGTCATCCCGGACGGGCTGGAGTGCCATCGGCGGTTGCGCGGGCTGCGCGGATTGCGCCGGTGACCCGGTAGCTCGCGGTAAGGCCGTTCCTCTGCCGGAGGCGGGTCTCAGGCGGACTCCATGAGCTTCTTGAGGCGGCGCAGATCGGCGGCGACCATGCCCGCGTCGCGCTCGAAGTCGGCGTCGCTCATCTCCGGCCGACGACGGAGGGTGAACACCACTTCGCTCCCCGCGTCGTCGGCGATCACACGGACCGGGTTGTGGACGGTCTCCCCGGAGGGCAGCGTGACGTCGTGGTCGAGCACCCCCAGCTCGTTGCGCGGCGCGAAGGTGATCACGACCCGCCCCATGGGGGAAGACTCCGCGACCCAATGGTCGTCGGCCTTTTCGACGGCTTCCCCCAGCCCATGGGCCCAAGCGGGCAGGTTGGCCGGGTCCGACGCGTAGGCGTAGACATCGTCGACGGTGCGGTCGATGTGGATGCCGAGATGGCGCGATTCCTTGCCGGTGCTGTTCATGGCAGTGACGGTAGTGGGCCGAGGCCGCCGTCCTCTTGAACGAATCGGACATGCCGGGGTCACCTGGCGTCCGGTGACGGGTGCGGGGCGTGACGAGAGGCGTTCCCCTGGGGCAGGGGCGTCGCGGATGCGAACGCGTGGTCCGATGAACAGGCATTAAGCTCGACACATGATCGAACGGCTCTTCGCGACCCTCCGCCTGTGGTTCGCGCCGCAGCGCATCAGGGCGGAGGGCTCGACTCCCGACTACCGCTTCTCGCTCGCCAACGAACGCACCTTCCTCGCCTGGATACGCACCTCCCTGGCGCTGGTGGCGGGCGGCATCGCGGTGGACCAGTTCCTGACGGGGCTGCGCTGGGGCGTACGGACGACGATCGCGGTCGCCCTCCTCGCGGGGGCAGCGCTCTGCGCGGTCCGCGCCGTCAACCACTGGGTGCGCTGCGAGCGCGCGATGCGGCGCGGCGAGGACCTGCCCGCGTCCCGGTTCCCCGCGGTGCTGGCCACCGCGACGGCGCTGGCGTCCCTGCTGGTGATCGCCATTGTCGCCCTGGGGTGGGCCGGGCAGTGAGCCCCGCGCCGCCCCCACCGGAGCCCGGTCCCGCGCCGGAACCGGAGTCGGAGCCTGACCGCGACCCCGGCGCGCAGCCGGAGCGGACGCGGCTGGCGTGGCGGCGTACGACGCTGACGTTCGCCGTGTCCGTCGGGCTCGCCGTGCGCAGCGCGATGATGAAGGGCAGCGGCGCGCCCGTGGTGATCGTCGTGGCCGTGGGCGTACTGGCCTGGCTCGCCTTCCTCGCGGTCGCGCACCGCCGCATAGCGAACATGGCCGCGTCCCGCCCCGCCGTGCTGAACGGCCGCCTGATGCAGGGGGCAGCGGTCTGTACGCTGTTGATGGTGATCGTCGGATTGGTGCTGCTGAGGTGAGCGTGGACGACGTTGAGAACAGCGGGGCCGCCGGGGGCGCGACGCCGCTGGTCGTGGTCATGGGTGTGGCCAGCTCGGGCAAGACCACCATCGGCACGAAGCTCGCGGAACGGCTGGGCGTGCCGTACGCGGACGCCGACGACTTCCACCCACCGGCGAACGTCGCCAAGATGTCGGCGGGCACCCCGCTGAACGACGAGGACCGCCGCCCCTGGCTGGACGCCATCGCCGCCTGGCTCACCGCGCGCGAGCGGGAGGGCGGCGGCGTGGTCAGCTCCTCGGCCCTGCGACGCCGCTACCGCGACCGGCTGCGCCAGGCGTCCCCGGACGTCTTCTTCCTCCATCTGGACGGCTCGGAGGAGCTGATCGCGGCGCGCATGGAGAAGCGGAAGGGGCACTTCATGCCCCGTTCGCTGCTGCGCTCGCAGTTCGAGGCCCTGGAACGGCTGGAGCCCGACGAGCACGGCGCCGCGATCGACATCTCGGGCACGCCCGAGGAGAACACGGACCGCGCGGTGGCGGCCGTACCCCACTGACCGGCGCCGAGCCCTGCTGGGCCCACTGATCCCGTTCCCGCCTGCTGGGCCCCGCTGGCCTGCGCTGCTCCCCCCTGCTGGTCCCCGCCGTCAGCGCGCCCCTGTCAGGCGCGGCGGCGCCCCCGGCGCAGCTCCAGCGCGAGCGCCCGCACCTCACGCGCCGCGAACCCCGGCTCCTCCGCCATCGCCCGCACCAGCGCGGCCCGCACCGCACGGCCACGGCCCGCGGCGACGAGCGCGGCGGACTCCGTCAGCGCGTCCGGGAGACCGGCGTGCCGTGGCGGCGCGTCGGCGTCCGCGTCGAACCAGCGCGCCGGCGGGAAGGAGCGGGCCACCTTCGGCTGCCCGACGCCGAGCCAGTTCCAGACGTAGCGGTCGACGGACACGTTCACCACATGCCCCGAGGGCAGCGTGCGGACCCACGGGCGCGACGCCTTGCTCTGCTGCCAGCGCCAGTGGTGCGGGCTCGTCCTGCCCCGCTCGGTGACCCCGGCGTAGCGCAGCTTGCGGCGGATGACGTTCCAGGGCTCGCGGGTCTCCGCGATCCAGCGGGCGAGTTCGCCGTGCAGGATGTCGAAGGTGCCGCCGCTGTGGACCACGTCCACGAGCGCCACGGGGCGCTCGCGGCGCGCCAGCGCCGTCGGGGCCAGGCCGACGGCGGCGAGGTGTTCGCGCAGCCTGCGGCGCACATGCGCGGGCACGGCGTCGCCGGGACCGAACCCGCTACAGGACACGGGGAGCCGCCGCAGACCGCCGTGCCGGTTGTCGGCCTTGCGCGAGGTGCCGTCGAAGGCGCCCGTGAGCAGGTCGTACATGCTGTCCAGCGAGCGGCCGACGAAGCACAGGTCGGCCGCCGAGGTGCGGGTGAGGACCTTGGCGGCGCAGTCGGTGAGCGCGGGGAGGTACCAGAGATCGGGCGCCTGAGCGCCGTACGTCAGCGCCCCGACGCGCTGCGGACGCTCCCCGGCCTGCGACCAGCGGAACGGCGTGGGTGGTGCGGGTGGTGGTGTGGGTGACGTGGGTGGCGGTGAGGAAACGGCGTGGGCCATGACGTCCAGTCCACCACCGCGCGGGCACGCGCGGCATCCGGTTTTCCGCTCGTCCACAGGCCCTTGAGCCCGTTGTCGTACCCGCCCGGCAGACTCCACACATGACGCCGACGCCGACGCCGAGATCCGACAAGGCCCTGGAGTTCCACCTCCAGGACATCGAGCGGGCCGCCACGGCCCCGGAGGTCACCGCCGCGGTCGGCGCTGTCCTCCGCCACATAGCCGTGCGGGCGAACGGCTACCGTCCGGGCGGCAAGAAGCTCACCGGACTCCTCGCCGAGGCACGTCGGTGCGCGGCGCGGCACGAGGAGTGGGAGACGGTCCGCTCGCTCCAGGACGCGGTGCACTACACGGAGGGCCGTCTGCTGCGCCCGGACTACGAGGAGAAATACCGGCTCTCGTACTTCCCGAAGGAGCCGCGCGACGAGCTGGGCCTCCAGTACATCGCCCGTACGCTCACCAGGACCGGCGAGCTGTGGTGCTCGGAGGGGCGCAAGATCCTCGGCGAGCGGCCCGGCATCACGCCCAAGGAGCTGCTGACGGAGATCGCCGAGCTGAGCGCGGACGCGGAGCTGACGCGGGCCCCGGAGGAGGACCCCGCGCGCTATCACATCCCGCGTGGCGCCGCAGAGCTCGCCAAGTGGACGGAACGCGTGCTGCGCAACCGCGTCGAGATCGTGGACCCCCACGACGCGGCGCACCGGATCGTCTCCTCGCCCGAGGCGCTGGCCGTCCTCGCGGCCGACGAGGACGGCCGAACGCTGCTGCGCGCGGCGGAACTCCAGCGGCGCGCCGAAGGGCTCGCCGCGCTCCGCTCCGTCGCCGAGGACCCGTCGGCGACGGAGCATGCGCTCCAGCGCGCGCTCTCGGGCCAGCACTGGATCTTCGGGGGCCGCTTCGTCGCGGAGTCGGAGCACCGCAGGCTGGTGCCGGGCGACGAGCTGGACATCCCCCTCCTCCGGGCCGACGGTGCCCTGCACGTGGTGGAGCTGAAGCAGGCGGCGGGCGTCAGCCGCCTCGTCAAGCGGCAGCGCGGCGCATGGGTGCCCACGCATCAGGTGCACGACGCGGTGGGCCAGGCCATCAACTACCTCGTCGGTCTTGACGAGAACCGGGAGCGCATCAGGGAGGAGTTCGGAATCGATACGCGCCGGGCGAGCGCGGTGGTGCTGATCGGGCATCCGCTGGGCCAGCCCGAGGTGCCGGAAGAGGTGATCAACGAGGCGCTGCGGACGCACACGGCGCATCTGAGCCGGGTCGAGGTGCTGACGTACAAGGAGCTGATCGACAGCGCGGAGCGCGCCCTCGGGGAAGGGGCCGGGACCGAGGCACCCCTCCCGTGACGGACCGTGCCGGGCCCCCTCACGCGGCACACCGGCCACAGGACCCCCTCACGCGCGGGCGCGCGGTGTCGCACGACACAGGGATTCGGCGCATCCCCGTGCCCCGACCCCTAGACGCCCATACCGACTAGTCGGCATGATCGGGTACGGTCCCCGCGACCCATGTTCACGAACCGTGTTCGCGGCCCGCCCCGCGCGGACCCACGGCAGCAGTTCCCGCCATCGCCCGATGGCCGGGCGTCCACCCCCTCACCCCCGAGGAGCGCGCACGATGAGCAAGGAGAACCCGCCCGGTCTCGACCTGGGGCGGCTCGGAGAGCATCTTGAGCGGGAGCGCCCCGGGCTGGTGAACGGGCCGCTGACGGCCGAGGTCGTCCAGGGCGGCCGTTCGAACCTCACGTACCGCGTCACCGACGGGACCTCGCGCTGGGTCGTACGGCGCCCGCCGCTCGGCCATGTGCTGGCCACGGCGCACGACATGGCCCGCGAGTACCGCGTCATCAGCGCCCTGCACGGCACCGACGTGCCCGTCCCGGAGACGCTGCTGCTGTGCGAGGACGCGGAGGTCGTCGGCGCGCCCTTCTACGTGATGGAGCACGTGGACGGCACCCCGTACCGCACCGCCGAACAGCTCGCGCCGCTCGGGCCCGAGCGCACCCGGCGGCTCGTGCTCTCGCTGCCCGACACGCTCGTCGCGCTGCACTCCGTGGACCCGGCCGCCGTCGGGCTCGGCGACTTCGGGCGCCCCGAGGGCTTCCTTGAGCGGCAGTTGCGGCGCTGGGGCAAGCAGTTGGACGCCTCGCGCAACAGGGACCTGCCGGGCATCGACGAGCTGCACGGCGCACTCGCGGAGGAGCGGCCCGAGTCGCCCGAGCCCACGATCGTGCACGGCGACTTCCGGCTGGACAACGTGCTGGCGAGCGCGGACGACCGCATCGCCGCCGTGCTCGACTGGGAGATGTCCACGCTCGGCGACCCGCTCACCGACCTCGGGCTGCTGGTGATGTACAGCGAGCGCCAGGACATGCCCGACTCCCCCGTCAGCACGACGGCGGGCGCGCCGGGACACCCCGAGCCCGCCGAGCTGATCGAGCGCTACGCGACGCTGTCGGGGCGCGACGTGTCCCGCGTCAACTGGTACACGGCGTTCGCCTACTTCAAGCTCGCGGTGATCCTCGAAGGCATCCACTACCGCTTCACGCTGGGCCAGACCGTCGGCCCCGGCTTCGACCGGATCGGCGATCTCGTCCCCGTCTTCATCGACAACGGACTCACCACACTGCGGAAGGGCTGACGGCACATGGACTTCGCATTCGACGCCCGTACGGAGGAGCTGCGCAAGCAGTTGCTCGCGTTCATGGACGAGCACGTCTACCCGGCGGAGGCGGTGGCCGACGAGCAGCGTGCCGCGCTGGACTCGCCGTGGGAGACGCCGCCCGTGGTGGAGGAGCTGAAGGCCGCGGCGCGCGAGAAGGGGCTGTGGAACCTCTTCCTGCCCGACCGCACCTACGGCGCCGGGCTCACCAACCTCCAGTACGCGCCGCTCGCCGAGATCACCGGGCGCAGCCCGCGGCTGGCCCCGACCGCGCTCAACTGCGCGGCGCCCGACACCGGGAACATGGAGGTGCTGACCGAGTTCGGCAGCCCCGAGCAGCGCCGCGCCTGGCTGGAGCCGCTGCTGAGCGGCGAGATCCGCTCGGCCTTCGCGATGACCGAGCCCGAGGTGGCCTCGTCGGACGCGACGAACATCGAGACCCGCATCCGCCGCGAGGGCGACGAGTACGTCATCACCGGGCGCAAGTGGTACATCTCCGGGGCCATGAACCCGGACTGCAAGATCTTCATCGTGATGGGCAAGACCGACCCGGACGGCGAGGACATCCGCCGCCAGCAGTCGATGGTGCTCGTCCCGCGCGACACCCCGGGTGTCGAGGTGCGCCGCGCGATGACGGTCTACGGCTACGAGGACCACTACCACGGCGGGCACGCCGAGGTCGTCTTCGACGGCGCGCGGGTCCCCGTCGCCAATCTGATCGGCGAGGAGGGTGGCGGCTTCGCCATCGCACAGGCCCGCCTCGGGCCGGGGCGCATCCACCACTGCATGCGGCTGATCGGCATGGCGGAGCGCGCCATCGAGCTGATGTGCAGGCGCGCGCAGGAGCGTACGGCCTTCGGGAAGCCGCTGGCCGCGCAGGGCGTGGTGCACGAGTGGATCGCGGACGCGCGGGTGCAGGTCGAGCAGTTGCGGCTGCTGGTGCTCAAGACGGCCTGGCTGATGGACACCGTCGGCAACCGGGGCGCGCACACGGAGATCCAGTCCATCAAGATCGCGACGCCGCGCGCGGTCGTGGACATCCTGGACCGCGCGGTGCAGCTCCACGGCGCGGGCGGCGTGAGCCAGGACTTCCCGCTGGCCGAACTGTGGGCGGCGGCGCGGACGCTGCGCCTGGCCGACGGCCCCGACGAGGTGCACCAGCGCTCCCTGGCGCGACGCGAGCTGAAGCGGTTCGCCTGACAGGGGCGGAGGACTGCTGACGGAGGGCGGCTGACGTGACTGGGCGCCGCCCACGGTCCCCCTCGGACCGTGGGCGGCGCTCAGTGGTGATCAGTGGTGATCAGTGGTGATCAGGAGCAGGCTCAGGCGCACGCCTTGTAGAACTTGCTCCAGCCGTCGGTGGGCATGGCCGGGGGCTCGCCCCAGGTGGCGTTGTCCTCGCCGTACTTGGCGTTGTCGTCGTAGTTGATGTCCTCGATGCCGGTGCCGGGCTGCCCGAGGCGCACCTCACGCTCCGCCGTGCCGTCACCGGTGTTGTTGTGGATCGCGAGGTCCGGGAGCTTGTCTCCGTTGTAGTCGGCCACCGCGAGGCCCCAGATCTCGCCGCGCTCGCCGAGACCGGCCTTCACCGTGTCGTCGGAGGACAGGTCCGTCCGGTCCAGCGGGCCGGGACGGTACTCCGCGATGCGCGCCGTGGCGGGGTCGTCGCCGCCGGACGGCTCGATGACGTTGACGACCAGGTCCAGGATGCCGTCGTTCTGGAAGTCGGCGACGGCGGCGGTCGTCTCCTCGCCCTTGTTCGCGCCCACCAGTTCGGCGACGGTGAACTTCTCGTCGAACGAGCCGCCCTTGATGCCGAACTGGACCGTCATCTTGGTGCCGTCGTTCCCGGGGTTGCTGATCCTGTCCGGGAGGCCGTCGCCGTCGATGTCGCCGATCAGCGTCGTCGCGTTCTCCAGGCACGGGGCCGAGGCGGCGGCACCGGCCTTGCTCGTGCTGCCCGTGCCACCCTCGGCCGACGGCTCGGCCGCGCCCGCCTGGACGGCGGCGGTCAGGGTCAGCGCCGCGGCGACGGCGGTGAGCGGCACGGTGACGAGGCGCGAGCGAATGCGAGGCATTGCGAGTTCCTTTCGTTGCTGGTGCGAGGTGTGATGCGGCACCCGCACCGCGAGTTCACACGTGGTGCGCCGTGTGACGAGCCCGTGACAAACGGGGGATCTACGGGGTGACGCGAGGGGCCGGGCCCGCGCGGCGGGAACCCGTTGGAGCCTGTCGGTAATGCCACTGGGGAGCCGTCGGACGCGGTTCTAGCGTGTGGACGTTCCCGCGAAACGCCAGGCGCCTCCGCACTCCGGGGTGCGCCGTCGCACCGTCACGCCCAGGAAAAGGCACCCGCATGCAATACCTCATGCCGATCGTCATCGGTGTCCTGTACGCCCTGCTGATGTCCCTCATACGCGAACCGCACCGGCGCCGCTTCAACGCGATCATGGTGGCCGGAGCCGGGGCCGCCTATCTGAGCGGTGGCGGCATGGGAGGCTGGGAGCCGGCGTTCGCGGCCCTCGTCGCCTACGTCGCCTACCGCGGCCTGGAGTCGTGGACGTTCATCGGCATCGCCTGGCTGCTGCACACCGCGTGGGACATCGTCCACCACCTCAAGGGCAGCCCCATCCTCCCCTTCTTCCACGACTCCTCGCTGGGCTGCGCGATCTGCGACCCGGTCATCGCGCTGTGGTGCCTGGGCGGGGGCCTGACGCCGCGCGAGATGCTGCGGCGCCTGCGCGGCAAGCGGGGTTCGGCGCGGGACGAGCGGGCCGAGCGCGTGCCCGCGCTCCAGGAGCAGGGGCGCTGAGCCTGGGGCGGCTGCTCGGCGAACGCCCCGGACTGGACGGCCGGGCTGTTCTGGCCGGCCCACCCGCTGGAACAGGCGCCGTCCCCACCAGGACGCGGCTATGGCGGCGGGGCCTCGTCACGCCGGGCCCCGCGCCGCCCACGTAGCCGCGCCGCAACCCCGTGCACAGGGCAAACGCCCGCGCCACGGCAACACGCCTACAGCAGTCGGCTGCCCGGAACGACCGCGCGGGACGCCCCGGCCCCGCGAAGGGGGCCGACGCGTCCCGCGTCACCGTTCGTCCGCCGAGCGGCCACCGCTCACGCGGTGCCCGGCACGACCACCACCCGCCCCGTGGTGATCCCGTCGAAGACCCGCTGCACCGCGTCGGCCGCGCCGTCGAGCGGAACGCGCTCGCTGATGAGGGGCTTGATCGCGCCCTCGGACGCGAGCTTCGTCAACTCCTCGTGGCAGGCGCGGACCGCGTCGGGGTCCTTCGTGTTGTAGAGGCCCCAGTGGAGGCCGAGGATCGAGTAGTTCTTGACGAGGGCGTGGTTCAGGCCGGGCGTCGGGATCGCGCCGCTCGCGAAGCCCACGACGACGATGCGGCCCTCGAAGGCCACGCACTTGGCGGACTTGGTGTAGGCGTCGCCGCCGACCGGGTCGTAGATCACGTCCGCGCCCCGGCCTCCCGTGGCCTCCTTGACGGCGGCCACGATGTCGTCCTCGCGCCGGTCCACGACCACGTCGCAGCCCAGCTCCCGCGCGATGCGCGCCTTCTCCGCGCCGCCGACGACGCCGATGACGCGCGCGCCCGCCGCCTTCCCGAGCTGCACGGCGGCGCTGCCCACGCCCCCGGCCGCCGCGTGCACGAGCAGCGTCTCGCCGGAGCGCAGTCCCGCGCGGCGGTGCAGCCCGAACCAGCCCGTCTGGTAGCCGATGTGCAGCGCCGCCGCCTCCGCGTCGTCCAGCGACCCGGGGGCCGGGCGCGCGCTCTCGGCGCTGACGACGGTGCGCTCGGCGAAGGCGCCCGTGGGCAGCACCGGCTGGGCGATGACGCGTTCGCCGACGGCGGGCGCGCCCTCGGTGCCCTCGCCGGCGGCCAGCACCTCGCCGCACAGTTCGACGCCGGGCGTGAACGGGAAGGGCGGGCGCACCTGGTACTCGCCCCGGCACAGCAGCGCGTCGGGGAAGTTGACGTTCGCGGCGCGCACCCGCACCAGCAGTTCGCCCTTGCCAGGCTCGGGCTCAGCGGCCTCTTCCAGCCGCATCACCTCGCGCGGCTCGCCGTTCGTGTGGACGCGCCATGCCTTCACGGGGGCTCCCTCCGCCCTGGACCGGGCTTGTTCGTGTCGTACGGTCATGCGGTCGTACGTGCCGTCCTGCGTGCCGTCGCAGGGCCTACGGGCGCAGCGCCCGCATCAGCAGGTCGGCGAGGTGGTCGGCGACCTCCTGCGGGGTGAGCCGCCCGTCGGGGCGGTACCAGCTGCTGAGGTGGTGGACGGAGCCGAAGTGGTAGTCCACGACCAGGTCGGCCGGTGTGGCCGTGCTGAACACCCCGCTCTTCTGCCCCTCTTCGATCAGGGCCCGGAAGCCCTCGTGGTAGCGGCGGCGTTCCGCGCGTACCAGCTTCTGCTTGTCCGGGCTGAGCTGATGCATGGAGCGGAAGAAGATCATCGCGTCGTCGAGGTTGTCGATGGTGGTGACGACGACATCGGCCGCCGCCTCGCGCACCCGCTCCTCGATGGGCGCCTCGGAGCCCGCGTACGCGTCGAGCCGCTCCTGCTGGAGGCGCAGCAGCCGACCGTAGATCTCGTGCAGCAGATCGTCCTTGGAACCGAAGTAGTGGTAGAGGGCGCCCTTGGTGACCCCCGCCGCCTCGACGATCTCCTGCACGGAGGTCCTGTCGTAGCCGCGCTCGGCGAAGAGCCGGGTGGCAGCCGCCATCAGTCGCCGCGGGACCGGCGCACCTGCGGGCCCGCCCTTCTCCGCCGCCTTGGCCTTCGCCGTGGCCATGGCCGTCACCTGCCTCTCGTCCGTGCTCTCACGTGCTCTCGCGCGCCGTGCGCGGGTGCGTCCGTCTGCGCGTGTCCGTCCGCGCCGTGCGGGTACCCGGAGCGGCACCGCGTGCTCCTACGCGTCGCTCCCCTGGCGGGAACGCAGCTCCCGACGGAGGATCTTCCCACTGGTGGTCTTCGGCAGCTCGGGCAGTATCTCGATCTCGCGCGGGTACTTGTACGCGGCGAGCTGCGCCTTGCAGTGCTCGACCAGCTCCTCGATCAGCTCCGACGGCTCGGCCCGTGCCTCGGTGCGGAGGCTGACGTACGCCTTCACGCTCTCGCCACGGTAGCTGTCGGCCACGCCGACGACGGCGGCCTCGCGGACGGCGGGGTGCGCGTAGAGCACGTCCTCGACCTCGCGCGGCCACACCTTGAAGCCGGAGGCGTTGATCATGTCCTTCTTGCGGTCCACGACGTAGAGCCAGCCGTCGGCGTCCATGAAGCCGATGTCCCCGGTGAGCAGCTCGCCCTCGGGCAGCGCAGCGGCCGACTCCTCGGGACGGCGCCAGTAGCCGGGGACGACCTGCGGGCCGCGCACGGCGATCTCGCCCAGCTCGCCGAAGGGCACCGGCTGCCCGTTCTCGTCGAGCACGCGGACCACGGTTTCGGGCCCGGGGACGCCGACGGCCAGGGTGCCGGAGGCCGGGTCGACCGGTGCCTCCTTTTCCGGCGGTACGGAGGCGCAGGGCGCGGTGCACTCGGTGAGGCCGTAGCCGTTGCGGATGTACGGGCCGAAGGCGGCCCGGAACTTCTCGACCAGCGCCGGGGGCAGCGGAGCGCCGCCGGAGGAGATGAACGAGAAGGAGGCGAAGTGGTCCCTGCTCACCCCGGGGTGCGCGGCGAGCGCCATGAAGGCGGTCGACGGGCCGACGGTGAAGGCGGGCCGGTGCTCCAGGAACGCGTCGAGGACGACGCCCGCGTCGAAGCGGTAGGCGAGCGCGAGGGTGCCCCGGTTGGCGATGACGGGCGCGAGCTGGCACACCATGCCGGTGATGTGGAAGAGCGGCGCGAGAGCGAAGATGCAGGCGCCCTCCTCCAGGCCGCCGCCGACACGCTGGCGCTCGGCGTTGTAGGCGATGTTGGAGTGCAGGTTCATGGCGCCCTTGGGGGCGCCGCTCGTGCCCGAGGTGTAGCTGATGAGCGCGGTGTCGGCGCCGGTCAGCTCCCGTCCCCCGGGCGCCGGGGCGCCGCCGCGCGCGGCGGCGAGGAGGTCGTCGGCGTCGTCGGCGCGCGGGGCGCGCTCGAAGCCGAGGACGCGGGGGTCGTCGCGGGTCTGGAGGTCGCGTTCGCAGGTGGTGAGCGCGATGCGGACGGGCGAGTCCGAGGCCGTCGCGCGCAGATACGCGTCCCAGGCGCGGTCGGAGCAGACGAGCGCGGTCACCTCGGCGTCGCGCAGGACGTGGGCGACCTCGCGGTCCTTGTACATCGGGTTGACGGGCACGACGGTGCCGCCCGCCTTCCACGCGCCCAGCAGCGCCAGCGCGAACTGCGGGCTGTTCTGGAGGATGACGGCGACGCGGTCGCCGTGTCCGAGGCCGCGCGCCGCGAGGTGGGCCGCGATGCCGTCGGAGAGTGCGTCGGCCTCCTCGTAGGAGAGCTTGCCGTCGAAGTAGGCGAGGAAGGTGTGCCCGGGCGCGGCGGCGACGGCGGAGCGGAAGGCGTGCAGGATCGTCTCGGGCGGCGCGACGGGGGCGCGCTGTGCCTCGTTGAGCTGGCCCAGCCAGGGCATGTCCTCGTACGTGGTCATCGCGCGCCCTCCTCGCCCGCGCCCTTGCCCGCGCCGGTCCCGGCTGCGGCGCCCGTCGCCTCGTCGGCACCCGCTCCCCCCTCGGCCTCGGCCTCGGCCAGGCGGCGTTCCAGCTTCTGCTGGAGGCGGTTCATGCCGCCGAGCCACTGGTCGGGCTGGGCCGCGCGCGCGGCGTAGTAGTCGGCGGTCTCGGGGTGCGGCAGCACGAGGAAGCGGCCCTCGGCCATGGCCGCGAACACGGCGTCAGCCACGTCGTCCGGCTCGATGGCGGTGGGCACGAGGACCAGCTCCCCGGCGGGCCCCGTCGCGCGCAGCATGTCCGTGCGTACGCCCTGGGGGCACACGGCGTGCACGTCGACGCCCTTGTGCCGGTACGTCAGCGACAGCCACTCGGCGAAGGAGAGCGCCGCGTGCTTCGTCACGCTGTAGGGCGCGGCGCCGACCATCGTGAGGAGTCCGGCCGCCGAGACGGTGGAGATGAACCGGCCGCTGCCGCGCTCCACCCAGCCGGGGATCAGCTCGCGGGCCGCCCTGACGTGGGCCATCACATTGACGTCCCAGGCGGCGTCCCAGATCGCGTCGGGCGCCTCGGGACCGCCGCCGACGCCGATGCCCGCGTTGGCGCAGAAGGTGTCGACGGTGCCGCCGAGCGCGTCGCGGGCCTCGGCGACGACGGCTCCGGCGTCGCCGGGCACGGGGATGCCACCGATCTCCTCGGCCACGGCCTTGGCCTTGGCCTCGTCCAGGTCGTTCACGACGACCCTGGCGCCCTCGGCGGCGAAGCGACGGGCGAGCGCCGCGCCGATTCCCCCTCCGGCGCCGGTGACGACCACCCCGCTGTCGCGCAAAGACTCCATGCCCGGCTCCCCTTCGCTTCGCTTCGTCGGCTCTGACCCCGCGCGGGCAGACTAACCAGTCGGTATGTCGTGGGGGAAGGGGCTGAGGACGGCTCTGTGCGCACGCCCAGCGGGACCGGCCGCGCGGCGGTCCCCCGCACAGTCGGGATCGTCGGCCGGTGGGGGCCGCGAGCTCCGCCCCCGCCGCGAAGTGATGCGCGGTGTCTCGGGGACCGAGACGGGCCGTCCCGGCTATTGACTGCCGACCACGCGCACGACCAGGGTGCGTTCGTGAAAAACCAAGCTGGACCAGCGAAGAAGGCGCCCTCGGAGGCGGACGGCGCGGCGCAGGAGGCGCCGGGTAACGCGGAGAAGGCGGGGACGCCGGAGAAGCCGGAGAACATGCGGCGCGTGGCCGTGGCGAGCTTCATCGGGACCGCGATCGAGTTCTACGACTTCTACGCGTACGGCACCGCCGCCGCGCTCGTGCTCGACTCCGCGTTCTTCCCGAACCTCAGCCCGCTCAACGCCACCCTCGCCGCGTTCTCCACCTACGCGGTCGCGTTCGTCGCCAGGCCGCTGGGCTCGCTGGTCTTCGGGCACTTCGGGGACCGGGTGGGCCGCAAGTCCGTGCTGGTCGCCTCGCTGCTGCTGATGGGCCTGTCCACCGCCTTCGTCGGACTGCTGCCCGGCTACGCCACCCTCGGCATCTGGGCGCCGCTGCTCCTCGTGCTGCTGCGCTTCCTCCAGGGCATCGGGCTCGGCGGCGAGTGGGGAGGGGCCGCGCTGCTGGCCGTCGAGCACGCGCCCGCCAAGCGCCGCGGCCTCTTCGCCGCCTTCCCCCAGCTCGGCCCCTCGGTGGGCTTCCTCGCCGCGACGGGCATCTTCTGGGCGCTGTCGGCCGGGCTGGACGACGACGCGTTCCGCGCCTGGGGCTGGCGGGTGCCCTTCCTGCTGTCGTTCGCGCTGGTCGCCGTCGGCCTGTTCGTACGGCTGCGGATCAGCGAGACGCCCGTCTTCCAGAAGGTGATGGACGCGCAGGAGGCGAGCAAGGCCCCGGCACTGGAGGTCTTCCGCCGTCACCCGCGCGAACTCGCGCTGGGCGCGGGCGGGATGATCGTCGCGTACGGGCTCTTCTACACCGCGACCACGTACTGCCTGAACTACGCGACCAAGGGCCTCGGCGTCCCGCGCAGCACCATGCTGGGCCTGTCCATGGTGGCCTGCCTCTTCCTGGCCGCGGGCACCTGGCTGGCCGCGACCCGCTCGGACTCCGGCGGCAGGCGCCGCCTCGTCCTCGCGGGCTGCGGGCTCTCCGTGGTGTGGGGGCTCGTCCTCTTCCCGCTGCTGGACACGGAGCAGCCGGTGCTGATCGCGCTGGCGCTGGGCGGGGCGCTCTTCTGCATGGGTGTGGTCTACGGGCCGATGGGCGCGTATCTGCCCGAGCTGTTCAGCACCCGGGTGCGCTACTCCGGCGCCTCCCTCGCGTACAACCTCGGCGGCGTGCTGGGCGGCGCGGTCGCTCCGCTGGTGGCGACGCGCCTCCAGTCCTCCTTCGGCTCGGGCGCCGTGGGCTGGTACGTGTCCGCGATGGCCGTCGTCTCGCTGGTGTGCGTGCTGCTGCTGCCCGAGACGCGGGAGCGCGATCTGGCCTAGCCGGGACCGGGGACTCGGGGGATGCCTCAGTCCTGGCCAGGGCGCGACGTCCGGCACGCACCCTCGGCGGCGTCGAGCGCGGGCGCGAGCGGGGCCAGCGCCGCGCGGAGCCGGTCCGGCAGCGAGCCGGAGGGCACGACCAGCCCTCCGGTGCCGGAACTCCCGGCGGTCTCCGCGCCCCCGGCAGGATTCCCGGCGGGGTTCCCGGCGGGCCGGAGCCAGTCCTCCAGCGCGATGCGGACCGCCGCGGCCACGCTCGCCGCGAGCACGCGGGCCGTGTGCGCTCCGGCGTCACCCGCGCGTTCGGGCAGGCGCTCGGCGAGCACCGCCGTGAGCGGGGGCCCGATGTCGGCGGTGGCGTCGAGGAACGCGTCGCGCAGCGCGGTCCGGGTGGTGACGAGCAGCAGTGCCTCGCGTGCGCGCCCGCCGGAGTCCGTGTACTGCTCGACGACCGCCTCGGTGACGGCGTCGGCCAGGCGCACCTCGGCGGCCCGTGCCGCGACCGCCGCCGCGATCCGCGCCTCCCGGTCCGCCGTGACGGCGGAGACGATCGCCTGCTCGCGGCTGGCGAAGTAGTTGTTGTAGGTGCGCGGCGAGACCCCGGCCGCCTCGGCGATGTCCTCGACCCGCACCTGGTCGGGCCCGCGCTCCACGGCCAGCCGCAGGGCCGCCTCGCGCAGCGCCTCGCGCGTGGCCCGTTTCTTACGCTCTCGCAGCCCTGGTGTTGTCGTCACGGTGCCACCGTCCCATATAAAGTTGCGCGCTCGCAAACTTGCGTGCGCGCATTTTCCCTGTCAGCCTCGATCCGCCGGGAAGGACCGACGGGGAGGACGCCACCGTGCGAGCACGAGGAATGACCTACGACACCGGATTCGTCGTGGACGGCCGGGCATCCCGCGAGCGCCTGGACCCCGCCGTCGTCCGGCGCGAACTCGCCATCATCCGCGACGACCTGCACTGCGACGCGGTCCAGATCATCGGCGGCGACCCGGACCGGCTGGAACTGGCCGCCGATGCCGCCGCCGCGCTCGGCCTCGAGGTCTGGTTCTCGCCCTACCCGCTGGAGCTGCGCCCGGAGCAGATCCTCGCGCTCTTCCGCGACTGCGCCGAGCGGGCGGAACGGCTCCGGCGGCGTGGGGCCACGGTCGTGTTCGTCGCGGGGGTCGAGCTGAGCGTGATGAACCACGGGTTCCTGCCGGGGCAGAACCCCGAGGAGCGGGTCGGGCATCTGATGGGACGGCCACCCGAGCGGCGGGCCGAGGCGATGCGCGAGCTGGGCGTGCGCGTCAACGCGTTCCTCCGCGACGCCGCGGCCACGGTGCGCGAGCGCTTCCATGGCGAGCTGACCTACGCGGCCATCCAGTTCGAGCAGGTCGACTGGACCCCCTTCGATATCGTGACGTTCGAGCTGCTCCGCTCCGCTGAGGTCGCCGACCGGTTCCGGGAGGCGGTGCGCACCCTCGCCCAGGGCCCGAAGCGGCTCGCCGTCACGGGGTTCGGCACCGCCGCCTACCGGGGCGCGGGCGACCGGGGCGGGCGGGTGCTGGAAGTCGTCGAGCACGACCCGGCGACCAGGGCCCCTGTCCGACTGAACGGCGTGTACGAGCGCGACGAGGCAGGCCAGGCCGCCTACCTGAGCGAACTGCTGGAGATCTTCGAGACCGAGGGCGTGGACAGCGCGTTCGTGTTCCTGTTCGCCCTGCCCGGCTACCCGCACCGCCCGGACGGCGACCCCAGGGACGACCTGGACCGGGCCGGTCTGGGCATCGTCAAACTCCTCGAAGGGCACCGGGGCCGGACCTACCCCGACATGGAGTGGGAACCCAAGGCCGCCTTCGCGGCGGTGACGCAGCGGTACCGGAGGTGACGGGCCGGGCGTGCGGCGGGGGCTGCGTCACGTCCGTAACGGACCGGGGAGGCGAGTCACGTCCGTCACGCCAATGTCCTGCGGCCACGCGCGGCACGCCCCTACCATCGGAGCCGGGCCGTCCGCGCGGCGCCGGACACCGCACTTCTTCACGGTGAAGGCCACGCAATTGCTGTGAGACTCCGGTGGGGAAGGTGCCGAAGATAAGACCGGCGTAAAGACCGAAGTTAAGACGGGAGTTAAAGCCGGGGCCCGAAGGTAAGTAAGTGATGAGAATCCCGGGGATTCCCGTGAATTCGAGATTGCCCCCGCCGACTCGGGGTACCTCACCCGATCCGCGCAGGTAGAGCACTGTGGAGAGAGACCGGGCGAGTTCCGGGGTGAGCCTCACAGGGAGTCGGGCGAAAAAAGATTTCGTATCCGGGATCCGATGAGGCGGCCGGTACGTCATATCCCCGACGAGTCCGGGTCCTCTCCGTCGGAGGTGGGATGATTGGCTGGCTTCAGAGCCCTCGCACAGCAGGTCCGGGATCCAGGAAGGGATCCCTCGCAGCGCCGCCAGGCGCTCCGCAAGTGTCTGGAGCGCTTCGCTCCCTACGGACACCGCGCGACATGGCACCACCTGTGTGCCAGCAACGGGTTCAGCCCGGACGACCGTGAGCCCGATCCGGCGCTGCTGATAGCCGCGCTGGAGGAGCTGGAGGAAGCGCGGTCGGTGTGGCTGGCCTACGAGTCGGAGGTCGCCGCCAGGCGCAGACGGGAGAAGCACGACGGGATCAGAAAGCCCACCTCTCTCGACGAGTGGCACCGCCTCACCTGGGGCGGACGATCGCTCCTCCCCTGTGACCCTTCAGCTCCCCCGAGCCCGCGCCTCGCCGACGTGCTGCGCCGCATGATCTCCTCCATGGACGCACGCGCCCGCTTCGACGGCCGGCTCACCCCCCGACTAGGCCGAGGCGCCATGGTGACCTCCCGAGGTTAGGGCCTGTCAGACAATTCTCGCCTGGCCCGCGACCCCCGGCACGCACATCCGCTGCGTTGTCGAACCGACCGAGCAGCCCACTGCGAGGACGGTCCTCCGCCTTGCGGCTGCACGCACCGGACGCCGCGGGCCCCGCCTTCGGCGGACGGCGCCAATTGTCCGACAGCCCCTTATGCGAGTATGCGCCGTACTACCGACCAGCCGGCCCGAGTGGCTTGCGCGAGGAGGAGACGGCGTTGACCGAGCTGCATGATCTGACGGCGACCGAGCAGGCCGAAGCGGTCCGTACGGGCACGGTCTCGCCCGTAGAGCTGACCGAGCACTATCTGGACCGCGTCGACCGGCTCGGTGCCGGGCTCGGCGCCTTCATCACCTTCACCCCCGAACTCGCGCGCGCCCAGGCGGCCGAGGCGGAGACCGCGGCGCTGGCCGCGCGCAAGGCGGGCGAGGAGCGGCACGCTCTCGGGCCGCTCCACGGGGTGCCGGTGCCGGTCAAGGACCTCAACCATGTGGCCGGGGTGACCTGCACCTACGGCTCAGCGGCCTTCACAGGGCACGTGCCGGAGACCGACGACCACATCGTGCGCAGGCTGCGCGAGGGCGGCAGCCCGATGATCGGGAAAAGCAACACACCCGAGTTCGGTCTGCCCTGCTACACCGAGAACCTGGTCGCGCCGCCCGCGCGCTCCCCCTGGGACACGGAGCGCTCGGCGGGCGGCTCCAGCGGGGGCGCGGCGGCGGCGGTCGCGGCGGGCCTCGCGCCCGTCGCGCAGGCCAGCGACGGCGGCGGCTCCATCCGGATTCCCGCCTCCGTCTGCGGTCTGTTCGGCATCAAGCCCAGTCGCGGGCTGGTGAGTTCGGGGCCCGTGCTGCACGACGTGACCGGGCTGGCCACGGCGGGCCCGCTGGCCCGCACCGTCGCGGACGCCGCGGCGCTGCTCGACGTCCTCGCGGGGCCCATGCCGGGCGACCCGTACGCGGCGCCCGCGCTGCCGCCCGGCGAGACGTACCGGGCATGGGCCGACGCGGACCGCGCGCCCGCACGGCTGCGCGTCGCCCATCTGATGCGGCCCGCCGTGCCGGGCGTCACCTCGCATCCCGAGTGCGAGGCCGCGGCGCGGGAGACGGCTGCGCTGCTGCGCACCCTGGGGCACGAGGTCGACGAGATAGACATCCCGGCCGACGAACGGCTCGCCGGTGCCTTCACCCGCGTGTGGTCGGTGATGGCCGCGATGCGCCCGCTGCCCGCAGGCGGCGAGGAGTCACTGATGCCGCTCACCCGCCACCTGCGGGAACTGGGCGGGCAGGTCTCGGGCCCCGAGTTCGCGCAGGGGCTGTACGCGCTGCGTGCGACGGGCCAGCTCATCGCCGACGCGCTGATGGTGCCGGGCACCGGCTACGACGTGATCCTCTCCCCCACCCTCGCGAAGCTGCCCGCGCCCGTGGGCGGGCTGCGCGTGGACGACGACCCGAAGGCCGAGTTCGCGGGCCTGACGCACTACACGCCCTTCACCGCGCTCTACAACTCGACGGGCCAGCCAGCCGTGTCGCTGCCGCTGCACTGGACGGACGACGGGCTGCCCGTGGGCGTGATGCTGGCGGGCCGCTACGGGGAGGACGCGCCGCTGCTCGCCCTCTCGGCCCAGTTGGAGGCGGCCCGGCCGTGGGCGGAGCGCAAGCCGTCGATGTGGTGAGGGCGGCGACGGGCGCCGGCCACGGCGGGAGGCCCGTCGGGCGTTGACACGGGAGGGGCTCCGCAGCATGCTGAGCAAGCGCTTAGTGGCCGCGCGCGTGCGGGCGGCCGGTGGCGCGAGGTCTATCGCTCTCTCGCTTTGGAGGTTGCAGGAATGGCGGAGCCCCGGGTCTTCACCTCGACGGACGAGCTGGCCGCCGCGGTCGGCGAGGAGTTGGGCACCAGCGACTGGCTTACGATCGACCAGAAGCGCGTCGATCTGTTCGCGGACGCGACGGGTGACCATCAGTGGATCCACGTCGACCCCGAGCGCGCCAAGGAAGGACCCTTCGGCACGACCATCGCGCACGGCTATCTGACGCTGTCCCTGCTGCCCGCGCTCGTCCCGCAGATCATGCGCGTCGAGGGCATGAAGATGGGCGTCAACTACGGCGTGAACAAGGTCCGCTTCCCCGCCCCCGTGCCCGTCGGCTCCCGGCTGCGCGCCCGCGCCGAACTCTCGGAGATCACCGATGTCGGCGGCGGCGCCGTGCAGGTCGCGGCCAAGGTCACGATCGAGCGGGAGGGCGGCGACAAGCCGGTCTGCGTCGCGGAGACACTGAGCCGCTACTTCTGGTGAGCGTGCGGCGCGCCCACGTGGGGCACACCCGCATGCCGCACGTCCGCTTCCGGTCCCGCCCCGTGCCCGTCAGCGTGGCGCGGGCGCGGGCGCGGTGACCATGCGCAGGACGAGGTCCGCGTAGAGCGCGCCGATCTCCTCGGGCGTGCGGCGGCCCTGAGGGCTGAACCAGCGGGCGACGTCGATGCACAGCGACATCACCGCGAGCGTCGTCCCCCGGATGTCCGCGATCGCGAATTCGCCCGACGCCTCGCCGTCCTCCAGGACGCCGCGCAGCAGCTCCTCGCTGCGCCTGCGCAGGCCGACGATCTCGGCGTAGTGCTCCTCGTTGAGCGCCGACAGTTCGTACTGCACCACGCGCGCCGTCGTGTGGTGCTCGGCGTGCCAGCGGACGAAGGAGCGCACGGCGCGGACCAGCCGCACGGGCGCGTCCTCGCCGTCCCCACCGCTGTCCCCGCCCTCGCCGTCCGTCCGCGCGGCCTCCGTCAGGATGCGGACGGAGCGTTCGTGGCCGACGCGGCTGATCTGATAGAGCAGCTCTTCCTTGGTCTTGTAGTGGATGTAGAGCGCGGCCGGGCTCATTCCGGCGCGGCCCGCGATGTCGCGGGTCGTGGTGGCGTGGAAACCGCGTTCGGCGAACGCCTCCACCGCGCCGAGCAGCAGCCGTCGCGCGGCGTCGGGGGTGACGCCGCCGAAGGAGTCGTCGGGCGTCGTGAACGCGCCGTCGCCGTCAGCGCCGCCGTCGTCGCCGCCGCTGTTCTCGCCCGTCGCGACCTGTGACTCCGTCTCCGATGCCATCTCTCGCTCGCCCTTCCCTCTGCCGGGCGAACACCATACATCGGCCGCTGAGCACCTGCTTAGTGCCGGACGAGGCCCCGGTGGGGATCCGGCGGGGGCCCGCCGGGAACGAGTGTCGTGGTGAGCGGTGCTAGTTTTCCGCGCCACGGCTCTACGATGAGGCGCATGGCCCGCCCACGTAAACCCCTGCTCAGCCGCGAACGGATCGTCGCGTGCGCCCTCGCGCTCGTCGACGCGGAGGGGCTCGGGGCGGTCTCCACGCGGCGCCTCGCCGCCGAACTCGGCGTCAGCGGCCCCTCCCTCTACAACCACTTCCGCACCAAGGACGAGATCCTGGACGCGGTGGCCGACGAGGTGTGCTCGCAGGTCGATCTGTCGATGTTCGAGGACGGCACGGAGTGGCGGGCCGCGCTGCTGGGCTGGGCCCGCTCGTACCGCGCCGCGCTCACCGCGCACCCCAACATCGTCCCGTTCCTCGCGCAGGGCCCGGGGCGCAGGCCGAGCCAGTTGCGGATGGCGGACGCGGTCTTCGGCGCGATGACGGCGGCGGGCTGGCCCAAGGTGCAGGCCACTCACATCGGCGCCACGATGCGCTACTTCGTGGCGGGCTCGGCCCTCGGCTCCTTCGCGCGCGGCTTCGTCGACGACGCCGACGTCTACGCGCGCGACTACCCCCACCTCGACGAGGCCCACCTCCTCGCCGAGCACCAGCAGCGCATCGACGACGGCGCGTTCGAGACGGGGCTGCGGGCCCTGGTGGACGGGCTGGCGCAGCGCTTCAGCAGTTGAACGGCTCAGCGAGGAGACGTCGCCCGAGCGCCCCCGGTCAGAAGACCACCAGGGCGCGTCCGCCGCGTCCGGCGCGCATCGCGTCGAAGGCGGCGGGGATGTCCGCCAGGCCGATCCTGTCCGTCACCAGTGCGCCGAGGTCGAGCCCGCCCTCGCGCACGTGGCGGGCCAGTACGGGCAGGTCGCGCGCCGGGTCGGAGTCACCGTAGACGCAGCCGGTGAGGGTGCGCGCGAAGTGGAAGATCTCCAGCGCGGACAGCGTCATCGTGTCGTCCTTGCGCCCGATGCCGACGACGGTCGTACGGCCGCCGCGACGCGTGGAGTTCCACGCGGTACGGATGGTCTCGGCGCGGCCCACGCACTCGACGGCCACGTCGGCGCCGAGTCCGCCGGTGAGCTTACGGATCTCCTTGGCCGTGGTCTCGGACGCGACGACGTACTCGGTGGCCCCGGCCGAGCGGGCCAGCTCCTCCTTCTCCGGGGAGATGTCCACGGCGACGACGGTCCCCGCGCCAGCCAGCCGCGCCGCCTGGAGCGTCGCGAGCCCGACCCCGCCGACCCCGAAGACGGCCACGGACTCGCCCGCGCGCACCCGGGCGCTGTGGTGCACGGCCCCGTACCCCGTCAGCACGGCGCAGCCCAGCAGCGCAGCGTCCGTCAGCGGCACCCCCTCGGGCAGCGGCAGCAGCGCGTGCGCCGGGACGACCGTCTCCTCGGCGAAGGCGGCCGTGCTCAGGCCGGGGTAGAGGGGGTCGCCTGCGGGCGTACGGGCGTAGGGCACGGTCGTCGCCGCCTGCGCGTTCACGCACAGCCAGGGCTCGGCCAGCGTGGCGCAGAAGTGGCACTCGCCGCACGAGGGAGCCCAGTTGAGGACGACGCGGTCGCCGGGCGCGTGGCCCGTGACGCCCTCGCCGACGGAGACGACGGTCCCCGCGCCCTCGTGCCCGAGCACGGCGGGCACGGGCTGGCGCAGGGTGCCGTTCGAGAGCGAGAGGTCGGAGTGGCAGACGCCCGCAGCGGCGAGCTTGACCCGCACCTGGCCCGGGCCCGGTGCGGGCAGGTCGATCTCGGTGATGTCGAGCGGCGCTCCGACGGCGGACAGTACGGCGGCGCGGACCATGACGGGCTCCTCGGTGGCGGTGGCAGTGGCAGTGGCAGTGGCAGTGGCAGGTGGGGATGGCAGTGGCAGGTGGGGATGGCGGGCGAGGTGTACGGGTGGGGCGCTCCGGACCCGGAGGTTCCGGGGCTGGAACCTCCGGGCTCGGAACCCCGGGTCAGAACTGGAGCGACTTGGTCTGGAGGTACTCCCCCAGACCGTGCGTCCCCAGCTCGCGCCCTACGCCCGACTGCTTGTAGCCGCCGAACGGCGCGACGGGGTTGAACCTGCCGCCGTTGATGTCCACCTGGCCGGTGTCGAGGCGGCGCGCGAAGGCCACGGCCCGCTCCTCGTCCTCGTCCCAGACGGCGCCCGCGAGCCCGTAGACGGTGCCGTTGGCGATGCGGACGGCCTCCTCCGTGTCGTCGTACTTGAGGATGGAGAGGACGGGGCCGAAGATCTCCTCCTGCGCGATGACCATGTCGGGGGTGACGTCGGCGAAGACGGTGGGTCGCACGTAGCAGCCGTCCTCGTACCCCTCGGGCGCGCTCGCGCCGCCCGCGACGAGCCTGGCGCCCTCCTTCTCGCCCTGCGCGATGTAGCCGGTGACGCGCTCGCGCTGCTTGGCGTTGACGACGGGGCCGAGGCGGGTGGTCTCGTCGAGCGGGTCGCCCGGCACATACTTGGCGACGGCCGCGGCGGCGATCCGTACGGCCTCGTCGTAGCGCTCGGCGTCCACCAGCATCCGGGTCCACGCGCTGCACGTCTGCCCTGAGTTGGCCATGACGTTGGCGACGCCGACCTTCACGGCCTTCGTCAGATCGGCGCCGGGCAGGATGACGTTGGCCGACTTGCCGCCCAGCTCCAGGGCCACCCGCTTGACGGCACCGCCGGCGACGGCCCCGATCCGCTTCCCCACCGCCGTCGACCCGGTGAAGGAGACCAGGTCCACGTCCTCGTGCTCGGCGAGCGCCTGCCCCGCGACCGGGCCGAGCCCCGTGACGAGGTTGAACACCCCGGCGGGAAAGCCCGCCCCGTGCACCGCCTCCGCGAAGAGCTGGGCGACCAGCGGGGTGTCCTCTGCGGGCTTGAGCACCATGGTGCAGCCCGCGGCCAGGGCAGGGGCCGCCTTGGCGACGATCTGGTGCAGCGGATAGTTCCACGGCGTGATCGCGCCGACGACGCCCACGGGTTCGTGGAGGACGCGGGAGTTGCCGACCTTCTCCTCGAAGGGGTACTCGGCCGCGAGCTTGGCGTAACTGCCGCTCACCGCGACGGGCACGCTCGCGTGCACGGCCTGCGAGAAGGAGAGTGGCGAGCCGAGTTCGGCCGTGACGGTGGCGGCGATCTCCTCACGGCGCGCCTCCAGTTGGTCGTGCAGCGCGCCGATGAGCGCGGCCCGCTCGGTGGGCGGCGTGGCCGCCCACCCGGGAAACGCGCCGCGCGCGGCCCGTACGGCCGCGTCCACGTCCGCGCCGCCACCCGCGGGGACGGTGGCGATGACCGTCCCGTTCGCGGGGTTGATGACCTCGATGGTCTCCGGTCCGGCGGCGGGTCGCCACGCGCCGTCGATATACATCCCGTCGTGTGCCTGCATGAACCCAAACTAGCGCCGCTAGTTTGAAGTGTCAGCCCACCACCACGTGCGCTGGATCACGTAGACGGACCCACGCGGCGCGAGCGTGGGAGCCGCGACCCCGACGGCGTCGCACCCCCACACTCACCGCGCCCCACAAGCCGCGCTCTCTCAGGGGCGTTCCGGTTCCGGGCGGGATCTGGCCGCCGTGCCCGAGGCGCCCAGGAGCAAGGCGCCCAGCAGCACGAAGGGCGCCGCCGCACCGGCCACGCCCGCGACCAGCCCGGCGCCCGCGGGCGCCGCGACCTGGCCCAGCCTGTTGCCCGTCAGCCGCAGCGCGAGCGCCGTGGACCGGGCGCCGACGGGTGCCGCCTGGACGACCGTCGTCATGGTCAGCGGCTGGCCGACCCCGAGGCAGAAGCCGAGCAGTACCAGCGCGAGGGCGAGCGCCCACACGGGGACGGGCACCGCGAGCAGCACGCACAGCACCGCGCCCAGCAGGCAGCTCACGACCAGCAGCGTCTGCCGTCCCAGCCACGCGGCCATGGGCGGCAGCACCAGTCGCGAGGCGACGGAGGCGGCGGCCCGCAGGCTCAGCAGCACGCCCACCAGCGCGGGCGCGATGCCGCGTTCCTCGCCGACGACGGGAAGGTACGCGGTGAGCACGTCCGTCGCGGAGAGGACGGCGAGGCTGGTGAAGATCCCGGCGGGGACGCCACGTGCCCGCAGGATGCTGCTGACGGGCACCGGGCCTTCGCCCTCCCCCGCGTCGCGCGCGGCCCGCGCGACCACGGCCCGGTCCTCGATCCGCCACAGGGAGAGGACGGCGCACAGCGCGAGCGCGCCGGAGGCGAACAGCGCGAAGGAGCCGTCGAGTCCGGCCGCCCCGGCGCTCGCACCATCCGCACCGCCGGAGGCCCCCGTACCACCGCCGACCAGCCAGCCCGCCAGCAGCGGGCCGACGAGCTGGCCGAGGGAGGCGCCGATGGTGAAGTGGCCGAAGTTGCGGTCGTGTTCGCCGGGGCCGCTCTGCCGCGCGACCAGGGACTGGGCGCCGATGACGAAGGCGAGGTGCCCCAGGCCCATCAGCGCGCTCCAGGCCGCGAGCGGCCCGAGCGAGTCCGCCGTACCCGACAGCGCGCAGCCCGCCGCGATCAGCGCGACGCCCAGGGGCAGCAGCGGACCGCAGCGCCCCCGGTCCGTGCGCCGCCCCAGCGGGACGGCGACGGCCAGGGGCAGCAGCGCGTAGACGGCGGTCACGACGCCGACGGCGCGCGCGTCGGCGCCCAGCGCCAGCGCGTGGTACGAGACCGCCGGCCGCGCCATGCTCACAGCCCCCTGCGCGAACGCGAAGGCGATGACCAGGCGCAGCAGCCAGCCGCGCGAGCGCGGGCGCCGGTCCGGGTCCGGACTCGGACCCGGACCGCTCTCCGGTGTGCCGCTCACCTACAGGATTCCGAACAGCAGACCGGCGCCCAGCACGACGAGCGAGGTGAGCGCCGCCCATTTGACGGTGAAGCGGGTGTGGTCGCCGAACTCCACCTTGGCCATGCCGACGAGGACGTAGACGGCGGGCACGAGCGGGCTCGACATGTGCAGCGCCTGTCCGACGAGGGAGGCACGGGCGATCTCGACGGAGGAGACGCCGTGCGCGGCGCCCGCCTCGGCGAGGATCGGCACGATGCCGAAGTAGAAGCCGTCGTTGGACATGAAGTACGTGAACGGGATGCTCAGCACGCCGGTGACGACGGTCATGTACGGGCCCAGCCCGTCAGGGAGCCCGTTGACCAGCGAGCGGGCCATCTCGTCGACCATGCCGCTCTCGGTGAGGACGCCGGTGAAGACGGCGGCGGCGAAGACCATGCCGGAGACGTTGAGGACGTTGTCGGCGTGCGCGGCGATGCGGGCCTTCTGGTCCTTCATGTTCGGGAAGTTGACGGTGAGCGCGATGCCCGCGCCCAGCAGGAACAGCACCGGGATGGGCAGGGTCTGCATGATGAGCAGCGTCAGCAGGGCCACCGTCAGCGCGGCGTTGAACCAGAACAGCTTGGGGCGCAGGGTGGCGCGGTGGGGGTCGAGGCCGATGAGGGCGTCGTCGTCGGCCCCTTCGTCGGCGCCCGGGCCCGTCGGCGCGGTGGCCGTGGCGTCGGCGGCGCGCTCGGCGGCCGTACCGGAGCCGCCCGCTCCCGTCGCGCGCTTGCGGCCGAAGAGGCCCCGGCCCTTGCCGGTGCCGCCCCCGCCCACTGCGGCACCCGCGGAAGACCCCGAGCCGACGCCGGCGCCCGCGAGCACCTTCTCGCGCACGTGCCCGGCCTCCTCGGCGGCCTCCGCTTCGGCCCCGGTCCCCGGCGCCGCGTCGCCGTCCAGCGTCAGCACGCCGAGTCGGCGGCGCTCGCGCAGCCCGAGCACCCAGGCGAGGAGGAGGACGAAGAGCAGCCCGACGGCGAGCGCGGGGATCATCGGGACGAAGATCTCGCCCGGGTCGAGCTTCAGCGCCGTCGCGGCGCGGGCCGTGGGCCCGCCCCAGGGGACGGTGTTCATGACGCCGTTCGCGGTGGCGGCCACACCCGTCATGACCAGGACGCTCATCTTGAGGCGCCGGTAGAGGGGCAGCATCGCGGAGACGGTGATCATGAAGGTGGTCGAGCCGTCGCCGTCGAGGGAGACGATCGCCGCGAGCACGGCCGTGCCGACGACGACCCGCATCGGGTCCGCCTTGCAGAACTTGAGGATGCCCCGGACGATCGGGTCGAAGAGCCCGACGTCGATCATCACCCCGAAGTAGATGATGGCGAACATCAGCATGGCGGCCGTCGGCGCGAGATCACCGATGCCCTTGAGGACGTAGTCCCCGAGGCTCGCGCCCTGCCCCGCGAGGATGCAGAAGAGCGCGGGTATCAGGATCAGGGCCGCCAGGGGCGACATCTTCTTCATCATGATCAGCGTCAGAAATGTCGCGATCATGACGAAGCCGAGAATGGTCAGCATGGATCACCTTTACGTTCGCCCTTGAACTCCGCCACGGCGCAGGTGTCTCGTCGACGTAGTCGGCGTACCTGAGGCGGCTGGACGACCGTAGGTGCCCTCAAATCACCTCCACAAGAGTTCCCGCCGTGAACAATAAGAGCAAAACCCCAGCTCAGAGCCTTATGCCTGCTGAGGGGACCCCTACGGCCCGGCTCAGGCGACGGTCACGGGAGCCACGGGAGCCACCTGGACGGGGAACCCGTTGAGCACCGCGGTGCCCGAGAGCGGGTCGAGCAGGGTGCCGTCGAGGAGCTGGTTCACGTTCACGCCGGGCTCGGCCGAGGCCACCCGCGTCCGGGTGCCGGGGCGGTCGTGGCCCCAGCCGTGCGGCAGGCTGACCACGCCCGTGCGCACCGCCTCGGTGATCTCGACGGGCGCCTCCACCTCTCCCCCGTCGCCCTTGACACGGGCCTGGGCACCCTCCGTCAGGCCGAGCCTGGCCGCGTCCTCGGGGTGTATCTGGAGGGTGCAGCGGTTGGTGCCGCCGCGCAGCGCGGGGAGGTTGTGCATCCAGCTGTTGTTGGACCGCAGATGGCGGCGGCCCACCAGCACAAGACCGGAACCGGAACTGGAACCGGAACCGGCGCCGTCCGCCCTGGCGCGCAGCGCCCCGCGCAGCCTGGCCACCTCGCCCACCAGGGGCTCGGGGCACAGCTCGACGGTGCCGGAGCGGGTCCTGAGGACCTCGGGCACGCGCGGGCGCAGCGGGCCGAGATCGATACCGTGCGGATGGGCGAGGACCTTCTCCAGCGTCAGCCCCTCCGGATCCGCGCCGAAGCCCTCACCGTAGGGGCCGAGGCGCAGCATCATGTCCAGGCGCCGTTCCGCGCCGTCGCGCCCGGTGAGCGCCTTGGCCAGCTCCGAGGGATCGCGGCCGTGCACGGGCGAGTGCGGCTCTGCCACCGCCTTGGCGAGGGCGCCGCCGATGACCATCTCGTCCACGGAACCGGGATCGGCTTCCGGGGTGCCGGAGGCGCACAGCACGAGCCGCGCCAGGATCTCGCTCTCCGACGGCTCGCCCTCGGCGCGCTCGACGACGGGACGCGTGTAGCGCACCTGGTTGTGCACGGCGAAGCCGTTGAAGGCGAAGTCGAAGTGCGCGGAGCGGCTGGGGCGGGGCGGGGGCAGGACGACGTGCGCGTGGCGCGTGGTCTCGTTCAGATACGGATCGACGCTGACCATGAACTCCAGCCCGGAGAGGGCCTCGTCCAGCGCCGCTCCGTCGGGCGCCGAGAGCACGGGGTTGCCCGCGAGCGTGACGAGGGCGCGCACCTGGCCCTCGCCCGGGGTGCTGATCTCCTCGGCGAGCGCCGCCGTGGGCAGCTCGGACTTGGCCTCGGGGTGCCCGCTCACCCTGCTGCGCCAGCGCCCGAGGGCGAAGCCCTTGCCGGGGGCAGGGGGCCGGGGCGCGCGGGCCGTCGCGGAGAGGGGGAACATGGCGCCACCGGGGCGGTCCAGATTCCCCGTCAGGGCGCTGAGGACGTCCACCAGCCAGTTGGTGAGGGTGCCGAACTCCACCGTCGAGGAGCCCACCCGGCCGTACACCGCGGCGCGCCCGGCACCGGCGATCTCGCGGGCGAGGGCGCGGATCTCCGCCGCCGGTACGTCGCACGCGTCCGCGACGGCCTCCGGGGTGAAGCCCTCGGCGAGCCGTCCGACCTCCTCGACGCCCGAGAGGTGCGCGCCCAGCTCGCCGGTCTCCACCAGGCCCTCGGCGAAGAGGACCTGCACCATGGCCATCAGCAGCAGCGCGTCGCTTCCGGGGCGGACGGCCAGATGGCGGTCGGCGAGCTTGGCCGTACGGGTGCGGCGCGGGTCCACGACGGTGAGGCGCCCGCCGCGGCGGCGCAGCCGCTTGAGCTTGCCGGGGAAATCGGGCGCGGTGGCCAGCGAGCCGTTCGAGTCCAGCGGGTTGGCGCCGATGACCAGCAGATGGTCCGTGCGGTCCACATCGGGGACGGGGATGGCGAACGCGTCCCCGTACAGCAGGCCGCTGGAGACGTGCTTGGGCATCTGATCGAGGGTGCTGGCCGTGAACACGTTCCGGGTGCGCAGCACGCTCATCAGCACGGGCGGATAGAGCGAGCCCGCCATGGTGTGCACGTTCGGGTTGCCGAGGAAGAGCGCGACGGCCTGGGGATCGCCGCGGCCCAGCACCCCGCCGAGCCCGGCGGCGACAGCGGCGAACGCCTCGTCCCAGCCCGTCTCGCGCAGTTCGCCGTCCGCGCCCCGCACCAGGGGGCGGGTGAGCCGGTCCGGGTCCTCGTCCAGCTCGCCGAAGGAGGCGCCCTTGGGGCAGATGAAGCCGCGGCTGAAGACGTCCTCCCTGTCCCCGCGCACGGCGGTGATCCGCTCGTCCTCGACCGTGACGGTGAGGCCGCACGTGGCCTCGCACAACGGGCAGATGCGCAACGCCGGGGCCGTCTCCGCCATAGCTCCCCCTCAAGGACAGCGCTGTCTTCGGATGCCGCCGACTCTAACCGCGTGCACCGACAACGGAACCGCGCGAAGGGGGAACGTGACGGGCGTTACTCTCCGCTCGACGGGCTGGCCGGTCGGTCAGCGTCGGCCGTCCCCGTACGGGCGGCCGGTCCCGCCGCACGGTCCGCCACCCCCGCGCGGGGAACCGGTGCCGTGCCGGGGCCGGTGCGCGGCCTGGGGCGGGCGGGGAAGGCGGGGCGGGCGGGGAAGGCGAGGGGTGCGAGGGAGAAGGGGTCGTTCATACTCCGACCGTCGCCATTGCGCGGAGAACCGGCCACTCAAGGACCGCTGAACGCACGTCAGTCTCGTCCGTTCGTGTGAGCGTGAGGCGTACTCCCGTCCGCCGATGCCTCCGTACGCCCCTGCCGCACATCTCCCGCGCGTGAGACGAAGGGACTATGACCAACCGGCGCAGGCCCAACCAGCGGCTCCGCTCCCTGCTCAGCGAGGCCGACTGGACCCAGGAGGCGCTGGCGCGCGCGGTCAACGCGCTGGGCTCCGAGATCGGCAGCGAACTCCACTACGACCGCACCGCCGTCGCCCACTGGCTCAGCGGCACCCAGCCACGCCGCCCCGTGCCCGAACTCGTCGCCGAGGCGCTGTCCCGGCGCGTGGACCGTACGATCACCCCGGAGTCCGCGGGGTTCAGCGCCACCGCGCCCGAGCCGAGGGGCGCCGATCCCGTCAGCGCGATCACCTCGCTCAGCCGCTCGGACGCGGACGCGCCCCGCAGGGTGCGGCTCCAGCAGCGCCCCTACCGGCTGGCGGACGCGAAGGTGCCGCCCAGGCCCGCCACGCTCTCGTCGTGGTACGGCCGGGCCGGGCCGGCGGCCCCTTCGCCGCGCGCCCTCGCGCTGCACGACGCGGTCCGGTTCTTCGCCTCCTCCATCGACGCGCACGGCGGGCGCAACGGACGCTCCGCGCTCGCCGCCTATCTCGCCGACGACGTCGGCCCTCTGCTGCGCGCCCGCGCCCGCCACCCGGACCGCCCCGAACTGCTGCGCACGGCGAGCCGGTTGTCCTTCCTGCTGGCCCGGATGTACGAGGACGGGCAGCTCCACGGCCTCGCGCAGCACTGCTACACGCACGCGCACCGGCTCGCCGCAGAGGCGGGCGACCGTGCTGACTGGGGCCTGGTGCTGCGCGCGATGGGCGCGCAGGCACGGCGCCTGGGCCACATCGGCCCCGGGCTGCGGCTGGCCGAGGCGGCGGCCGAGGCGGTCCGTACGGCGAGCCCTCCGCGGCGCGCGTACGTGCAGGCCGAGCTGGCCGTCGTACGGGCCCGCTCCGGCGACCGGCGCGGCGCGCTCGCCGCGCTCTCTGCCGCGGAGTACGCGTCGGACCGCTCCGGCGGCCACCGCACCGCGCACCGGCCGCAGGGGGCGCACGGCGCGAACGCGGACGCGAACGGCTCCGGGTCCGGGTCCGCCGAACCCGGTCCGGAGAAGGGAACGGGAAAGGGAACCGGAACGGAGGCGAGGACCGGAACCGGAACCGGAACCGGGATCGAGGCCGAAGGCCCCGTGGTCGTCCGGCGCAGAATCGATCCCGCAAGCGGCCCGGCGGCCAACAGCGCAGCCCCGGGACCCGACCCCCTTCCCGACCCGCCCGGCCCGAGCCGCCCGTCCGGCCCGCCCACGCGTCCTGACCCCCCGGAGCCGCACACCCCCCGGCAGCAGAGGCGCACCCCCGGCACCACGTGCGGCCCCGCACCCGGCGGCGCCCTCCGGGCCCCCTCCGTACCGCCGCCGCGCACCGCGTCCCGTGCGGAGGGCGGCGCCGTCCCCGAACCAACGGCGGACGGGGCCCAGACGGGCGGTGGCCCGTTCGACGTGTACTCCCCTGCCGCGCTCTCCTTCCAGGTCTCGCTCACCCTGGAGGCGCTGGGCGACCTCTCCGGCGCGCTCAGCGCCCTCGGCCGCTCCCGCGCCGAACGGCAGCCGGCCGACGTGCGCGGGCACGCCCTGACCCAGGCCCGCATGGGGCGACTGCTCCTGCGCTGCGGGCGACTCGACGACGCGTGCGTGGCCTGGCACGGGTTCCTGGACGGCTACCTACGGCTGCGCTCCGGTGAAGCGGAACAGGCGATACAGGGGATGCGGAGGGCGCTCACCCCCTACCGGTCGCGCGGCGCCGTGGTGGACCTCCTCGCCCGTGCGCTGCCCGGCGGCCCGGACGAACCCCCGCCCCCGCCCCCGTCGTCCCCTGCCGGTCATTGACGGGCGACCCTCCGATTCCTATGGTCTTGCGAAGGAATCCAGCGGGACCCATGAGACGGCGGGAGCACGGCGATGAGCGTCGGTACGGGCGGCACCAGCGAGCGCGCACGCGCCACGGGCGGGCGAGCGCACGAAACGGCCGAGGGCCACGCCCACGCCGCCGCGCACCCCGCGGCCCACCTCTCCGGGTTCGGGAACCAGCACAGCAGCGAGGCGGTCCCCGGCGCGCTGCCACTCGGGCGCAACTCCCCGCAGCGCGCCCCCCTCGGCCTCTACGCCGAGCAGCTCAGCGGCAGCGCCTTCACCGAACCGCGCGCCCACAACCGACGTTCGTGGCTGTACCGCATCCGCCCCTCGGCCGCCCACCCGCGCTTCGTCCGCGCGGACAACGGCGGGCTGCGCACCGCGCCCTTCACCGAGTCGGAGCCCGACCCCAACAGGCTGCGCTGGAACCCGCTGCCCGAGCCCGCGCCCGGCACCGACTTCCTCGCGGGCCTGTGGACCCTGGGCGGCAACGGGGACGCGGCCCAGCGCACCGGCATGGCCGTCCACCTCTACGCGGCCAACGCCTCCATGACCGACCGGGTCTTCGGCGACGCCGACGGCGAGCTGCTGATCGTGCCGGAGCGCGGCGGGCTGCTGCTGCGCACCGAGTTCGGGGTGCTGCGCGCCGAGCCGGGCCACATCGCGCTGATCCCGCGCGGGGTGCGCTTCCGCGTGGAGCTGCTGGAGGGCACGGCGCGGGGGTACGTCTGCGAGAACTACGGCGCCCCCTTCACCCTGCCCGAACTCGGCCCCGTCGGCGCCAACGGCCTCGCCAACCCGCGCGACTTCCTCGCGCCCGTGGCGGCGTACGAGGACGAGGAGCGCCCCGTCGAGGTCGTCAACAAGTTCTGCGGCAACCTCTGGAGCGCGACCTACGCGCACTCGCCGCTGGACGTCGTCGCCTGGCACGGCAACCACGTCCCGTACGTCTACGACCTGCACCGCTTCAACGTCCTGGGCTCGATCAGCTACGACCACCCGGACCCGTCCCTCTTCACCGTGCTCACCTCGCCCACGGACACCCCTGGCCTGGCGGGCGTGGACTTCGTGGTGTTCGCGCCGCGCTGGCTGGTGGGCGAGGACACGTTCCGGCCGCCGTACTTCCACCGGAACGTGATGAGCGAGTACATGGGCCTGATCGAGGGCGCCTACGATGCCAAGGCCGAGGGCTTCGTGCCTGGCGGCGGCTCGCTGCACAACATGATGTCCGCGCACGGCCCGGACCGGGAGACGTTCGAGCGCGCCAGCGCTGCCGAGCTGACGCCGCAGAAGGTGGACGACGGGCTGGCCTTCATGTTCGAGACCCGCTGGCCGGTCACCCTCACCCGCCAGGCGCGGGACGCTGACCACCTCCAGAGCGGCTACGACGACGTGTGGCGGGGTCTGGAGCGCCACTTCGAGAACCCCAACTGACCCGGAGACGAGCGGAGAGGGTGCCGTGAGTGTCTTCGCCCCCGACTCGCTGGAGCTGAACCGCAAGCTCCCGCTGTGGTACCAGGTCTCGCAGTCGCTGCGCGCCTCCATACTCGGCCGCTCCCCCGAGGCCCCGCTGCGGCTGCCCACAGAGGACCGGCTGGCGCAGCACTACGGCGTCAGCGTGCTCACCATGCGGCAGGCGCTCAAGGAGCTGGAGTCCGAGGGCCTGATCACCCGCCACCGGCGCCGCGGCACCTTCATCGAACCGGAGGCCCGCAGGGAGCGCGCGGTGCGCGTGATGGGCTCGGTGGACGCGATCGTCGCCCAGCAGAGCGGCGACCGCACGACGCTGCTGGACCACGGCCCACGCGCCGTGCCCGCCGAACTCGCCGAGCACTTCCCCGGTCTCGGCGAGGTCATGGGCTACCGGCGGCTGCGCCACGACAGCGCGAGCGGCGAACCCACCAACTGGGCCGAGAACTACGTCCACCCCGACGCCGCCGGCCGCATCGACCCCGCCGACCTGGAGCGGGGCTGGCCCATGACCAAGGTGCTGCGCGACGTGGCGGGGGTGCGCATCAGCCGTATCACCGACACCGTCGAGGCCAGGCTCGCTGACCCGGAGACCGCCAGGCTCCTGGACGTTCCGCTGCTGAGCCCGATCCTCCACTACACCGGCGTCACCTGGGACGAGACAGGGCGTGTCGTGGACGTCGTGCGCATCCACTACCGGGGCGACCGGTTCTCCTTCTCGGTCACCGTGGAAGCGCCCTGAGGTCCGCTCGTAGCATCGAGCGGTGAGCGAAGACGTAGCCCAGGCGCCCGAGGCGCCGCTGCTCGACGATGTGATGCCCTGGTCCGTCGCCCCGCTGCGCCTCGGGCGCACCTGGGTACTGGCCCCGGACGCCGCGTCCCTGCGGGGGCGCTGGGCCGCGCTGCTGCGCGCCGGTGACGAGGCGGGGCGCGCCGCGCTGTTCCGGCCCAGCCGCGCCCGTACGCTCCGCAGCGCGGTGGCGCCGCTGCCGGGGCGGCCCGCGCACGGCGCCCGGCTGGCCGCCGAGTCCGGGCCCTGCCCCGAGCCCGTACGGGTGCTGCACGGCCCGTACGACCAGCAGTGGCTGCTCCCCGACCACCGGCTCATCGACGTGGCGCGGCCCGAGCTGTGGCGGGTCACGGACGCGCACCAGATCCATCTGGTGGAGACGGCGTACGACCCGCGCGCTCCCGGCGTCTCCCTCGCCTTCACCGCGCTGCTGCCCGACGGGCACTCCCCCGCCGGACGCCCGGGGCGGGTGCGTCCGCTGCACCGGCGCCCGGGCGGCCTCGAACCCAATCTGGCGCCGGGGCTGCTCGACCACCTGGCGCGGCGCCTCGCGCGCCCGGTGAGCGCCGAGGACGTGCTCGCCTGGACGGCCGCCACCGCCACGGCGGGCCCTGACGGCCGCAGGGTGCCCTTCACGGCGGACGCGGACCTGTGGGAGCGGGGCGTGGCGCTGGGACGGCGCTCGCTGTGGCTGCACACGCGCGGCGAGCGGTGCGGGGGCGACGGCGGCCCCGGCGCGGGGCGGCCGAGGCTGCCCGGCGGGCAACGGCCTTACGTACGCGCCCCGCTCCCCGCGCGTCCGGCCATCGACGCGCTGGCCTACGACGAGGAGGAGCGCGCCCTGTGCGTGGGCGAGGGGCGGGTGTCGCCCGTGGAGCGGGCCGCGTGGGAGTACACGGCGGGCGCTGCGCGAGTCCTGGAGACCTGGTTCGCGCGCAGGGCCGCGCCCGTCTCGCCCGAAGAGGCCCCCGAGCCGGGCTCGCTGGCTGCCGTACGGCCGCGCGAGTGGCCCCAGGAGTGGACTTCGGAGTTGCTGGAGCTGATCACGGTGCTGACGCTGCTGGCCGGTCTCGAACCGGAGCTGCGGGAGATGGCCGAGGCGCTGCCGGGGAAGCAGGGCATCGGCGCGGCGGACCTGCGGGAGGCGGGAGTGCTGCCGCCTCCGGACGGGGCACGGCGTCCGGCCTCGGTCCTCGACCTGCGCGAGGAGGGCCCCGAGGGGCAGTTGGCGCTGCTGTGACGGAGCGTGGGGGAGGCGGGGGGATCGGCTGGGGAGGGCCAGGGATGCCGGGGTGCTTCGCGCGAACTCCGGGAGTTCCGGGGGTGCCGGGGAAGGGTGCCGGGTGCCCTGCCACGGCGCGGATGCGCGGGGTGAACGCTGAGAGGAAAGCTGACGGGACGGGCCCGGGGCCCTGAGAGGCGGGCGGCCGGGGACCAGGGGCCCTCCCGCGCGGACGCGGGAGGGGCGTGCCCCTGGCTCTCATGGCCGAGTACCGGTTACGGGCCGGTGGGGGTTGCGTCCATCCGTTCCGTCAGGTGGAACGGATGCCCACAACCCCCGCGCGGAGCGCGGAGGCTCAGCCGCGCCCTCCGAAGAGGGTGCGGCGCAGCTTGCGCAGAGGCGCGAACAGCGAGACCCGCGCACCGCGGTTCTTCGCACCGCTTCGCGCGGCGTCGCGCTGCGTGAGCTCACGCATCAGCGTCGTCGCCTCTTCCGTCTGGCCCTGCGGCACAGCGGGCCCTGCGAGCACGGCCAGATGCCGGTCGAGACGCGAACTCGTCGCGCTCGTCCCGCATTTGATCGCAGGCACTCGCGCCCTGCTGCTCACTGTTATCTGTTCCATGACACTCCCCACCCGTACGAGGGCACCCGGCCCGGGCAGAGTAACCCTATCTCCCGAGTCCGACACGCGTGTATCCCGGTCACAGGATTCACCTGCCCCACAAGCCGGTTGACGAACACCGTACGAGCGCTCAGCATCGCGAAGAAGGGGGCAAGGGGGGCGCAATGAGCGCGCAACGGGTTCTGTCCGGCCGCTACCGGCTCCTGCGGGAGCTGGGGCGGGGCGGGATGGGCGTGGTCTGGCAGGCGCACGACGAGCGCCTTGATCGCGACGTCGCCGTCAAGGAGGTGCGTGCTCCCGACGTCCTGAGTGAGCGGGAGATCACACAGCTCTACACCCGTCTGGAGCGGGAGGCGTGGGCCGCCGGACGCGTCACGCACCGTAACGTCGTCACGGTCTACGACGTCGTCAACGACGACGGCCGCCCGTGGATCGTCATGGAGCTGGTGCGCGGACTCTCCCTGTACGAGGTACTCGAGGCGGAGGGGCGGCTGGCGCCCGAACGGGCAGCGGCCATCGGCGCCGAGGTGCTCGCCGCACTGCGCGCAGCGCACGCCGCCTCGGTGCTGCACCGCGATGTGAAGCCCGGCAACGTCCTCGTCGGCAACGACGGGCGCACCGTGCTCACCGACTTCGGGATCGCGGTCGTCGAGGGCAGCTCGGCGTTGACCATGACCGGCCAGCTGGTCGGTTCTCCCGAGTTCCTCGCACCCGAACGAGCGATGGGACGTCCGCCGGGTCCCGCCTCCGACCTGTGGTCACTGGGGGTACTGCTGTACGCGGCGGTCGAGGGGAACACGCCCTTCCGCCGCGACTCCGCGCTGAGCACGCTGCGCGCCGTCGTCGACGAGGAGCTGCCGCCGCCCTCGCACGCCGGGCCGCTCGCCCCCGTCATCGAGGGGCTGCTGCGCAAGGACCCGGAGCTGCGGCTCCCGGCCGAGGAAGCCGCGCGGATGCTGGTCAGCGCCTCGGCGGGCGGCACCCCGCGCGACACCTCCACTCCCCCGGCCGCCTACGCGCCGACGGTCTGGTCCCCCGCCGACCCGGGCGCGCCCCCGGCCGCCACCCGCACGGGGGCCACGGCCGGGCCGCCGCCCGGCTTCGGGCCCGCGGCGATGGACGGGCCCCTCACCTCGACGTCCGCGCCGCGGCGCGACGGGCCGAAGCGGCACAGCCTCGTGTGGCTGCTGACGGTGGCGCTGCTCGCCGCGCTGCTCGTCGGCTGGCTCGTGTGGGAGGGCACCCGCGACGGGGGCGGGGAGGCGGGCGGCTCGGGATCCGGCTCCGGCAACTCCTCGGGCAGTACGGGCGGCACGGAAGGCCAGGGCTCCGACGGCGGGCAGCACGGCGGCGACGGAGGCGGTACGGGCGGGAACGACGGCGACAGCGGGGGCGGGGGCGACGACGGCGGGAGCACCGGAGGCGACACGGGTGGCGGGGACGACGGGGGTGACGGGGGCAACGGAGGCGGCGGGGGCGGCTCGTACGAGCAGAAGATCACCGTCACGGTCACGGCCGTACGCGACAGCTACGCGGGAACCTGCCCGCCGCCCTCGGCCGAGGCGCCCTCCTTCACGGCGAAGCTCACCGTCAGGAAGCTGCCCGCCGACGTCGAGTACCGCTGGACCACCGGCAGCGGCACGACCTCGGCGCCGGGCTGGCAGACTCTCCACTTCGCGGCAGGCGGCGCCAAGTCCCGCACCGTGGACCACACCGAGACCACCTATACGGCTGACGAGACGCGCCAGGACTCAATGAAGGTCACCGTGCGTTCGCCGCGCGCGGCGGAGTCAGGGCCGGTGGACTTCACGGTGACCTGCGAGCCCGGCGACTCCCCCAGCGAGTACGCCGGTACGGGCGCTCACGGGCCGCCCGCTACTACTCCGTCACAGTCCTGGCACACGCTTGACGGGGCTGTCGGGATGCCGCCACATTGAATGCTCATATCCTGCGCTTCGGGGGCATTCCGGGGGGACTGGCCGCCCATGCAGATCATTCAGAGATCCGGCGAATCCATGCAGAGATCCGGCAATTCCGTTCCCGGCCCTGGCCCCGGTTCCGGTTCCGGTTCCGGTTCCGGCTCAGCCAGGACCGACTCGCTGCCGCTGCTGGCGGGCGCGGCCGTCGGGGTCGGCGGGGTGGGTGCGGCGCTCGCGCTCGCCGATGTCGCCTCGCCCCTGCGCGCCCCCTTCACCCTCTTCTTCCTGCTGGCGGCGCCCGCGCTCGCCCTCGCGGCCTCGCTGCGCCGTCTCGACGCGCTGACCCGCGCCGTGGTCGCCGTCGTCGGGGCAGCGGCGCTGGACCTGCTCGTCGCGCAGGTGATGATCGCGACGCATACGTGGTCGGTGCGCGGCGGCATCGTCGCCGTCGGGGTGCTGAGCGGGCTGCTCCTGCTGACGCCGCTCGCGCTCGGCCGGAACGGAAGCGACGGCGGCACCGGAACCGGCGGTAGCGGCGCCCGGCGGGGCGGCTGACGTGGACATCCAGGTGCGCAGGCCGGGCGCACTCACGGACGCCCACCGCGCCGCGTGGACCTCGCTCCAGGCGAAGGCGCATCTGCACGGTGCGCCGCAGCTCGCCAACCCCTTCCTCTCGCCCGAGTTCACGCTCGCCGTGGGCCGCAGCCGGGGGAACGTGCGGGTGGCGGTGCTCCACGACGAGGACGGCGAGCCCGCCGCGTTCTTCCCGTACCAGCGCGGGCCCCTCGGGGTCGGCCGTGCGGTCGGGCTGGGGGTCTCGGACTGCCAGGGCGTCGTGCACCGGCCGGGGTTCACCTGGGACGCGCGGGAACTGCTGCGTGCCTGCGGGCTGTCCATGTGGGAGTTCGACCACCTCACCGAGGGCCAGGACGCGTTCGGCGACGGCGTCACCGCCTCCTTCGCCTCCCCGGTGATCGACGTGGACCAGGGCTTCGACGCCTACCTGGCGCGACTGCGCGCCGCCTCGCCCAGGTTCGTGCGCGAGACGCTCTACAAGGAGCGCAAGCTGGGCCGCAGGGTCGGCGAGGTGCGCTATGTGCACGACGAGCGCGATCCCGCCGTGCTGCGCACGCTGATGGCCTGGAAGTCGGCGCAGTACCGCAGGACGGGGCGCAGCGACCGCTTCGCGCGCCCCTGGATCGTCCAGTTGGTGCACCAGCTCTTCCACTCACGCTCGGACACGTTCGCGGGCCAGCTCTCCGTCCTCTACGCGGGCTCGCGCCCCGTCGCGGCGCACTTCGGGCCGCGTACCGACCGGGTCCACACCTGCTGGTTCCCGGCCTACGACCCCGAGTTCGCGCCGTTCTCGCCCGGCCTCCTGATGCATCTGCGGATGGCCGAGGGCGCGGCGGCGGACGGGCTCTCGTACGTGGACCTGGGGCGCGGCCAGAAGCAGTACAAGGACTCCCTCAAGACCCGTGAGATCACGGTGCACGAGGGCTGGGTGACCCGGCCCCACCCGGTGGCGTACGGCCGCAGGGCGCACCGCGCGCCCGTTCGCGCGCTGCGCAACGCGGTGCTGGCGAGACCGGGGCTGTTCGAACCGGCCGACCGGGCTCTGAAGAAGGTGGGCGCGCTGCGCTCGGGCGGTACGGCCGGGGCGGGCGGCGGCACAGGAGACCCGGCGAGCCAGCCGGACACGTCGCACCCGGGGAAAACAGGAAAGAAAGAGGGGACAGAAGGGTGGTGACAGCATTCTTACGGCAAAACGGGGTTGACGCTCCAGGTCTTGCCATAAGAACTCAAACGTCCATACTGACGTACATCCACCCGCATCCCCCCGTACATAGGGGGCCCACCGGCATCGGCTCTGGGGAGGGCACGGCCGGGACGGGCAGCGGAGGCGGGGCGCGGTAGGGGGGTGCCGGGGCCGATCACGCGCGTCGCTGGGGGCGACGGGCGCAGTCGGGACACGGGCCGCGCGAGGAGTCACGTATGCCAGCGCTCCGCACTACGCGGGGCGGCAACCCCCCTTTCGAACCGGACACAGTGCGGGACCGTCCTGGGGTGGGCGGTCCACCGGACGAGAGGGAACAGCTCATGACGTTCACCACGCGACCGCTGGCCGAACAGCCGCCCAACGGGGAGCAGCCCACGGGCGCCGCCCCGGCGGAGGCGGAGGCCGAGCCGGAGAGCGCCACGGAGGAAACGCCGCAGGAGTACCGCCCGGTCTCCTCGCACCTGGCGATAGCGCCCCGTGTCAGCGTCGTCATCCCGGCGATGAACGAGGCCGAGAACCTGCCGTACGTCTTCACGTCGCTGCCCGAGTGGGTGCACGAGGTCGTCCTTGTGGACGGCAACTCCTCGGACGACACCGTGGCCGTGGCCCGCGAGCTGCGTCCTGACATCACCGTCGTCACCCAGCGCGGGAAGGGCAAGGGCGACGCCCTGATCACCGGTTTCGCCGCCTGCACAGGCGACATCGTGGTGATGGCCGACGCCGACGGGTCCATGGACGGCGCCGAGATCGTCTCCTACGTCTCCGCGCTGGTCGGCGGCGCCGACTTCGCGAAGGGCTCGCGCTTCGCGAACGGCGGGGGCACGGACGACATGACACCCGTGCGCAAGCTGGGCAACCGCGTCCTCACCTCGGTCGTCAACCGCAAGTTCGGGGCCCGCTACACGGACCTGTGCTACGGCTACAACGCCTTCTGGCGCCACTGCCTCGACGACATCAAGCTGGACTGCGCGGGCTTCGAAGTGGAGACGCTGATGAACATCCGGGTCGTCAAGGCGGGGTTCCGGGTGCAGGAGATACCCAGCCACGAGTACGAGCGCATCCACGGCACCAGCAATCTGCGCGCCGTGCGCGACGGGCTGCGCGTGCTGAGGGTGATCCTGCGCGAGCGCGCCGACCGCAGGAACCGCGTCGTCGCCGCGAGCGCGCAGGTCCGCACGGCGATGGTGCGGGAGGGCAGGTGAGCGGCGCGGACGCCCGTGGCCCGCGGCTCTCCGTGGTGATCTGCGCCTACACGGAGGACCGCTGGGCCGACATCCTCGCCGCCGTCGACTCGGTGCGGGCGCAGTCGCTGGCCGCGTGGGAGACGCTGCTCGTCGTGGACCACAATCCGCTGCTGCGGGGCCGCCTGGCGGCGGAGTTCGCCGGGTCGGGCGCGCGTGCGACGGGCGGCGCGAGGCCGGATGGGGTGCGGGCGCGGGTGCGAGTGCTCGCCAACGCGGGGCCACGCGGCCTCTCCGCCGGGCGCAACACGGGTGTCGCGGCCTCGACGGGCGAGATCGTCGCCTTCCTCGACGACGACGCGGTCGCCGAGCGCGACTGGCTGCGGCACCTGGCCGCCGCGTACGCCGATCCGCTGGTGATGGCGGTCGGCGGGCGCACCGAGCCCGTATGGGAGTCGGGGCGCCGACCCGTGTGGTTCCCCGAGGAGTTCGACTGGACCGTCGGCTGCATGTACAAGGGCCACCCGACGGGACTGGTGCGGGTGCGCAATGTGCTGGGCGGGAACGCGTCCTTCCGTCGTACGGCCTTCGACGCCGTCGGCGGCTTCGCCACCGGCATCGGCCGCGACGGCGACGGCGACGGCGACCGGCTGCCGCTCGGATGCGAGGAGACCGAGCTGTGCATCCGGCTGCGCCGGGCACGCCCGGACGCGGTGCTGCTCATCGACGACCGCGCGGTCATCCACCACCGGGTGCCCGCGTCCCGTGCGCGCTTCGCCTATCTGCGCCGCCGCGCCTACGCGGAGGGCCTGTCCAAGGCGCTGGTCGCGAGCAGCGTCGGCGCGCGGGACGGCCTGTCGACGGAGCGCCGCTACGCGACGCGGGTGCTGCCCGCCGCCGTGGCGCGCGGCCTGCGCGACTTCGCCCTCGCCCGCCCCGGCGGCGCGGGCAGGGCGGCGGCGGTCGTGACGGGCGTCGCGGCGGCGGCGGCCGGTTACGCACTCGGCGGCCTACGGGCCCGCCGCGCGGGCGCGGGGTTCGCCGTGGGCGCGGGCGCCTCGCTGGCCGCAGACACGGGCACGCGCGAAGGCGCCTCACGGGCCGAGCGCACGACGGTGCCCGAGAACGTGCCGTCGGCCGAGGGCACTTGCCCGGCCCGGAACGGCACCGGGGCCGACGTGGGCGGGGGCGCGACGGTGCCCGAGAACCGGCCGTCGGCCGAAGGCACGCACCCGGCCCGGAGTGGTACCGGAGCCGACGTGGGGGCGGGTGCGGGTGCGGGCGCGGGCACGGTGCCCGTGGTGGCGGGTCCCGGTGGTGGGGATGGGGAGGCCGCCGCATGAGGGGTGGGGCGGGGCACAGACGGGGGTTCGTCGGGGCGGCGCCGGGGCCCGTGCCGGTGCTGATGTATCACGCGGTCAGCCATGTGCCCGCGCGGGCGGCGCACAGCCTCTCCGTTTCGCCGGACGCGTTCGCCGCGCAGATGGCCCTGCTGGACCGGCTCCGCTTCTCGCCGGTCACCGCGGCCGAGCTGGGCCACGCCTGGCGCACCGGTCGCGCGCTGCCGTGCCGTCCGGTGCTGGTGACCTTCGACGACGGCTACGAGGGCGTGTACCGGTACGCGCTGCCCGTACTCGTCAAGTACGGCTTCCGCGCGACCCTGTTCGTCTCCACCGGCTGGCTGCGCGGCCCGTACGAGAGCGGCGGCGCCCTGGACACGATGCTCGACTGGCACCAGGTGCGGGGCCTGGAGCGCGCCGGCGTGGAGATCGGGGGGCACAGCCACACGCATCCGCAGCTCGACCAGCTCGACGACGGGCCGCTCGCGCACGAGATCGGGCACTGCCGCGACATCATCGCCACGGAGACGGGCACCAGACCGGTGTCCTTCGCCTATCCCTACGGGTATTCCAGCCGTAGGGTGCGCGAGGCCGTGCGCGCGGGCGGCTTCGGGCAGTCCCTCGCCGTCAACAACGCGCTCGCCAGGCGCACGCAGGGCCCGTACGCGCTCACCCGCTACACGGTGCGCCGCAGCACGGACCTGGCCGAGTTCCAGCGCTTGGTGGAGGGTCGGCCCCTGGGCCGTGACTTCGCCCTCGACAAGGTGCTGGGCAGGGGGTACGCGGTCGTACGGCGCGGTCGCAGGGCGCTCACCGCACTGGCCGCACCGGACACGCCGGCCGCACCGGCACCACCCCCGGACTCACCCGCCCCGGCGTCCCCGTCGAACAGCGCTCCCGACCCGTCCATCCGTCCATCCGTCCGTCCGTCTCACCGCCCGACCAGGAGCCAGGGATCACCGAGCATGTGACTGACACCTACGCGCCGGAACAGCCGTCCGGTGCTGCCGCCGCCACCGGGCGCTCAGCGCGTGGCGGCGGCAAGGGCGGTGGGAGCCAGCTCTTCCGCAACGCCTACGCGCTGATGCTGAACACCGGCATCTCCGCGGTCCTCGGGCTCGGTTACTGGCTCGTGGCGGCGCGCTACTACTCGGACTCCGCCGTCGGCCAGGGCTCGGCCGCCATCGCCGCCATGAAGTTCCTCGCGGGCCTCACGGCGGTGACGCTGATGGGCGCGCTGGCCCGCTTCATCCCCGTCGCGGGGCGCACCACCAGGCGGCTCATCCTGCGTACGTATCTGGCGAGTTCGGTGGTCGTCGTGTGCGCCGCGCTGGTCTTCCTCGCGACGCTCGACCGGTGGGGCGACTCGTACCGCTTCCTGCACGGGCTGCTGCCGGGCGCCGGGTTCGTCCTGGCGGTCGTCCTGTGGTCGCTGCTGACGCTCCAGGACGGCGTGCTCACGGGGCTGCGCAGCGCGCGGTGGGTGCCGGTCGGGAACACCGTCTTCTCCACGGCCAAGCTGATCCTGCTGGTGGCGCTGGCCGCCGCGGTCCCCACGGCGGGCGTCTTCGTCTCCTGGGTCGCGGCCATCGCGCTGTCCGCGCTGCCCCTGGGCTGGCTGGTGTTCACCCGGCTCGTGCCCCGGCATGTGCGGGCCACGCGGGAGACCGCGCGCCCGGCCGGGATGCGCGAGATGGGCCGCTTCCTCGCGGGGGACTACACGGGGGCGCTGTTCTCGCTCGTCGTCGTCTACCTCGTCCCCGTCATCGTCGCCTCGCAGATCCCGTCAGCCGAGAACGCGTACTTCTACACCACGACGACGATCGGCGGCACGATCAACCTGCTCGCGCTCAACATGGGCGCCTCGCTCACCGTCGAGGGATCGCACGACCCCGCGCGCCTGGCGGAGAACGCGCGCGCCGCGCTGCTGCGGATGGCGCGCATCATGCTCCCGGTGTGCGCGGGCCTGTTCCTCCTCGCGCCGCTGGTCCTGCGCGTGTTCGGGAAGGGGTACGCCGACGCCGCGACGCCGCTGCTGCGCTACTACGCGGTGGGCGCCGCGCTGCGCGTGGTCATCGAGGTCTACTACGCGGTGCTGCGCGCCCAGAACCGCACCTCCGGGCTCGCCTATCTCCAGGGGCTGCTGTGCGTGCTGGTGGTCGGGCTGACCGTGGCGCTGCTGCCGCGCATGGGCCTGACCGGCGCGGGGCTCGCCGAGGCGGGCAGCCTGGGTCTTGTGGCGGGGATCGCGGCGTGGAAGCTGTACGGGGTGCTGCGCGCCTCCCCCCGTGCGGCGGAAGCTGCGTCACACGGCGTCGAGGGCCGCGTCGCCGCGCACGCGGGTGGGGACTGCGGCGGCGAACCTGGCGACGGCGAGCGGCGCCCGAGCTGGGCGGCGCGCGACTACGGCGACTACCGCGACTACGAGGACGAGCCGACGCTCCAGCTCCGCGCCGACCTCGAGCACCTGGACCGGCACCCCAGCGTCACCCCGCCCCGCGGCACCCCGCTGCCCGACCTGCCGCGCGGCCCACGCCCCCCGCTGTCCGAGCGGCTGCGCCCGACGCTGCGGCGGCTGCGCCGCCCGGCCACGGGCCTGTGGCTGCTGCTGGGCGCTGCCGTGGCGCTGTACTGGCTGCCCCTGTCCGGCATGGGCGAGGCGGAGCTTACGGCGATGGGCGGGCTCGGTCTGGTCTCCGTGCTGCCCGTCCCCACCCTGGTGGGCGCCGCGCTGCTGGTGGCCGCCTTCGCGGGGGCGCTGTGGGTGCACCGTCAGCACCGGGTGCTGCTGACGGTGGCGCTGCTGCTGACGGTGTTCTCGCTGCACGCCGTCCCCGCCCTGCTGGAGGGCGCGCCGCGCTTCCCGACCGCGTGGCAGCACCTGGGGTTCCTGGACTACATCGAGCGCACGGGCACGGCGGCGCCCGACATGGACGCGCGCTGGAGCTGGCCCGGCTTCTTCGCGGGCGCCGCCTTCCTGGCGCGGGCGTGCGGCGTCGACGATCTGTCCGGGCTGATCCGCTGGTGGCCGACGGTGATCCAGCTCGCGTATCTGGCGCCGCTGGCGGTGCTGTTGCGGGCTGTGCGGGCGCACTGGCGTGCCAAGTGGTGCGCGGTGTGGTTCTTCGCGCTGTGCGGCTGGGTGGGCCAGGACTACTTCTCGCCGCAGGGCTTCACGTTCCTCTTCTATCTGCTGTTCGTGGCGCTGCTGCTGGTGTGGTTCCGGCAGCCGCGCGCGCCGCGCGGCGGGAAGCGGCAGCCGGGCGAGACGGACGAGGTGCCGGGCCCGGAGCGGCGGGGCGAGCGCGCCGTGCTGCTGGCCGTGCTGATCGGGCTGTTCGTGGCCTCGGTGGCGGGGCACCAGTTGACGCCGTTCGTGATGCTCGGGGTGCTGGTCGGGCTGATCCTGGTGCGCCGTACGACGCTGTACGGGCTGCCGCTGCTGTGCGGGGTGCTGGTGGCGGTGTGGGTGTGCTATCTGGCGGAGCCGTACTGGTCGGGGCACTTCGACGAGCTGTTCGGCGGGGTCGGGGGCGTGGGCGGCAATGTGTCCTCGTCCGTCTCCGGGCGCATCGAGGGCGGCAGCGAGACGCACAAGCTGGTGCTCTACGTACGGGTCGCGCTGGCGGGCGGGACGCTGGGGCTGGCGGGGCTCGGGTTGCTGCGGCGGCGTCGGCAGGGGTATGCGGACCGGGCACTGCTGGTGCTGACCTGTCTGCCGTTCCTGGCGTTCGGCGCCCAGTCCTACGGCGGCGAGATCGCGCTGCGCGTCTTCCTCTTCGCGGCGCCCGGCGCCTGTGTGCTGGCCGCGCTGGCGCTGTTCCCGCGCGTACGGGGACGCTTCGTACGCGACGGCGAGCCGTGGTGGCGGCGCCATGTCGCGCCGCTCGCCGCGCTGTCGGCCGGGCTGGTGCTGATGGGGGGCTTCCTGGTGGCGCGCTGGGGCAACGAGCCCTTCGAGCGGGTGCGGGCGGGTGAGGTCGCGGCGATGGAGTACGTGTACGCGCACGACGAGCCGACCGTGCGCCTGCTGTGGCCCACCAACGACACCGTGGACGACGTGACTCCGGCCATGCCCTGGGGCGCCCGGGACATGGAGCGGGTGGAGTACGTGCCGACGCTGGCGCCGCTGGACCCGGAGAGGCCCGCCTCGCTGGTCGAGGCGCTGCGCGAGGCCGGGCCGAACGCGTATCTGATGCTCAACGAGGGCCAGTCCACCTACCTCGCGCTGGACTCGGGCTATCCCCACGACTGGCAGTCCCGGCTGGCGAAGGCACTCGACGAACGCGAGGAGCTGCGCAAGGTGCTGGCGAACGACGACGCGGGCCTCTACACCCTGCGCGACCGGCCCCCGGGCAAGGCGGCGGCGCCGGACCCGGGGCCCGTCGGCCCGCGCATCACCTGGACCTCGTGGTCGGTCATGGGCGGGCTCTCGGCGCTGGCGCTGATCCTGCTGCTGGGGGCGCGCGAGTTCGTACGGGTGGCGGCGCGGCCTGGCGAGCGCACCTTCGCGTGGCTCCAGAGCACGTTCTGGTTCTCACTGCCGCTGATGCTGCTGTTCGTGGCCGCGCTGGTGCAGCGGTTCTGGACGATGTCGTAGCGGGGCCTCGTCCGAAGCTGTCCCGTCGGCCCTGTCGGTCCCGTCGGTCCCGTCGGCGCCGGGCTCGTGAGGCAGGGTCAGCGCCGAGGACGGGTGCAGGGTGATGCGCACGGGGGTGAGCCGGGTGGCCTCTGCCGACGGCTCGCCGGTGCCCGGGTTGCGCGCGTAGCGCGGGTGGGCGCCACCGCTGAGCTGGAGGCGGACGCGGTGCCCCGCAGCGAAGCGGTGCGCCGTGTCCCCCAGGGGCACGGTGACCTCGGTGATCCGCTCCCCCTCCGTGGCGACGCGGACCACGCCGTCGCAGACGTTGACGGAGCGGCCCGCGCCGTCCACGTCGCAGAGGCGGGCGACGATGTCGGCGTGTCCGGTGTCCACGGAGACCCGCAGGCGCGCGGCGACGGGACCGAGGGCGTCCAGGGGTGCGGGCAGCGGGGGCCCGGTGAAGGTCAGGACGTCCTCGCGGGCCTCCAGGGCACCGTTGTCGCGGGGTCCGGCGCCGCGCGAGAGCAGGGCGCCGCCGACCGAGGGGGTGGGGTCGGCGGGGTCGTAGCGGAAGGAGGCGAGCGGCGCGAGGTCCTCGGGCGCCTGCCGGACGAGCCGCCCGGCGGGGGCCGCGAAGAGGCGGGTGGTCACCGTGCCGTCGGGCGGCCACACGTCGAGATCCCGCCACGCCTCCCCCGCGTCCCCGTGGTCGCCGCCCATGTGCACGCGTACGGGGGTGCCGCGCAGCCCGGACGCGTCGTCGCACAGGTGGGCCCGCAGCCAGGCCAGGGTCTCGGCGAACACCTCGGGCCAGCCCTGCTGGAGGGCCGAGGTGTGGGTCCACGGGCCGACGAGCAGCGCGGTCTCGCAGTCCGTCGCGCGCAGCCGCGCGTACTGCGCGAAGGTCTGCGCGGCCAGCGCGTCGTGCCACCCGGTGACCAGTCCGACGGGCACGCGCGCCCGCTCGGCCGCCACGGCCAGATCGGCGCCCTCCCAGTACGGGTCGTCGGCGTCCGGGTGGCGCGTCGCCGCGTCCAGCCACGGCGCCCCGGTTCCCACGGCGCGGGTCTGGGCTGCGCGCGGCGGCAGCGCGAGGGTGACCTCGCGCAGCCGTCGCCGCAGGCGCAGCGCGGCCCGGAGGAAGGCGGCGGCCCCTCGGTGCTGGTGGGTCATGCCGAGGCCCACGGTGAGGGCGTTCTCCAGTTGGAACGCGCCGTTCGCGTGGAACAGGGCGTGCGGGTCGTGCAGGCCGACCTGTACGGCCATCGCGCGCAGTTCGGGCGGCGGATCGAGCGCGAGCGCCCACTGCACGTAGCCGAGGTAACTGGGCCCGACGGTGCCCAGCCTGCCGTCGAACCACGGCTGCTCGCGCAGCCAGGCGACGGTGGCCAGGGCGTCGGCGGGCTCGTCGCGCCACAGGTGGAACTCGCCGCCTGAGCCGCCGGTGCCCCGGCAGCTCTGGAGGACGACGTGGAAGCCCTGTTCGGCGAAGAGCAGTCCGTACAGCGGCGCCCACGGCAGGCCCCTGCCGTACGGGGAGCGCACCAGGAGGGTGGGGAAGTCGCCCCGGCCGAGGGGGAAGTAGTGGTCCGTGCGCAGCGGGGTGCCGTCGGCGGCGGGCACGGTGAGCCCCGGTTCCCAGCGGACGTCGTACCGCCGGGCCGGGAGCCCGCGCCAGGTCGCCCGCAGGAGCCGCGCGGAGCGCGGTGGCCTGCGGTGTCGGGGGCGGTGGCGAGGGTGGGGGCCGGGGCGCGGGGGCCGTCCGGGCGGGGATATGGCGTCACGCGGGTGCGGTGGCATGGCTCTCCTCGCTATTCTCGTACGTAGTACGAGAATAGCGCCTGCTTGGATGGGGACGGCAAGTGGCGGTCGGTACGAGGAGATACGAGGAGAGGGGCGGCGGCGCCGTGCACGAGGTCGACGGGACCGGGAGCGGGTCCGGGTCCGGGTCCGGGTCCGGGTCCGGGGGTGTGGATCCGGAGCGGCTCTGGCTGCGGTCCGGCAGGCCGCGCAGGGGACGCCCGCCCGCGTTCAGCCGGGAGCAGGTCACGGCGGCGGCCGTCGCGCTCGCGGACGCCGAGGGGCTGGACGCGGTCACGATGCGGCAGGTGGCCTCGCGGGTCGGCGCGGGCGTCATGTCCCTCTACAGCTACGTCCCCGACAAGGAGACGCTGCTGGAGCTGATGGTCGACCACGTCAGCGCCGAACTCCCCGCCGGAGAGCCGCTCACCGGGGACTGGCGCGCCGACCTCAAGGCCATGGCGCACGCCCAGCGCGCCCTCATGCTGCGGCACACCTGGCTGCCCGCCGCGCTCACGGCCCGCCGCTCACCGGGCCCGCACACGCTCGCCTTCCTGGAACACGCGCTCGTGGCGCTGCGGCCCACGGGGCTGGACGGCGGCGCGCGGATGGAGGTGTTCAGCCTGCTCACCGGCTTCGTCTCGGGGCACGTCGCGCACGAGGCCGCGCAGGCGGCGGTGGCGCACGCGCCGGACCGCGCGGCGGCCGAGGCCCGCTATCTCGCGGCCGTCGCAGCCGAGGGCCGCCACCCCGAACTCGCCAAGGTGCTCGCCGCGCCCTCCGGCCCCCTCGACCCGGACGCGACGTTCGCGCGCCTCCTCGACCGCATGGTCGACGGCCTCGACGCGGTCTGACGCCCCGGGCGGCCGGAGATCACGCGCACCGAGATGTGGTGCGGTGACACCTCACGCCGTTCCTCCGGCCGCCACGGGAGATGACCGACCGGGTCACGCGTCGGGCGACCTGCCCGGTGCCGGGCCTGCCGGGCCGGCCGGACGGGCGTCAGACGCCGCCGTGCGAAGCGGCGCCTGAACGCCGTGATGCCCCCGCCCCCGGTGCCCGGCAGGCACGGTCGCCGTGACGGTTCCGGCCGACGGCTCAGGGGTTCTCCCCGCCCCCGCTGAAGAAGTTGACCACGTCCTCCAGCGCGGGGTTGTCCGGCGCCGCGTCCTCCGCTTCGGCGGCCTCGGCGCTGCGGGGGAACATGGCCTGCTCGTACACGGTGAGCGCGGTCTCGATGTCCCCGGGGTGCGCGGCGATGGCCTTGCCGAGTTCGGCGCCGTCGAGCATGGCGAGGTTGGCGCCCTCGCCGTTGGGGGCCGAGAGGTGCGCCGCGTCGCCGAGCAGGGTCACCCCCGGGACGCGGTCCCACCGGTGCCGGTGCGGCAGCGCGTGGAGGGGGCGCAGGATCGGCGCCACGTCGCTGGTGGTGATCAGCGCGGTGAGTTCGGGTGCCCAGCCGTCGAATTCCCGCGCGATCCGCGCCTTGGCCGCGTCGGCGTCGTCGAAGTCGATGGCGGCGAACCAGTCCAGCGGCTCGGCGATCCCCACGTAGGCGTGCAGCGTGTCACCCTTCTCCCGGTGGGCGAAGAGCTCCCTGCCCTGCTTGAGCGCGAACATCGACCCGCCGCCGACCGTCTTCGCTGCGGCCGGGTGCCGCGTGTCCGCGTCGAACAGGTAGGTCTCGACGACCGACTTGCCGATGTACGCGGGCACGGCGTCCGAGAGCAGCGGCCTGACCCGTGACCACGCGCCGTCCGCGCCGACGAGCAGCCCTGTGACGACGGTGCCGCCGTCCGCGAACGTCACCTCGTGGCGGCCTTCGCCGAGGGTGCGTGCCGCGGTGACCTTGCGGCCCCAGCGGACGGTGCCGTCCGGCAGCGAGTCGAGCAGCATCTGCCGCAGCTCGCCGCGCTGCACCTCGGGGCGTCCGCCGGTGCCGTCGTCGGCCTTGTCGAACAGGAGGTTCCCGTCCGGGTCGAGGACCCGTATCGCCTGGCGGCCCTCCAGGATGAGGGCGCGGAACTCGTCCATCAGGCCGGCGGCTTCGAGGGCGAGCTGGCCGTTGTAGTCGTGGATGTCGAGCATGCCGCCCTGCGAGCGCGCTGCCGGCGAGGACTCGGCCTCGTAGACGGTGGCCGGGATGCCGTGGACGTGGAGGACCCGGGCGAGCGCGAGGCCGCCGAGTCCGGCGCCGATGATCGTGACGTCGGTGGTCATGCTGGTTCCTTGCCTGTCGGATGCCCGCCGGATGGGCGCCCGGCGGCTTCTCAGGCAAGACTCCATGCCCGCGCCGACAGGCCGCCCACAGCGCACCGACAGACGGCCGACAACGGGCCGCACCGCCCCGTCGCCCGGCCGTCGCGGGTCGAAAGGCGCAGGTCAGTTGCCCTTGGCTTCTTCCGCGTAGGTGACGGAGACGTCCTCGAACTTGAGGGAGCGCAGCATGCCCTCCAGCATGTCGGTGGTGTTCTTCTCGGCGCGCTTCTCCAGGTCGCTCTCGCGTGCCGCCTCGCTGATGTGGCGGACGGCGAGCTTGTGCACCTCGCGCTCGTCGTCCGGGTTGTCGGTGAAGAAGTCGCCGATGCGGTCGAGGAGGCCGCGTTCCTTCGTCACCGGGTAGGAGCGCTCCACGTCGAGCGAGGGCTTGGCCAGCTTCGCGTGCGGGAGGCGTACGGAGACGGACTTCTCGTCGTCGGAGACCCTGACGGCGCCGTCGTCGAGGCCGCCGAAGTCCACGTAGGAGGCCACGCTGCCGTTGCCGACGTAGAGGGTGCGGCTGCCGCGCACGGCGTCGGGGAGGAACTTGGCGTCCTTCTCCAGGTCGACGACGACCTGGAAGGTGCCCTCCGCCGCCTGGTAGCGGCTCATGTCCTGGATGGATTTGAGCAGGACGGGTCCCGTGCGGTCCTTGGTCTCCGTCCCGAAGGGGCTGCGCAGGTCGGGCAGCAGGTTCCGGCCCGCGAGCACCGCCACTCCCAGCACGAGGACGAGGACGACGAGGAACGCGGTCAGCCGCGGGACGCGCCCGCCTTCGCGTGGGGCAGCGCTCATGAACCCTCCTCGGGGGGGCCTGGGGCTCGGGCAGGTGTACGCGTACCCCCGGAGCCGCACCTGACGCGGACCGTTCGCTCGCCGGGACGCCAACTGGGCCTGACGGGGCGGGAGTTGACGGGTGGGGCCCGCGCCGCGCCCCCAGAGACGGGCGGTTCAGCGGCCGTCGCGCTTGAGCCAGCGCACCTCGTACCCGTCCATCGGGAAGCGCCGCCCGTCGATCCTCGCGTCGATCTCCCGGCCGAGGGTGTTGACGACGAGGACGGCCGCGTCGTCGGCGAGGACCCTGACGTTGGGCCGGTCGTCCTCGGCGATCGTGACGTCCTCGTAGCGTGTGCCCGGCGGAAACTCCCGGGCGAAGCGGGACAGCAGCCCCATCATGGGCAGCCCGGTGCCGCCGTCGGACAGTTCCGTGCTGCGCCAGAGGCAGCCCGCGCACTTGGCTCCCCTGTTCTGCGGGTTCCAGTAGAAGCCGGTGGTCGCGCCGCCGCGTGCCATGGCGATCATCCCGGCGGCCTGGACGGCGGTCCTGTGCGGCTCGCTCCAGGCGTCGCGCTCGTCGTTCTCGTCGCCGACCTCCACGTACCACTCGGCCCACCACAGCGGCAGCCCCGTCTTCTCGCGCACCCAGCGGCTGACGGCGGTGAGCTTGTCGGTGGCGGCGAACTCGTCGGGCACGAGGCGGTCGTCCATGGTGTAGCTGGAGCCGTCGACGACGGCGAAGTCGGCGCCGCGCCTGTGCTTGTTCCAGTAGCTGACGGCGTCGAGTGCGCGCTGGTCGAGGGCGCCCCAGGGTCCTGTCACGTCGGAGGCGTGCCCGCTGGCCTTGCCCACGCTGTCCATCACCACGTACGGGCCGCCCACGAGGTTGTCCTCGTCCGCCTTCTTCAGCTCGGCGTGTACGAGGTTGTAGAAGTCGGTGTAGCCCTCGTAGTCCCACCGGCCGAGACGGTCGTCGTAGAAGCCCTTCATCTCGTTCCAGACGATGAAGTGGCGCACGTCCGGGTAGCGCCGGGCGATCTTCCCGGCCAGCTCGGCGAAGTCGGCATAGTGCTTGCGGCTGGGCGCGGTCTCCAGCTCGCTCCAGTCGGTCTCGCCCGCCTCGCCGCCGTCCTTCATCCAGTCGGGGGCGCAGCACAGGGTGATGACGGGCGGCTGTCCCGTCGCGCGCATCAGCTCGACGCGGCTGTCGAGCGCCGCGAAGTCGTAGTCGCCGGGTGAGGGCTCGGGGCTGTCGGCGCCCCAGCCCATGATGTGCTGGTTCTGCGGGAGCTTCGCGTCCGCGAGGAGCCGCCTGGCACGGTCGCGGGCCGCCTTCTCACCCTCGTCGGCACTGTCGGCGGTGTGGGTGAAGCCCCAGCCCAGCTCGGGCCTGGGCTTGCCGGCGGGGCGCTCGGGGTGGCCGTAGACCCCGGCACCGCCCGTGTCCTCGCCGGGGCCGCCCGGCATCCCGAACAGGGCGAGGAGGAGTCCGGCCGCCACGAGGGCGACGCCGGTCAGGCCCGCCGTGCGCCAGCGCGCCACGTTCATCGCTGCCCGGTCTCCCCGGTGCCCCCGGGCCTCTCGGTTTCCCTGGCTTCCGCGGTCCCCGCGGTCCCCGCCGTTGTGCCCGCTGTGCGGCCCCATTCGGCCCACGGTATCGGTGGCGGCGTCCGGTATGAGCGGTTCCGCTGGAACAGGTCAGTAACGTCCCGCCGCGCGAGAGGAAACGTGCGTGCACGATGCCGGGCCGATGCCGGATCATGTGCGGCATGTCCGCAACCCGCCGCACCGCACCCGCACACGACGACAGGAGTGACGCCCTGACTGCGCCGACCCCGCCCGAGGACGCGCTGCCCGCGCGGCTGACCCTCGACGACACCGACTCCCCCTCCGACATCATCGACGCGCTCTTCCTGGGCCGCTTCACGCGGGGTGAGCAGCCGTACTCGCGCAGCCACTCCGTCGACCGGGTCAAGAAGGGCAGCGAGCTGCTGCCTCCCGGCGCGAAGGTGCTGCGCGAGGCGCGGGCCGACGGGCGCCGCACCACGCTCGCGGAGGGCGAGGGCTGGACGGCGCTCGTCTCGCGCTGGAGCCACGGCGCGGACGTCACGGTGACGGCGGTCAGTGACGAGCTGGCGGAGAAGCAGCTCAAGCAGGCGGTCGACGGCGCGGAGGACGAGCCCGAGCCGCAGTCGGACAAGGTCTCCATGGGCTTCTGGTACCACTCCCCCATGCGCGGTCCGCGCCGCACCACCCGCACGATCACGGCGGGCACCTGGGAGGACGTCCGCGCGAACTACACGTCGCGGGTGGCCACGGCCATGGACGACCTGATGAAGATCACCCCGGACGAGATCGCGGGACGGCTCCTGCTGCTGCACGGCCCGCCCGGCACGGGCAAGACCTCGGCGCTGCGGACGCTGGCCCGCTCGTGGCGCGACTGGTGCCAGGTGGACTGCGTGCTGGACCCTGAGCACCTGTTCAACAACATCGGCTATCTGATGGACATCGCCATCGGCGCCGACGACTCCGACGAGGACGACGAGCAGCGCTGGCGGCTGCTCCTGCTGGAGGACTGCGACGAGCTGATCCGCGGGGAGGCGAAGCACGCGGCGGGCCAGGCCCTGTCGCGGCTGCTGAACCTGACGGACGGGCTGCTGGGCCAGGGCAGGCGGGTGCTGGTGGGGGTCACGACGAACGAGGACCTGGAGCGGCTGCACCCGGCGGTCGTGCGTCCTGGCCGGTGCCTCGCCCGTATCGAGGTGGGCCCGCTCTCCCGGCAGGAGGCGGTGGGCTGGCTCGGCACGGAGGAGGGCGTCGGGCGCGACGGTGCGACGCTCGCGGAGCTGTTCGCGCTCCGCAAGGGCACGTCCCCCTCGTCGCTCCCCTCCCAGGCGGACCGCGAGGGGGCGGGGCTGTACCTCTGACGTCCTTTGTCCCGTGAGCGGGGCTCGGTGGCCTGCGTCCACCAGCGCATCGGCTACCGGATGGTGAGCAGCAGCACGTCGTGCGGTTCCGCGCCTGCCCATGGGCGGGCCTCACCGACCTTGCGGTACCCCCATGAGCGGTAGGCCGCCTGTGCTGCCTCGCTCGCGGGATGGACGTTGAGCAGCGCACGCTCCTCGTCTCCTCCCGCGAGCAGCACCTCATGCAGTCGCCGTGCTACCCCGTGACGCCGCCAGGACGCGCGTACGGCCATCTCCATGAGACCGAAGGTGCGTTGTCCGTCCTCGCGGCTCATCTCTTCCGGCACGGGCTCGGTGAGGTGCCCCCACCACCCGGTGCCGGAGCCGAGCGGATAGCCGAACGCCATCCCTACCGGCTCGCCGTCCTTCGTACGTGCCAGCGCACCGCGGAAGGCGGGTTTGCGGGTCTGGGAGCGGAAGCGGCGGAAGGTGGAGGCGACGCCGTCAGCCGTCTCGTTGTACGGCGGCTCGGCGAAGACCTCGGCGTACACCGCGCGGAAATCCTGCTCGGCGCGGGCTGCGCCCTCACCGTCGAGGGCCTCCACCGTGATCATGTCCGCCGGGCTCATACCGTGCCGCTCCCCACTGCGTCGCGGATGCGTGTCGCGCACTCGCGGGCCGTGGCGGTGTCGTACTCGGCCGCTCGCAGGCAGAAGGCTCGCATGCGGCGTGAGAGACTCGGTGAGGAGATCCCGTCATGCCTGTCGAGCACCGCGTGCATCTCCGCGCAGGCTTCCTCGGCCTCTCCGGCTCGCAGCAGAACACCGGCCAGCTTGGCCCGGTACCAGGCGTTGTTGCGGGTGTATTCGCTGTCCAGTCCGCCGATCGTCGAGCGCAGGAACGGCAGGGCTCGGTTCGGTTGCCCAGCGCGCAGGTACATGCTGGCCGTGGCGTAGTCGACTTCCCCCGCGCCGGCGAACCGCGCCCAGGTCGGTACCTCGGTGTCCGAGTCCATGCGGCCGAGGAAGGACATGCCGCGGCTCAGAGCACGCCGTGCGGTGCCCAAGTCGCCTGCGTGGACAGCGACGTTCGTCTCGCGCAAGGCGATCACCAGCCGGACTGTCGGCCCTGCTCCGGCCGACTCCGCGAGGCGGTAGGCGTAGTCGACGGCGCTCGATGCCTCCCACGTCCGGTCGGCCTTCACCGACAGCAGGACGAGGGTTTCCAGCGCGGAGATGTGCACCATCGGGTCCCCGGAGAGCTGGGCCGATGTCAGCGCTTCGACGGCTGCGGCGCGGGCTCGGTCCACCGGGCCACCGTCATAGCCGAACCAGGCCCGCAGGCTGTAGAGCTCCGAGAGCATCCCTTGCAGATCACGGCCGACGGCCGAGGTGTACGAGCCACTGCTCAGTGCCTGCGTGATCCCCTGCTCCACGCTCCGTGCCCGCACTCGGGCCGGTGCACTGCCTGCCGTGTGGTCCGTGCGATACAGGCTGTGGAGCTGCTCGCGCAGCCGCTCGACGTCCCCTGTCCCGATCCGGTCTCCCACCTGACGCGGCACCAGAGCACCCGCGGCGAGCGCCCCTACGTCCGCTGTGAACGTCCGCCTCTTCACCTCTCCAGCCTGCCCGACACCTTCGAGCGCTGTTCTGCGACGGGCGGGAATCTCGAACCCCATCTCGGCAAGCGGTACACCGAAGATCGTTTCGAGTACGGCTCGCTGTCCGGGGTGCGGCAGCGGGGGCGGACTCTCGCGTTCCCAACGGCGCAACTGCCGGATGCCCACCGAGGCGTCGATGCCGAGGCGTGCGGCTTCCTCTGCGAACGCCCGCACGAAGGACGCCTGCGTGTGCCCCGCTTCCTCCCTCAACCGCGCCAATCCGCAGGCGTGTTCCCCCTCCATACCGTCTCTCCTCCCGCGTACATGAGCCGTTGCCCACCGTAGCGGCTCGCTCCGTACCTGCGGCGGCGAACGTCGGACGTGCGGAAAAGCGGTTGCCGCCGGGGCCTCGCCGCGGGGAGGGTGCGGTGGCGGACGGCCGCGCGGGCTTCGGGCGGCTGCGCCGGGCCGGTGGCGTCACCGGCCGTTCCACCGTTCCCGTAAGGAGTCGCCGTGCCGGATGCCGGTGGTAGCCCGCTGGTGCAGGAGTTCCCCGTGGCGGACGCGGACGCGGGCCCGTACGGCATCGCGGCAGGACCTGACGGGGCGCTGTGGATCACCCTCGCCGGGAGCGGTGAGATCGCGCGTCTCACCGTCGACGGCGGTCTGACGCGGTATCCGCTGGACTCGGCGGAGTGCCAGCCGACGGTCATCGCGCCGGGCCCGGACGGCACGCTGTGGTTCACCCGTACCCGGGACCACCGCATCGGCCGGATCACAGTCGGGGGCGAGATCGCCTCGTTCGCGGTGCCGACGCCCGAGAGCGGCCCCTTCGGCATCGCGGCAGGGCCCGACGGCGCGCTGTGGTTCACGGAGCTGAACGCCGGTCGCGTCGGCCGTCTGACGCCCGGCGGCGAGTTCACCGAGTTCCCGCTGCCCGTGCCCGGCGCCTACCCCTCCGCGATCACGGCGGGCCCGGACGGCGCCCTGTGGTGCACCCTCAACCAGGCGGACGCGCTCTGCCGCGTCGGCGTGGACGGCGGGACGTCGCTGCACCGGCTGCCCACTCCCGGCGCCGGTCCCGTGGGCATCGCGAGCGACGGCGAGGCCCTGTGGTGCGTCGAGATCGGCGCGGGCCAGGTCGCGAGGGTGCGGGTGGACGGCGGCGTCGAGGAGTTCCCGCTCCCCGACCGCGCGGCCAAACCGCACGCGATCGTCGCGGTGTCCGCCGGGGAGTGCTGGTTCACGGAGTGGGGCGCGAACCGCGTCGGGCGCGTCACGACTGCGGGCGCCGTCTCCGAGTACGAGCTGCCCGCGTCCGCGTCCGAGCCGCACGGCATCACGGTGGGACCGGACGGCGCGCTGTGGGTGGCGCTGGAGTCGGGGACTGTGGCGCGGGTGGCGCCGTAGGGGCACGCGGGATGGTTCAGGCCGCGCCCTGTGTGCCCGCGTCGCGCATGCGCCCGTAGGAGTAGACGCAGCCCGCGAGGGCGAGCATGGCCAGCAGCATGAAGCCGATCGCGTAGGAGTCCTTGGCGCTGTAGATCGCGCCCATGACCAGCGGCGGGACGAAGCCGCCGAGGCCGCCCACCGCGCCGACGATGCCGGTGACGCTGCCGACCTGGGCCTGCGGGGTGACCCGTGAGACGAGCGCGAAGACGCTGCCGCTGGTCGCGCCGAGCCCCGCCGCCATGATCAGCAGGGCGATGGTGCCCACGGGGTACAGGTCCGGGTCGAAGGCCTGCACGATGCCGAGGAGGGCGACGACGGCCAGCGCCCACGCGGTGACCACGGCCGGGTGCACCCGGTCGGAGAGGGAGCCGCCGATGGGCCGGAAGACGACCGTGACCAGCGCGAACCCGGCCGCCTTGGTGCCCGCGTCGGTCGGGCTCAGCTCGTAGAAGGTCTTCAGATACGTCGGCAAGTAGACGCCGAAGGCGACGACGCCGCCGAAGCCGATCGCGTAGAGCGCGGACAGCTCCCAGGTGACCCGCAGTTCCCCGGCGGCGGCCAGCCGGGCCGCGAGCGGAGTGGTGGGGACGGCGCGCCCCGGCCGGTCGGTGATCAGCAGCGCGGCGAGCACGGCGCAGACGGCGAGCGCGACGGCGACGACGTAGAACGGCAGGTTCTCGCCGTGCTGGTAGATGCGCGGGGTGAAGAAGCCGGAGAGCGCCGTGCCGCCCATGCCCATGCCGAACACGCCGAGCGCGAGCCCTCTCCTGGACGGCGGGAACCAGGAGTTGACGAGCGGGACGCCGATGGCGAACGTCGTGCCGCCCAGGCCGAGGAAGAAGCCGACGATCAGCAGCCCTGCGGCCGAGTGGTCGACGAGCGTGAGCAGCAGCACGGGCACGATCGTCAGCGCCGTGACCAGCGGGAACATCACGCGTGCTCCGTAGCGGTCGGTGAGCGCGCCGACGGGGACCCGGCCGAGCGAGCCGACGATGACGGGCACGGCCACCATGAAGGACTGCGCGAAGGAGCTGGCGCCGATGTTCTCCGCGAGGTCGGAGGCGAGCGGCGCGATGAGGTTCCACGCCCAGAACGTCAGCGCGAAGGCGACGGTGGCCATGATCAGGTTGCGGTAGGCGGCGGCCGCGGGCGCCTCGTCGGTACCGGGCCCGGCGCCTGGACCGGATCCGGTTCCAGTTCCAGCTCCGGTTCCGGTTCCGGTTCCGGGGCCTGCCGGGGGCGCCGGGTCACCGGCCGAGGGGGCTCGGGTGGTCACGGCACGCGCTCCCATCCCCGTCGCTCGGGACGGGAGGCGAGCTGCCCCTCGTCACGGCTGCGGTAGACGACGTAGGGCCGGAAGAGGTACTGGACCGGCGCGCTGAACATGTGCACGAGCCGGGTGAAGGGGATCAGCGCGATGAGCACGAGCCCGACGACCACATGGATCTGGTACAGCACCGGCACGCCCGCCATCAGCGACGTGTCGGGCTGGAGGGTGAAGAGACTGCGCAGCCAGGGGGCGATGGTGGTGCGGTAGTCGTAGCCGTCGCCCGACGCGTGGGTGAGCTTGGCCCACATGCCCATGACGATCGCGCCGAGCAGCACGAGGTACATCAGCTTGTCGTTGACGGTGGTGGCCCGGAAGACGGGCCCATTGGTGCGCCGCCGGTAGACGAGGACGGCGATGCCGAGGACGGTGAGGACGCCCGCCGCCGTGCCGCCGTAGAGGGAGAACAGGTGGTAGACGTGCTCGGAGACCCCGGCCGCCGCCGACCAGGACTCCGGGATGAGGAGACCGACGAGGTGGCCAGCGAACACGAAGAGGATGCCGTAGTGGAAGGCCGGTGAGGCAACGCGCAGCAGCCGCGACTCGTAGAGCTGCGAGGAGCGCGTGGTCCAGCCGAACCTGTCGTAGCGGTAGCGCCAGACCGTGCCCGCGACGAGCAGGACGAGGACGACGTAGGGCAGGGCGCCCCACAGGGGGGTGGTGGTCATCGCTGTTCTCCGTCGAGGAGGGGCAGGAGGCGGCGGGTGTCGGCGGGTCCGGTTCGGGGTCCGGTTCGGGGTCCGGTTCCGGGTTCGGGCCCAGGCCCCGTTGCGGTTCCGGCTCCGGTTCCGGTTCCGTACGGTTCCAGGCCGACGTCCTCGCGCGGCGGTCCCCCGCGCGCCATGGCCTTGGCAGCCGCCCGGTCCTTGGGCGAGGGCCCCGGCAGCGTGGCGCAGACGGCTTCGAGGAGCCGGACGTAGGGGGTGGCGCACTCGGCGAGGGAGAGGCGGAGGAGTTCGAGGCCTGGGCGGTTGCGGCGCAGCAGCGTATCGCTGCCGCTGAGCGCGGTGAACTCCAGGACGGCGGGGAGGAAGTCGGGCAGTTCCTCGTCGTGCGCGTACTCCAGGCCGTGCGCGCGGTAGGCCTCCTTGAAGGCCACGAGGGTCTCGCCCCTGCGGCGGGTGTCGCCGTCGGTCCACCAGCTCAGATACAGGCAGCGGCGGTTCTTGAAGTCGAAGGTCTGGACGTAGTGCCGCTCCAGCTCGCCGGGCCCGGCCGCCTCCGCGTGGTCGAGGAAGACGCGCAGGTGGCGGGCCGGGGCGCCCCGGCGGCCTTCGAGCGCGCGGCGCAGCAGGGGCAGGTCGGTGTGGAACGCGTCGTCGGGGTAGGTGAGGCAGCGGGCCGCGGCCTGGTACTCGACGGCGTACGAGCCGGACGCGCCGCCGCCACGGGGCCACCTCATGGCCGCTCCCCGGCGGGCACGTCACCCTCGTCGGCCGGCGGTGTGCGGGGGTTGTCGTCGGCGGGCGGGAAGAGGCCGTCGGGGCGGCCGTTGCCGTCCCAGTTGAGGAGGTTGACGCGGCCTTGGCGGGCGGTGTCCGCCGGCTCGTCCGCGGTCTGCCGGTCGCGCAGGACGTGGAAGTTCTCGACGGCCACGGGCGGCACACCCCCTGACGCCTCCCCTACGGGCCCCGAGCCGCCCATGCCGGGGCCGCCCTCGAAGTCGAGGGAGCAGGTGTCGGGGAGCGCGGTCTCCTCCAGGCGGCGCGCGTCGCCGACGGCAGCGGTGGGGATGACGTAGCGCTCCTCGTACTTGGCGATGGCCAGCAGCCGGTACAGCTCCTCCAGTTGTCTGCCGGTCATCCCGACGGCCCCGGCCGTGGCCTCCTCCTCGACGCCGCTCTCCTCGCCGAGGTTGACGCGCCGCATGTGCGCGCGCATGGCGGCGAGCCGCTCCAGGCTGGCGCGCACGGGTGCGATGTCGCCCGCCGTGAACAGTTCGGCGAGGTATTCGAGGGGGATGCGGAGGGTGTCGATGGCGCCGAAGAGGTTGTCCGCGTCCTCCCCGTCGAAGCCGGTCTCGTTCAGCGCCTCGACCACGGGCGACAGGGGCGGCACGTACCAGACCATGGGCATGGTCCGGTACTCCGGGTGCAGGGGCAGGGCGACGCGGTAGGTGCTGATGAGGGCGTGTACAGGGGAGCGCCTGGCGGCCTCGATCCAGTCGTACGGGATGCCGGAGCGCTCCGCGTCGCGCCGCACGTCCGGGTCCTCGGGATCGAGGAAGACGCCGAGCTGGGCGCCGTAGAGGTCCTTCTCGTCGGGGGTGGCGGCGGCCTCGGTGACCTTGTCGGGGTCGTAGAGGATGACGCCGAGGTAGCGCAGCCGCCCGACGCACGTCTCTGAGCAGACGGTGGGCAGGCCGACCTCGACGCGCGGGTAGCACAGGGTGCACTTCTCGGCCTTGCCGGTCGAGTGGTTGAAGTAGACCTTCTTGTACGGGCAGCCGGTGACGCACATGCGCCAGCCCCGGCACTGGTCCTGGTCGACGAGGACGATGCCGTCCTCGCTGCGCTTGTACATCGCGCCCGAGGGGCAGGAGGCGACGCACGAGGGGTTGAGGCAGTGCTCGCAGATGCGCGGCAGATAGAACATGAAGGTCTGCTCGAACGCGAACCGCACCTTCTCCGCCGCCTGTTCAGCGGCCTGTGCGCGTACCTTCTCGACGACGGGGTCCAGGTGCCCGTGCTCGCTCGCGCCGCCGAGGTTGTCGTCCCAGTTGGCGCTCCACTCGATCTTCATGGGCTTGCCTGAGAGGAGGGAGCGGGGCTGTGCGACGGGGAAGTCGTCGCCGAGCGGCGCGTCGGTGAGGTTCTTGTAGTCGTACGTCCAGGGCTCGTAGTAGTCCTTGATGTCCGGCAGCTTGGGGTTGGCGAAGATCGTGACGAGCTTCTTGAAACGCCCGCCCGCCTTGAGCTTGAGGCGGCCCCGCTTGTTCAGCTCCCAGCCGCCCCGCCACTTCTCCTGGTCCTCGTAGCGGCGGGGGTAGCCCTGCCCCGGGCGGGTCTCGACGTTGTTGAACCACACGTACTCGACCCCGCCCCGGTTGGTCCACGCTTCCTTGCAGGTGACGGAGCAGGTGTGGCAGCCGATGCACTTGTCGAGGTTCATGACCATCGCGATCTGTGCCATGACGCGGCGACCTGTCGGGGCCTCCTTCCGGCGGGCCATCAGTAGGTCACCTCCTGGGAGCGGCGGCGGATGACGGTGACCTCGTCGCGCTGGTTGCCCGTCGGGCCGAGGTAGTTGAACGCCCAGGAGAGCTGGCCGTAGCCGCCGATGAGGTGGCTGGGCTTGAGGATGAGCCGGGTCAGCGAGTTGTGGATGCCGCCGCGCTTGCCGGTGGTCTCGGTCTTGGGGACGTTGACGGTGCGGTCCTGCGCGTGGTGCATGTAGACGGTGCCGCGCGGCATGCGGTGGGAGACGATGGCGCGGGCGACGACGACGCCGTTGCGGTTGACGGCCTCGATCCAGTCGTTGTCGTGGACGCCGATGGCCTCCGCGTCCTGCGGGGACATCCAGATGTTCTGGCCGCCTCGGGAGAGCGAGAGCATGAACAGGTTGTCCTGGTATTCGGAGTGGATGGACCACTTGTTGTGCGGCGTCAGATAGCGGACGGTCACCTGGGCCTCGCCGTCGGGCCCGAGTTCCGGTTCGCCGAAGAGGCGGTTCATGTCGAGGGGCGGCCGGTAGACGGGCAGTGCCTCGCCCAGTTCGTGCATCCAGTCGTGGTCGAGGAAGAAGTGCTGGCGCCCGGTGAGGGTGTGCCAGGGCTTGAGGTGCTCGGTGTTGAGCGTGAAGGGGCTGTAGCGGCGCCCGCCGGACTCGCTGCCCGACCACTCCGGTGAGGTGATCACGGGGACGGGCGCGGCCTGGGTGTCGGCGTAGCTGATCCGTGTGCCCTCGTGCTCGGCCGCGAGGTGCGCCATCCCGGTGCCGACGCGTTCCTCCAGGGTGTGGAAGCCCTGGGTGGCGAGGTGTCCGTTGGTGGTGCCGGAGAGGGTGAGGACGGCGTTGGCGGCCTTGACGGCGGTGTCCAGGAGGGGGCGTCCGGCGCCGGGCCCGTCGTGCTGGGTGCCGTTGAGCCGCCCGAGCAGTGCGACCTCGTCGCCCGGCCGGAACGCGAAGCCCTTGGAGGGCAGGCCGAGCCGCTCGGCGAGGGGTCCGAGGGTGGCCATCTTCGCGGCGACGGCGGTGTAGTCCCGCTCGACGACGGTGAGGGCGGGCATGGTCTTCCCCGGCACGGGCTCGCACTCGCCGGCGCGCCAGTCCAGCCACACTCCGCCGGGCTGCGCGGTCTCGCCGGGGGTGTCGTGCTGGAGCGCGGTGGCGACGATGTCGCGGCGGGTGCCGAGGTGGCCGCGGGCCAGGGCGCTGAAGCGTCGGGCGATGGCGTGGAACGCGTCGAAGTCGCTCCTGGCCTGCCAGGGCGGGTCGACGGCCGGTGTAAAGGCATGCACGTAGGGGTGCATGTCCGTGCTGGACAGGTCGTGTTTCTCGTACCAGGTGGCGGCGGGGAGCACGACGTCCGACATGAGGGTGGAGGAGGTCATGCGGAAGTCGAGGGAGAGCAGCATGTCGAGCTTGCCCTCGGGTGCCTGCTCGCGCCAGCGCACATCGCGCGGTCTGACGTCGGCCGGTGCCTCTTCCGCGCTGAGCGAGGAGTCGGTGCCCAGCAGGTGGCGCTGGAAGTATTCGGCGCCCTTGGCGGAGGAGCCGAGCAGGTTGGCGCGCCACAGTGTCAGCACGCGGGGCCAGTTGGCGGGGTCGTCGGGGTCCTCGCAGGCGAACCCGAGCCGCCCGGAGCGCAGTTGGCCGACGACGTGCTGTACGGGGTCGTCGGCGCCGGTCTCGTCGGCCTCGTCCACGAGGTCGAGGGGGTTGCGGTCGAACGTCGGGTACGAGGGCATCCAGCCCGCGCGGGTGGCGGCGGCCAGGCAGTCGGCGCCGGTCATGCCCGCGAAGGCGCCCTTGCCGAGGGGGGAGGCCATGACGTCGGCGGTGAAGCGGTCGTAGCGCCACTGGTCGCTGTTGAGGAACCAGTAGGCGGTGCCGATCATCTGACGGGGCGGGCGCGACCAGTCGTTGGCGGAGGCGAGGGTGGCCCATCCTGTGGAGGGGCGGCACTTCTCCTGGCCGACGTAGTGGGCCCAGCCGCCGCCGTTGCGGCCCTGGCATCCTGTGAGCTGGAGGAGGGCGAGAAAGGCGCGGTAGATGGTCTCGGAGTGGAACCAGTGGTTGGTGCCCGCGCCCATGAGGATCATGCAGCGCCCCCGCGAGCGCTCCGCGGTGCGCCCGAACTCCCTCGCGGTACGCACCGCCCGCGCCGCCGGTACCGAGGTGTGCGTCTCCTGCCACGCTGGGGTACCGGGGGTGCTCGCGTCCCCGTACCCCTCCGGCCACCTCCCCGGCAGCCCCTGACGTGGGACGCCGTACTGCGCCAGCAACAGGTCGAAGACCGTGGTGACCAGCGGCCCGTCCTGATCACCCAATCGGGTGGCGGGCACCCCGCGTCGCACGGTGTCGCCGCGCCCCTGCCCGTGCGCGCCGCCGTCGGTGTCGAAGCGCGGGAGCAGCACCTCGGTGCCCACGGCGGCCCGGTGCCCGTACAGCGAGAGCGTGGGTTCGACGGCGCCCAGGTCGAGGTTCCACTTGCCCTTGCCGCTGTCGGTCCAGCGGAAGCCGAGGGAGCCGTTCGGCACGGCGGGCAGCCCGGTGGCGCCGTCCAGGACGGCCGTCTTCCACTCGGCTCCCTCGCTCTCGTCGCCCAGGTCGGAGGCGCGCAGGAACTTCGCGGGCACGTAGGCGCCGTCGCGTTCCTCCAGGGTGACGAGGAACGGCAGGTCGGTGAAGCGGCGCACGTAGTCCTCGAAGAACGGTGTCCTCCGCTCCACGAAGAACTCGGTGAGCAGCACATGCCCCATGGCCAGCGCGAGGGCGCCGTCCGTGCCGGGGTGCGGGTGCAGCCACTCGTCGGCGAACTTGGTGTTGTCGGCGTAGTCGGGGGCCACGACCACGACCTTCTGACCCCGGTACCGTGCCTCGGCCATCCAGTGCGCGTCCGGCGTCCGCGTCACCGGCACGTTCGAGCCCCACATGAGCAGGTAGGCCGCGTCCCACCAGTCGCCCGATTCGGGGACGTCGGTCTGGTCGCCGAAGACCTGCGGCGAGGCGACGGGCAGATCCGCGTACCAGTCGTAGAAGGACAGCATCGGCGCGCCGATCAGCGACATGAAGCGCGCGCCCGCCGCGTGGGACACCATCGACATGGCGGGGATCGGCGAGAACCCGGCGACCCGGTCGGGCCCGTACCGCTTGATGGTGTGCACGTGCGCCGCCGCGACCAGCTCGACGGCCTCGTCCCAGTTCGCGCGCACCAGTCCGCCCTTGCCGCGCGCCTTCTGGTAGCGGCGACGGCGCTCGGGGTCGCCCTGGATGTCGGCCCAGGCGAGCACGGGGTCGCCGCCGGTGCGCTGCTTGGCCTCCCGGTACATGTCCAGGAGCACGCCGCGTACGTACGGGTAGCGCACGCGGGTCGGCGAGTACGTGTACCAGGAGAACGCGGCGCCCCTGGGGCAGCCGCGCGGCTCGTACTCGGGACGGTCGGGGCCGACGGAGGGGTAGTCCGTCTCCTGCGTCTCCCAGGTGATGATCCCGTCCTTGACGTACACCTTCCAGCGGCAGGAGCCGGTGCAGTTCACGCCGTGGGTCGAGCGCACGACCTTGTCGTGGCTCCACCGGTCCCGGTAGAAGACGTCGCCGTCGCGTCCGCCCTTCTTCGTGACCGTCCGCAGGTCGCCGGAGACCACGCCCCGGGTGAAGAAGCGTCCCGTCCGCAGCAGGAGTTCGCTGGCCGCGCCGTCGAGGCCTGGTCTGGCCCCGGTCGGACTGTCTGTCACGGCCCCTCCTACGGCGCTGCTTCGGCACGTATGCGCGTGCTCGCGTCCTCACGCTAAGTCGCCGCCCGTGCGAGGCGCGCGTTCTGCCGGGCCGCATGGGTGAAGGGCTCGGGCGGGAGGAAGCCGTGGGCACGCGGCACGGTCCGGTAAATGCGTCGTGCGTTGTCAGTGGCCGCTGAAAGAATCGCGGCATGGACGAGCTGGTGGGGAACGTCGGCGAACTGACCGAGCGCCTGGCACGGGGCGAGCGCTTCAAGTACCTCTATTTCTGGGGGCACCGTCCCCGGCGCGACGGCAGCGCGGGGAAGGGCTGCCTCAGCCAGTGGTGGCCCGCGCCCTTCACCGCCGACGGGGTGGAGTACGCGACGGCGGAGCACTGGATGATGGCGGGCAAGGCGCGCCTGTTCGGGGACGCGGACGCCGAGCGCAGAGCGATAGCGGCCCCGCACCCGCGCCAGGCGAAGTCGGCGGGACGCACCGTGCGCGGCTTCGACGAGGGGGTGTGGGAGCGGGAGCGGTTCGGCATCGTCGTCGAGGGAAGCGTCCGCAAGTTCGGGCAGCACGAGGAGCTGCGGGAGTTCCTTCTGGGTACGCACGGCCGGGTGCTGGTGGAGGCCAGCCCCCTGGACCGCGTGTGGGGCGTCGGGCTGCCGGCCGACGATGAGCGGGTGCGCGATCCGGCCCAGTGGCGGGGCGAGAATCTGCTGGGGTTCGCGCTGATGGCGGCCAGGACGCGGCTGCTCAGCCGCGCAGGCGTACCGACAGACAGGTGACGCAGCCCTCCAGTTTCTCGAACTCGCCGATGTCCACGGGGACGGGCTCGTAGCCGAGGTCGTTCAGCAGCTCCGCGGTCTTCGGCGCGGCGGCCGAGATGAGCAGCGCGGTGCCGCCGAGCTGGACGACGTGTGCGCCCTGTTCCTCGGGGACGGGCAGGAAGTGGGGGAAGAGTGTGGGGTGGTCGACGAGCGGCGGATAGCCGATGACGGTGCCGTCGGGCAGCGCGGTCACGGCCGATTTGAGGTGGAGCACGGAGCTGACGGGCACGGCGATGACGCGTGCGCCGAGCGGCACGAACGCGGCACGCAGTTGCCGCACGCCCTCCGCGTTGGTACGCCCGCCCCTTCCGACGTACACGGTGTCGCCGACCTTCAGCACATCGCCGCCGTCCAGGGTGCCCGGTGCCTCCACCCGCAGCACGGAGCACCCGAGGGCCTTGACGGCGGCCTCCACGGCGCGGGTCTCGGCGCGCCGTGAGGCGGCGCCGGGGCGGGTGAGCAGCGCCGTTCCCCGGTATATGGCCACGGTGTCCTCGATGAAGACGGCGTCGGGGCAGTCGTGCGCGGGTTCGGTCTCGATGGTCTCCCACCCGTGGGCGCGCAGCGCCAGTACGTACGCCGCCCACTGCCGCGAGGCGAGCCCCGGGTCGACGGGCGACCGGTCGATATGCGTGACCAGTCCCTCCGCGACGCGGGGACCGGGACGGCGGACGAGGGCCCTGGGAAGACGGGCGTCGGTGTACGGCATGGGAACCAGGATGCCCCTGGTTTCCCGTCTGTGAAGAGACCGCCGCCCGGTAAAGGAGGCGAGGGGGGCGAGGGCGGACGAAGCGAAGGCCCGCGTTCCGTGCAACCTTCACCGTGGCAGGGCTGTCTTATGGGGCGTCAGCACTCTTACGGGGGAAAGGTCCATTGAATGCGCATAAATCCGATCCGTACCGCTGTCGCGGCTGCCGTCGTCACGACCGCCGCGCTGGGCACGATGGTCGCCTCGGGAGCGGCGGCGGGGGCGACGGGGGTAACCGGGACGACGGGGTCAGCCGGAGCGGTGGGGGCCGCCGGGAGCGGCGCGCGTGTGGCCGCGGCCCCCGGGTTCCTCGACGCCGGTGAGCTGCCGCCGCACAGCTCCTCCCCCTGGTTCGCCGGGACGGTCACCAAGGGCCTGCCCGACCCGGAGCCGTTCTGCCTGGAGGGCGCCGTCCCTGCCGGGGGCGGCACCTACCACCGCTTCTTCGGCACCGACTACGACACGCACGCGGCCCAGGTCAGCGTCGTCGCGAGCAGCGTGACGGCGGCGAAGGCGCTGGCCACGTCGCTGGAGAAGAAGGTCGCGGCCTGCGCCGCCGACTGGCTGCGCGAGACTCCGGGCGGCTCGGCCTCCTGGGACGACTACGGCACGGTGGCCGCCGGGGACAGCGCCCACGTCTACGGCGTGCACACCTCCATCCCCGAATCCGAGCCGGGCGTGAACCTCTTCGCGGTGGGCCGGGACGGCAAGACGGTAACCGTGGTCCGCTGGGCGGAGATGGGCCATCTGGACCAGGCCCCGCTGGCCGCCTTCAAGAAGACGACGGCGACGGCGGTGAACAAGCTGAACTGACCGGGGCCGGGGTCGGAGCGGTGTCGGTCGCGGTGGCGAGACGGAGGGCGCGGCCGGTTACCTCGTCCCGTACGCCGCGCGCACCGCTTCCTCCACGGCGGAGAGCGCGGCGGTCCGGTCGAGGCCGAGCCGCCGCGCCCGCTGCGCGTACGCCTGCGCCGCCTCGGCCGCCTCCTGCGAGGCGGCGTCACCCGCGGCGGCGACGTACGTACCGTTCCGCCCCCGCGTCTCGATGACCCCGTCGGCCTCCAGCGCCCGGTACGCCTTGGCGACGGTGTTCGCCGCGAGCCCCAACTCCTCGGCCAGCCCCCGCACGGTCGGCAGCTTGTACCCCGTGGGCAGCTTGCCCCCGCGCGCCTGACGCGAGATCTGGGCACGCAACTGCTCGTACGGTGCGTCCGGCGCGGACGGATCGATGCTGATCTTCAGCGGCACGGGGTCTCCGGGGTCTGTCGGGGTGCGGGAGTCGGTGGGGTGCGCTGCCGATTCTCTCGCAGCGCAGCGGGGAACCGGAGGGCGCCCGCATCCGCACTGTGCGCCGTCACCGTGCCGGAGCGGTGCTCACGCTTGGGAGCGGGTGGACGGGCCCAAGCAGGCCGCCGCCCGACAGCCCGCTCACCCATCGCGCACGCACGGAACGGTTCGATTGATACGGCGTGGCACAGGAGAGCCGCACTGAGGAACAGCCCGCGCCAGTAACTGTGGCCGATCGTCACCAAGCTGACCGCCAGTCATATGATTCGAGTGTGGGAATCGATGGCATAACCCGTGATCACGTGCTTCAGGCACTGGCAGAGTGCGACGACCTCGGTAGGCAGGTGTTCCTCGACAATTACGGGTTCAAGCCTGCGCGAGACTACTTGATCCTTCACGAGGGTCGTCGGTATGACTCGAAGGCCATCGTCGGCGTGGCCCACCGTCATGTGGACGGCCGCGCCTTGAGGGCAGGTGACTTCTCCGGAGGCGCTGAGACAGTTGTACCGGTGTTGACCCGGCTCGGCTTCCGTGTCGAGGGAGGCCAAGCGGGAAAGGGTCCCGCCGACTCAAGCTTCGCGACACGTCTGCTGGTCTCACCGGCGTACGGCAGGGCCGAGTCGCGCCGACACTGGAAAGATACTCTGGACCAGCTGGTGCCGTTCACCGAGGCTAAGTACGCCGAGAGGTTGACGGAAGCCCAGCTGAATCGCCTAAAGGAGTTCCACCCGGACGGTCAGGCGCGCTTCTGGGGTGCTACGTCAGGTCACGACAGCAAGATGGCGGGGGTCTCCGCAGGTGACGTGGTGCTTTTCACGGGGAAGAACCGCGTACGTGCGATCGGCGAGGTCGGGGCCATCTTTCAGAACAGCTCCTTCGCCGACGTGATGTGGCCCCCGAAGCAGGGTGGCGAGAGCTGGCACACGGTCTACAGCCTGCGCCAGTTCGAGCTGGCGGAGATTCCGTACACCGCGTTGAGCGCTCTCCTCGGCTACAAGCCCAACTTTCAGTACCCCGGACAGCTGGTGCTCTCTGGGGAGCAAGCTCGTTCAGGAATCGACGGCCTGCTCATCAGCACCAGGACGGCCTTGGAGGACGCTGGCGCTGTGGCACCGCCCGGCACGGCCAGCGAGTTGCCGGTGGAGCGACAGCACACCCGCTATACGACCGTTGAGCGGGCTGCTCAGCAGGTCTTCTTCAACCGTGATGAGTCGGCGTTGGTCATCGAGTTCTGCGAGACTCTCAACAACACGACGGTGAAACGTTTCGCTAGCGCTGCGGGCATCTGTGACATCTTTTTGAACGGCCCCGAGGGGCGAGAACTCATCGAGGCGAAGTCGCGCGTCGAGCGTAGCTACGTACGCGAGGCGTTGGCTCAGCTGCTCGACTACGTGCGCTACGCCCCCGGCGTGGTCAACCGCCTCGCAGCGCTCTTCCCTCAGCCTCTTGAGCCCAAGGAACGCCACCTTCTGCACCATTACGGGATCGACATCATCCATCGAGTTTGTCCGGGTGTCTTTGAACGAGATCCCGCCCCCGACCAGGCGCGTGAGCGTATGCGAAGCATGTGGGAGCCGCGTGAGCCGAGTCACTGAGCGGAGCGGCGTTCACGCGAATGGCGCTTCGGCGGTTCCCAGGGTCCTTTGCGCTGTGCCCCGGCAGGACACGAACCTGCGACACCCGCTTTAGGAGTTTTTCCTTGGGCGGGGCTGTGACCTGCGCGAACGCCGACTATTGGGCGTTTGACCTGCGAAGATTCCCCTCTCTGGTTCTCATATGTTCGCGAGGTTTTCTGGTCTCATGTGTGCTGAACCCGTTTCGTCCGGGGCTACCTCGACCCGCCGCGTTTTGACTTCACTCGTGCGGTGCCTCAGCTTTGATCACGGCGTCGTCGGTTGCGAGAACCAGGCCGCCCAGGTGAGTGGGGCCGTGACTTTGACGATGCACTTCCTGCGGAGTCGTCCGGGATGGATAGTGGGTCGACAGGTCCAGGTGGCTTGCCATCGACGGTTTCCATGCCCGGCAGGAAGGCGTTGTCTGGGGCGGTGCGGAACTTCTTCGTATGTTCGGGCACCGGGAGAATGTGACGTCGAGTCAGTTCGCCGATGTCGATCAGAGGGCCAGAGGCTATATCCTTGAGGAGTTCAGCCTGCTCTGGTTCCAGTCTCGTGAGATGGCTGAGCACGGAAAGGATTTCAACCAGTTCCCGGCTCCAATCGGGGTCCCAGCGTTCAGGGCGCTCGCGGTCGAGGTCGCTGGTCACTTTGCCGGTAGCTCGGATACTACGGTATCCGAGCCAACTGTCGAGTACATTGCGCCCGCCAGTCGTGTAATTGCGCATGCGAGGCGTAACCCCGGTGAATACGCCCCCCGCGATGATCAAATTCTCGTTCTCGGCGTCGTATGTAAAACGGGAAGGTAGCGTTGTAGGGTCAACCTCTCGAGCGTACCTGATCTCAGGGTACAGAGGCCGCCACCAGTTCGACTTGCCTGCTGGTCGGCCGTCATCTGGGTTGACGCAGCGGGTGCCAAAGGTGGAGGCCCATAGGATGTGGCGACCCAGCCCTATTGCTTTGTGCCACAAGTCGCGGTCGGCAGTCAGAGGGATACGTACTCCGAGGGAGTTCAAGTCGTCTGTGTAGCGCTCGGTGAAGGCGGGGTGAGCCGCGACGGCGGCGATATAAGAAAGTAAGTCCTCGGGGGCTATTTCCCCGAGTCCGTAGGAATTAGCCAGGTGATTCTGCAGGCCCGGGGTGATGTTCGGGGAGCGGTCGGCGTGTAAGAGGGGAAGTACGCGACCGCCATTTCCGTTGAAGTAGTGAACGTCGGGTATTAGGGCGGAGAACAGCAATGCGGGGCCGGTCTGCAGGCGCTGGGCGTGCTGTTCGACAACGAAGATCTGATCATCTATGGCTGCACGCCATAGATCGGGGCGTGCACGGTCGATGAGCCTGCCGTCCGGTATGAGCCACTGACGGTCCAGCGCTCTGCGGGCGATCCGTCTCGGGGAGGGACAAGGGCCGCGTTCGTCCAATAGGGGGCCGGGTGGGTGCGGGTGGCCGGGTATCTGTGGGGCGTTCTTCTCCAGCGTGCGGCCGTCGGTCGCCTTGAACAGTGCCTGCTTCGCGATGGGGTCACGTTCTTGGATCAGGAGATCCCAACGTCGTCCCAAGGCGGTCTTGGAGGGACTGATGACCCAGTTGCGGTTGGTGGTGATACCGGGTTTGCGCCATGGCATGAGGTCTGTGAGGGTAGGAAAACTCTCCCAGCCACTGCTAGAGGCAGGTGTGAATGGCGCGTATTCGGTGGGGTGGGATGTACGCCATCCGGTTCCGTTGATGCGTAGATCTTGCAGTTGCTGTTCCTTGTACTGACGAGTGCCATGGATTGCCGCGTAGTGAACGGGAGCCAGGTCAGCGCATCGCTTACCTTGTCGGCGAACGAAGATAGCGATTGCTAACTCCTGCTGGACTCCAGGGAAGAAGCGGCTGTCGAGTGGGGGTCTTTTAGTTTCGGGGGTAAGGTCGATGATCCATCCTTCGGTGCAGGTGTGCCGTAGGTAGGAGCGCATACCCTGGTAGCCGCTTCCGCGAATGAACCCACCGGTACTGATGAAACAGACGATGCCGTGGCGGTGGTCATCGTGTTGATCGAATACTTTGTGTGTGGCCCAGCGCCAGAAGTAGGTGCACAGGCTCTTTAGCTTATTCTCATACACGCCGGTCGAACCCCGTAGTCGGAAGTCGTCCAGTGGTGCAGCGCCACGTCCTTGTGAGCCGTTTTCGATCCATCCGCCCTGTCCCTCTGCCTGTTCACGGTGGGGAGGATTGCCGATGACGACGGTGATGCGTTCGTTGCGCTGGATTGTGCTAGCAGCCTCGGCGTCATCACGTAAGGGCCCCCACAAGGCGCCGTATCGCTCGAAGAGTTCACTGGGCCGCCAGGGGTCGGCGAGAGTGTCGGCCAGGTGCAGTCGCATGTCACGCAGCCGGACCCGAGCATTGAGTTGGCGCAACATCTGCCCGACACGCATCTGGGCTACGGCGAAGGCGCCCATTTGCTTTTCGAAGCCGATCAGCCGCCCTGCGAGTTCTTGTACGGATTCCGAGCGGAAACCTTCGTTTCCGCCCTCGGACTGCTTCCGGGCGACGAGGTCGATGATGCCAGTGAGGAATGTGCCGGTGCCCATCGCTGGGTCGATGATGGACACGCCGGAATCGGCGAACCCGTCCGGGCAATCCAGTGTGATGGCCAGCACCTCATCGACAAGCCGGATCATCTCCGTCATCAGCGGGGCTGGGGTGTAGTAGGTGCCGGAGTCCCTGCGCAAGTCGGCGTCGTACTCTTGCAGGAAGTGCTCGTACAGATGGATATGAAAGCCCGGATCGTCGGCCAGGGCACTGCTCCAGTCGATCGCGTCGATGACGCGGACGAGCATGTCGAGACTGTCGCGAAATTCCCCCTCTACCTGGTCGGTGAGAATCTGCAGAGCGCGGCCCATGACCGAGTGCTCCGCACCCAGGCGTCGACCGATCTCATGCAGGCTCATACTCGCCAGTGAGCTTTCGTGATCGTCTGAGGTGTCCGAGCTGGCGAGTAGGAGAGCGAAGGTGACGGACTGGGCGTAGCGATCAGCGAATGCCGCGCGTTTGTCCCGGGCGTCTGAAGTGGGAAAGAGATCGACCTCAAGAGTGGAGGCGAGGTCGGTGAAAGGACGTTGGCGGCGAGGAAGGTTGGCTTCGGCGTCAAGGCGATCGTGGACAGCGTCGCGTAGGAGAGTGCACAGGGGAGCTACCTGGGCGACCACGTCCCGCATCGACGTCAGTGGATTCGGTTGCCAACCGAAAAATGCAGTCAGCATTGCTTCGAAGGCTGCTTCGTTGGCAGTCGGTACCCGTAAGCGCGCGCCGGCGGTGCGGAGGTCGCCTTCCAGGTGGATGGTGTCGCCGCGTTGTTCGCCCGAGCGGTACATGATCCACGTCTGGCCGTTGGTGTAGATCAAGTTGGGGAGCTTCGCCATCCCCTCCCACTGACGGCGGTCGCGCTTGTTGAGTCCGCCAGGATGGATCACGCTTTTGTCCGGGCTCTTCAGCTCGACATAGCCGACGATGTTGCGCGGTAGCTTCCCGATTCGCACGGCCAGGTCGGGCCGGATCCTGTGCGTTGCGATCGCGACCTCGGCATGCAGCGTGGCCTGCAGTCCGAACACGCCTGCGGCGTCGACGAGAAGAGTCTCCACCGCCCGGCGTATCGCGGCTTCCTTCTGACCGTGAAGCAACGCTTGCTTACATGTCGCACCAAACTCGCTGACGATTCGACGTAGCTCGCTCCTGCGCTGCATGGCCCCCCCACGAGTCAGCACACCCTGCATACTCCTGGACCCACGGTAAGTAGCGCGTAACACTCCGTCGAGAGGGCGCGTCAGTTTAGACGGCGTGCCGGGCTCTCAGGACACGGGGATCTGACCAAGGGCGTCAGTGCCATCCGTCGAGGGAGACCTGCGGTCCGTTGCCGAGGTAGCTGCGGAGCGCGCTGGCGGTGGTGTCCACGAACTCGTCAGGGATCGCTTCCGCGCCGACCCAGCACACCTGCGCGTGCTTCCGCGGTTCGCGGTTTTCGGGTTCGCCGGTCCACTCGTGGGCGGCGAAGACGACGGTGAGGAAGCCGTTGGGGGCTTCGACGCCCCAGGCGCCGTGGATGATGTGGGCTACCTTCAGGGACTCGGGCTTCACAACCAGCCCCGTCTCCTCGTACAGCTCTCGGACCGCCGTTTCCGTGATCGGCTCACCGGGATCGCTCTTGCCGACGGGGAGGTCCCACATGCCCTGGGCGAACTTGGCGTTCTCGCTGCGTTGCAGGAGCACGACGCGGTTGGTGTCCTTGTCGTGGACGATGACGGCGGCGACCAGCAGGGTCATGGATTCGAGGGCGGGCTTGAGCGCTTTGGTCTGGTCCCCGGTGTTCGGCTGAGCCACGTCGCGTCCCTTCGTCGGCCAGGTTCGGGGCGATGCTATGCCAGTGCTTCGCGTGCACGGCGGTCGAGTTCAGCGGCACCGGGCACTTTGCGCCGCTGGTAGATGGCAAGCGGCGACCTCATCGAAGTGATCGCCTTGCGGGTGCGGTCAGAGGTCATGCCCTCTACGAGCGTCAGGGCCTGGGACCAGACAGCGATGGCCTCGTCGGCGCGGGCCTGGGCGGCGAGGCTGTCGCCGAGATCGGCGTAGGTGAGGGCGTGGACACGCTTGTACTTCTCCGGATCCCAGCGGGTCAGGGCGTCCCGGTGCTGTTGCTCGGTGCCTACGTGATCGGCCAGATCGGTGAGAGTGCGGGCGGTGTGGCTGGCGACGGTGCCGGGGGCTGGTCCGCTGACGCGGGAGTAGCTGGGCTGAGGCTCGTCGTCGCGGAGCAGGGCGTCTTCGGCGGCCAGGAGGGCTCGGGCAGCGGCGGGCTTCTCACCAATGGCGGCGAAGGCGCGGGCGTGGGTGATGTGGAGCAGGGCCTCGGTCTGGCCGTCGATGTGGCCGATTCCCTGGGACAGGGCCGCTTCGGCCAGGTCCACGCAGTGGTGCGGCTGCTTGAGGCTGAGCGCCTGGTGGGCGAGGGCACGCATCATCCAGGCGGCGTGTCCGTGAGGGTCGGCTTCGCAGGCGAGCTGATAGCCGACCTGGTAGTAGCGCTGCGCGGCGCCCTCCTGACCGAGGTCGTGGTGTTTCCAACCAGCGAGGTAGGCGAGTTCGGCTACGGCGGCGAAGGCTGCTCGGCGCAGTGGCTCAGAGGGGAATCGCCCCCGGAGCATGGGCGCTGCAGTGTCTGCGAGGTAGGCGGTGACGGTGGTCAGGCCGTGGCCGCCGCCGAGGCATTCATCGGCAGCGCTGAAGGTGGCGGTGATCTGGCGTACGACCTCGACCTCTTCCAGGCCGATCATGGCCATGCCCGTGCGGGCGCGCAGCATGCGCGTTGTGGCTTCGTGGTCGTAGGCGAGTGGCATGGCGACGCCAGCGGTCGTGAAGGCGGCCAGGGCGAGGAAGCGGCGGCGCTCGACATCGGCGCGGCCCAGGTCCGTGACCGTCAGAATTGGATCGTGCTCATCTGCCCGATCGTTAGCTGGCGAGCGTAGGCCGATCTCGGCCTGGGTGATGACACGCCCGGCACGGCGGGAGAGCGCCTCGGCCAGGTAGCCGCCGGCCCGGCCGGTGGGCTGACGGACGCCGCCCACCCAGTGGGAGATGGCCGACTTGTTCGTCTGAAGGATCTCGCCGTTCTCGGCGGCGATGCGTCGTACGTCCTTCGCCAGCGCCTCATACGTGCAGCCGACCGCGTCGATGGTCTCACGCAGGCGCCAGTTGGGTTCCCTCTGGGCTGCCACGTTCGCCTCCGTTCCGGGGGGCTGTAAACCGCGTATACGGCTTCAACTGCCTCTCACCGTACCCACTGTGCGTGACGACAGGTTCACTGAAGTACAGCCGCCCGGAATTGCTCAACACGCCCCAGGCTCCCCCGCCAATCCGGGCGGCTTCCGAAGAATCCTGCAACGACACCGGGTTCGGGCATTCGTATGCCCGAACAGAGACGGAGACACGGTGACCACCATCGACACCACGGCCATCACGGTCGAACTGCCCGAGGCGTTAGACGAGCGCTGGCGCCGACTGCCTGGCATCCAGATCGACGGCCGACGCATCACCATCGATCCCGCTGACCACTTCTTCCGCTTCGAGTCCAGCACATGGCTCGTCGCCGACTGGGAACTGGTCAAGGCCCGCCTCCTGGACGCGGAGGAGACCGCCGAGAGTGCTGTCGAGCAGCTTGCCCTCGACTTCATTAAGACCCACGCCGAGTCCACATCCGACGCGGCCCGGGTGCTGCGCACCGCCTACGAGGTGTACGCGTACCTCTTCCGAGACGAGCACCTCGCCAGCCTCGGGCTCCCGCAGTTCACCTCCGACCATCTGCGGATGCTGCGCGAGGCGGCGACGCTGATGGCGCTGAACAAGGTCGAGCTGGACGGGCGCATCTCCAACGTCGGCCCGTGCTGGTTCTTCCCGGCCGCCACCTCCGTCGTCTTCGACCTGGACGACGAGACGGGCGGGATGCTGGACGAGGTCTACCACGGCGGCTGGTTCAACGAGCACCGCCGCATCGAGTCCATCAAGGCACACGCCGCCCTCGGCGGACGGCTCGTGCACGGCTGCCAGTCCGTGCCGGACCAGTCCGGCGGCGTCGTGGCGCCCTACGGTGCCTCGATGGCCGCCTTCCGTGACGACCTCGCGGCCTTCAAGGCCGGATGGATCAAGCAGATCTACGCCCACCGCGTGAGCGATCCCACGTAACCCCGACCAGGTGTCCGGGGCGGGCTGCCGCCCCCCGCCCACCCCGGACACCTCCCACCGCACTGGAGCCTTCTGATGGACACGAAACTCAACACCCAACTCCTGGAGAGCCTGCTCACCATCACGGGCCGGCCCGCCCCGGCCCGTGAGGAGGTGCGGGTGTGGTCCATGTCCGGCGTCGAACGTCTGACCTTCCCGGACAGGACCATGGCGATCTTCAAGTACGCCAGGAAACCGTTCGACTGCGAGGACCAGGCGCTGCGGTTGGCCCACAATCTCGGCATCCCCGTCCCGCAGGTCCTCGCCTCCGCCGTACAGGACGGCTGGCTGGGGATGCTGCTGGAAGACCTTGGCTCTCCCATCCGCGAAGCAGACGACCTCGACGGTGCCGCCGCAGCCGTGGTCCTGCACCGCACCCGCAGCGCAGCCTCCCTGCCTGTCCTCGACGAGCACGGGCTCCGTGCCCTGCCGGGCCGGGCGCTCGACCACCTCGGTCAGCTCCGCAAGGAAGAACGCTGGCAGGACGCGGACGACATCCAGGATTCTCTTGAACGGATCGCCCAGGGCGCCGATGCCCGTTCGGCCGGAGCGACCGTGGCGCCCTTCGGCTGGGTGCACTCCGAGTTCCACCCCACCAGCCTCCACATCGGCCAGCGCGGCTGGCGCCTGCTGGACTTCGCCCGCGCCTTTACCGGTCCCGGCCTGCTCGACCTCGCGAGCTGGCACGGCACCGTCGACGCCCCCGACCCCGTACGCCTGCGCGCCCTTCTGGAGTCGTACGTGACGGAAGGCGGTACACCCGACGCCCTCGCCGAGCGGGGCGGGCTCGCGGCCGAGAAATGGGCGCTGGGATGGCACCGGATCTGGGCCGTGGAGTGGTTCATGGAGCAGTCCATCCGCTGGATCAACGACCCGGCCTCGGACCCGGCGTACACCAGGGTCGTACGCCGCCACCTCACCGATGCCCTGCAGCTCCTGGAGGCGTAGATGCTCGCCCAGACCACCCCGTGGTACGCCCACGCCCTCCAGCGCACCGCGGCTGGTCCGGCCGAGCCGCTGCCCGTACCGGCCCGCGTGGAGTGGACTACACGGCCAGGTAGCGGGCCCGGCGCCGAAACCCTCGGCCCGGACCTGCGCCGCAAGCGGGTGCTGGAACTCGGCTGCGGCCCCGGACACAACGCCGCCTGTCTGGCCGTCCGCCACGGCGCCCGCGTCACCGGCGTCGACCTGGTCGGCCTCCAGGTCCGCCGGGCCCGCTCCCACTACGGACGCCTCGCCAACCTCACCCTCGTGGCAGGTCATGCCTTGCACTACCTCCAGGCATCCGACGAGCCCTTCGACGCGATCTACTCCGTTTTCGGCGCCGTCGGACTCGTCGCTCCCGAACTCCTGCTCCCTGCCATCGCGCACCACCTCAAACCGGGCTGCCTGCTCGCCTTCTCAGTGCCTCACCCCTTGCGCGCCGGCAGACGTCCTTCCGCCGACGACCGGCCCCGTCGTGACTCCGTCGTCCTGCCTGATCGCAGCCGTCTGCCCCTCATCCGCTGGGACTTTGACGCAGACCACTGGGAGAAGCACCTCAACCGCGCGGGCCTATGGCTCGCCTCGGCCCAGGAGTTCCACGACGCCCGCCAGCACTGCTGGCCCACCACTCTGCTGATCACCGCACGCAAGCTCTGACACCAGCCCCGGCTCTCCCACGGAGGAACCGATGCGTGTGCCCTACCTGCTCCTCGACATCGACGGCGTCCTCATACCGTTCCCCGACGACGAAGGGGCCGGACCAGCCAGCCACGTCCACCACGAAGTCGTCCCCTCCCATCGGGACCCGGACGACCCGGTGACGGTCTGGCTCAACACGGCCCACGGCCCGCTGCTCATGGACGTGCTTCGCACCGGCCTGCTCACCCCCGTCTGGTGCACGAGCTGGCGCCAGGACGCCGCCACCCTGATAGACCCCCTCCTCGGACTCCCACCCTTCCCTCACGTCGATCTCCCGCGCCCACAGATCACCACCAGCCATCCCAACGGCTACCTGTGGAAACGCGACCACGTCGACCCTTGGCTTGACGAAGCACCCGCTACCTGGATCGACGACGACTTCACCGGACTCGACCACGAATGGGCTGCGGAACGCACCGAGCGCGGCCCGGAGACTCTCCTCCTGCAGCCCGACCCGCACGTCGGGCTGCAGATGGAACACCTGGCCGAGGTACGTGCGTGGGCCGGGCGGTTGGCCGGTCCACGGACGCTTGGACCTGCCACTTCAAGCGGAGCCTCAGCCGCATGAAGTGCGCGCACGGAGGCCCCTTGGATAGAGCCCGCAGCGGCTCCTTCACTACCGACGGCGCCTCCGTTCCCTGCCCTCTGTTTTCACGGTTGCAGCCGCGGAGCGCGCAGGGGCCCGTGTATGGGCCGTGGGGTGATGAGTGCTTCGCATGCGCGCCGCCTGCGCGCGGTTGTTCAGCTGGGCGGTGATACGCCAGTTGAGGACCTCTGCGGGGCGCTCGGCGGTGTCGAGTTCACGGCGGGTGCCGACCTCGGCCAGGAGGCGGCGAGGATTGTGGCCAGCGCTCTCGGCGCGGGCGAGTGTGGTGGTCAACGCGGGCCAGGCGGGGTCGACGGGGATGCGTTCTGCGTGGTCGGGCAGGGCCGCGCGAAGCTCGTGCTCGAACCGGTGGGCGGTTGCGGGAGAGGGGGCTCGCTGGGCGAGTTCTGCCAGGACCGGCTCGGCGGCCTGCCGGTAGCCGTCCTGGAGGTGGCGGAAGGTCTGCTCGGCCGCTGACGCCTGTTGTTCGTGGTGGCGTTGTTGGTGCCATTTGGCGGCGGCGCGAGCCAGGTGGAGGGTAGCGAAGAGCAGGGCGATGGCGGTTCCGCCCGGTTCGGTGGGGGCGTGGGCGAGTTCCTTGGCTGCTTGACGCAGCTCGTTGGCGGCCTGGTGGTCGGCGCGTATCGTGGAGCGGCGGGCGCGGTTGAACGCTTGGGCCGCCGCTCGCAGTTCGCCCCGATGCGGGCCGTGCGTGGCGAGGGCCATGGTGTGCAGGGCGTCACCGAAGGCGTCCAGGTGGCCTTGCGCCACTTCATCGGCATTCGTATCGAGGACGTGGTGGGAGTGGCGGATGGCGTCTTCAGCGCGGCGCCAGATATCGGCCGGATCCGTCATCTGGCGGGGGCTGTCGGCCACATCCTGAGTGGAAAGGCGTTCGCGTAGACGGTTGATTGACAGGTCGGGCGCCAGCTTCGAGCCCCCGTACCAGACCGGCTTGCCCTGGGCGTTGGTGTCGCCGGGGGCGGCGAGGCTGTAGCCGGTCACCTCACCGCTCTCGGGACCGACGCATTGCTTGACCTGGATGCCGAGCGAGTCCAGCACGGTGAAGTAGTCCTCAACGCTGCGTACGGTCGCGGCGACGGTGTACGCCTCCTCGCGCAACCACTGCCGCGCGGTGACCGTCTGGCCCTGGCGCTGGGCCTTGGCCCGCTCGGCGCCGGTCGGTGTACGGGGTGCGGTCAGGTCGCCGGGCTTGAGGCGGCGCAGCCCGAGGTCGGCTTCGATCTCGCGACATTCGGCCTGGGCACGCTGACCGTCGCGGTGAATGCGGGGGCGGCGGCCGTCGGCGCGCACGGTGGTCGCGAGGATCGCGCACGGTGGTCGCGAGGATATGGATGTGGTCGTCCGCGTGGCGCACCGCGATCCACCGGCACGCCTTCTCGTCCCCCTCGGGTGCGATACCGGCTGCGGCCATGATGCGGCGGGCGACCTGCGCCCACTCGGCGTCCGTCAGGTAGCGGTCACCGGGCGCGGTGCGTACGGGGCAGTGCCATACGTGCCGCGGTGGCCGGGTGCCGAGTTCGCGGGTGCGCAGGTCGACGTGGTGGTCAAGGCGTTTGGCGAGCGGGGGGAAGGTGGCCTCGGGATCGCGGCCGGGGTCCGGGGCTCCGTTCATGTCCCAGGCCGCGACGATGTGCGGGTCGGTGTGCTCGTCGCGCTGCCCGGGGCCGAAGAGGTAGCGGATCAGGCCGCGTGTGCTGGATCCGGTGGAGACGTCAGGCACCACGGTTGGCGCCTTCGGCCAGAAGCTGGTCCATGACCGATAGCTGCTCTGGGCTGCCTGCTCGACGCGGGCCAGTACGGCCTCGGCTTGTTCGGGGACGGTGCCTCGGTGGATGGCGGAGGTGATCTGGTTGAGGTTGCGGCCGATGCGGTCGAGCGCGGTGGTGTGGGCTTCGATGGCCTCGATGAGCGGGCGGGCCGGATCATCCTCGGGGCTGCCGTCCGATGCCCGCCTTCCCGAGAGCGGTGCTCGTACAGGGAGCGGCGCTCGCCCCCGAAGGGGCGCCCACAACACAGAGCACCGCTCACCCCCGAGAGCACCGCTCCCACCCCAGAACCCCGCTCACAACGCGGAGCGGTTCCCCGTGTCCACCGGCTGGGTCGCGTTTGACGCGCGTTTCGCGTGGGCGCGGACCTGGTCGGCGGTCAGGGCGTAACCCGTGTCCGCGTCGCTCGTGGAGCGGGCGAAGATGACGCCGTACACCTTGCCGTCGGTGGTGAGGAGGGGGCCGCCGGAGTTGCCGGGGCGGACCGTGGAGCGCAGGGCGTAGATGTCGCGGGTGCTGAGGCTGCTGCCGTAGATGTCCTGCCCCTGTGCCCTGACGCGTTCGGCGACGGTCGCGGCCCGCAGATCGAGCCCGCCGTTCTCCGGGTATCCGGCGACCACGGCGGGGTCGCCGCGTGAGGCGTCGCCCGCGAAGTCGAGGGAGGGTGCGTCGAGGCCCGGTACATCGAGGACCGCGACATCGGTACCGGGGTCAAAGAGGACGACCTCCGCCTCGTAGCGCTGTCCGACGCCGCCGACGCGCACCGTCGGGTCGTCGACCCCCGCGACCACGTGCGCGTTGGTCATGACGTGGTCCCCGGAGTAGACGAACCCGCTGCCCTCCTGGCCCTGCTGGCGCCCGTCCACGTTGGCCACGCCCTCGACCTTGACGGTGCTGCGCTGCGCCGCACGGGTCGCCGCCGGGGTCACGGAGTCGCCCGAGGGTTCGGCGACCGAGACGCCCGGTTCATGCTCGAAGGGGTTGAAGACGGGCGGGAAGCCGGCGGTGGTCAGGGCGCCGGTCGCCCTGTTGAACCAGGTCGCGGCCTGGGCGGGCATACGGTCGTGCACGGTACCGAGGACGGAGGAGCCCCTGATGGCCTGGTTGAGCACCGGCGAGGGCGACGCCGCGAGGGCGCTCGCCGCGACCCAGGCGACGACCAGCACGGCGAGCCCGTTGATCACCGCTCCCCCGGCACCGTCGGCCCACCGCACCGGCGCCCAGCTCAGCCCGCGCCGCAGCCGCCAGCCGAGCGGCGCCGCGAGCGCGTGCCCCGCGAGGGCGGGCACCAGCACCGTCAGCAGGGCCACGACCGTCGCGCCCGTGGTGCCCTCCGTCACCTGATCGAGGGCGAAGGGCAGCAGCCACACGCCGACGACCACGCCGCCCACGAACCCGGCGAGCGAGACGAGCCCCGCGACGAGTCCGCGCTGATAGCCGGAGACGGCGTAGACGAGCACTGCGAGTAGCAGGAGTACGTCGAGCAGGTTCACGGCGCTCCCCTTTCGCCCTGCCGGCCGCGTCGCGGGGACGGGGCCGGTGAGGCGGTGTGCGCTAGCGGTGGTTCATGCGGGTGGTCGGTCGGATGGCCGGTCGGCCGGGTGCTCTGCCCTGGTGGCGAGTGTGGGCGAGTGCGGGTGATGGACAGAACGCGGAAAGGTACCTTCCCGGTTCCGCGCCGCCCACCTTGTGACAAAGGGCATACGGGGCATACGGCCACCCGCACGCACGCACCCCCGCCGCTACCCGCGCGGGCTCCCCTCATCCTGGTGGCCGGGCCCGCGAAGACGGTGTCCTACGCGCCCGAGGGCGCGGGCGAGCACGTCCAGCTCCGCCTCGTCGAGGACGTCGATCAGTACCTCGCGCACCGTCGCGACATGGCCGGGCGCGGCCTCTTCGAGCAGCCGCCTGCCCTCGTCGGTGAGTACGGCGAAGACGCCGCGTACGTCGGTCGGGCAGGAGCGGCGGCGCACGAGGCCCCGCTTCTCCAGTTGGCCGACCTGGTAGGTGAGCCCGCTCTTCGAGGTGATCAGCAGCCTGGCCAGCTCGGTCATCCGGATCTCGCCGTCGGGCGCTTCGGCGAGGCGGACGAGGATCTCGTACTGCGGGTGCGAGAGCCCGGCATCGTCCTTGAGCTGCTGCTCAAGACGGCGGTCGACCCGGTTGCTCGCTTCGACGAAGCCGTGCCAGGCCGCCATCTCCCGCTCGTTCAGCCAGCCGCTGTTACCCATGCGCCCATGGTACGCGGTTGTTCAAATTCAAACCATCGACTACCGTCGGGCGAACCGAGCTGGTTTGAATTTGAACAACAGCTCGTCGATCCCAGCGGGCACGGCAGGCTCACCGTCCTCTTCGAGCCGGCCGTCCGCGCGGGATCCGCACGCCTCACTGACCGACGTAGGGAGCCTCCGCTCATGCCGTCCCCTCACGCCCCTCACGCCCCTCACGCCAACGCCACCCTCGGCACCGCCGACCCCGCGACAACCGGCGCCGACGCGCAGGCGGCCACGCCGCACGCCTACGACGCCGGACTGCTCGTCCTCCGGATCGCGCTCGGTCTGACCATGGCCGCGCACGGCGCGCAGAAGCTCTTCGGCTGGTTCGGCGGCGGTGGCCTCGAAGGCACCGGCCAGTTCTTCAGCTCCGCCGGGTACCCGTCCGGCGAGGCCATGGCCGTGATCGCCGGTCTCACCGAGACGTTCGGCGGCCTCGCGCTCGTCCTCGGCCTCCTCACCCCGCTCGCGGGCGCCGCCGTGTTCGGCACCATGCTCAACGCCCTCGCCGTGAAGTGGAACGGCAGCTTCTTCGCGCCCGAGGGCGTCGAGTACGAGCTGCTGCTCACCGCCGTGGCCGCGGGCCTCACCCTGACGGGCCCCGGACGGTACGCCGTGGACCGCGCACTGCCCGTGCTGCGCGCGCACCGCCTCGCCTACGGCGCCGGCGCGGTCGTGCTCGGCGCCGTCGTGGCGGGGATCGTCCTGCTCGTACGCAGCTGATCTGCTCGTACGTCGCTGCGGTGCGCGTACGCAGCTGACCCGCGCGTACGCAGCCGAGCCGAGGCTGACCGGTACCCGACCGGCACCCGACCGGCACCCGACCGAGAAAGGCTCACGACCATGACCAGCGGCACCACCACCCCCGCTCCCGGGGCCCGGATGCCCGTCCTCTACCTCAGCCACGGCGCCCCGCCCCTGGCCGACGACGCGCTGTGGACCTCACAGCTCGCCGACTGGTCGGCGCGGCTGCCGCGCCCGAAGGCCGTGCTGATGGTGTCGGCGCACTGGGAGTCCGCGCCGGTCACGCTGGCCGCGACGGAGACGGTGCCGCTGGTCTACGACTTCGGGGGCTTCCCCGAGCGCTACTACCACGTCCGGTACGCAGCGCCCGGCGCTCCCCTGCTGGCCGAGCGCGTACGGGGGCTGCTGAGCGCCCCTGGCACCCCGGTGTACGACGCGCCCGACCGGGGCCTCGACCACGGCGCCTACGTCCCGCTCGTCGAGATGTACCCGGAGGCCGACGTCCCCGTACTCCAGTTGTCCATGCCGACGCTCGACCCGGCACGGCTGCTGGAGCTGGGGCGCAGGCTGGCCCCGCTGCGCGACGAGGGCGTACTCGTCGTCGGCAGCGGCTTCTTCACCCACAACCTGCGCGGGATGACGTGGGGCACGGGGCCCGACGAGGCGCCCGGCTGGTCCCGGGAGTTCGACGCGTGGGGCGGCGAGGCGCTGGCCCGCCAGGACGTGGACGCACTGCTCGACTTCGCGCACAAGGCCCCCGCCGGACGCGTGGCGCACCCGCGCAGCGAGCACTTCGCGCCCCTGTTCGTCGCGCTGGGCGCGGGCGAGGCCGACCTGCCGCGGGCGCGCACCGTCATCGACGGATTCTGGGGCGGCCTCGCCAAGCGCTCCGTCCAGTTGGGCTGACCTCCCCAGGCGCGGGCCGACTGCCACTCGCCGCCCGCCCGTGCTCACTCCACGACGGCGTCCTCCGGGCCCGAGCGGGCCAGTCCGGCCAGGGTGCCGAGGGCGCGGGCCAGGACGTCGGGGGGCGGTGAGGCGAGGCCGACGCGCACGGCGTGGGGCGCGCGGGAGTCGCCGACGGCGAACGCCGCCGCCGGGGTGACCGCTATCCCCCGCCTCGCCGCCGCCGCGACGAACGTCTCGGCCCGCCACGGCCGCGGCAGCTCCCACCAGCAGGAGTAGGAGTACGGGCCGCCGCGCACGGTGAGACCGTCCAGTTGGCGCGCGGCGATCTCCTGGCGCGCGGCTGCGTCCCGGCGCTTGGCGCGCACGACGGTCCGTACCGCGCCGTCCGTCAGCCAGCGGGTCGCCGCGTCCAGCGCGAACCGCGCCGGGCCCCAGCCACCGGAGCGCAGCGCCGTGGCGAGCCCGGGCAGCAGGCCCTCGGGGGCGACGGCGAAGCCGAGGGTCAGGCCGGGGGCCAGCCGCTTGGACAGGCTGTCGACGACCACCGTCGAGCCGGGCGCGAGCGCGGCCAGCGGCGGCAGGTCGTCCCGCAGGAAGGCCCAGATCGTGTCCTCGACGACGGGGATGCCCAACTCCCGTACAGCGTCGGCGAGTTCGGCCCTTCGCCGATCCGGCATGACCAGGCCCAGTGGGTTGTGCAGGGTGGGCTGTACGTAGAGGGCACGCAGCGGCGCGGTGCGGTGCGCCGCCGCGACGGCCGCGGGCACCAGCCCGTCACCGTCCATGGCCAGCGGTACCGCGGTGACGCCGAGCCGGGCCGCGATGGCCTTGAGCACGGGATACGTCAGCTCCTCGACGCCGAGCCGCCCGCCCGGCGGCACCAGCGCGGCCACGGCGGCGGCCACGGCCTGACGCCCGTTGCCCGCGAAGAGGACGCGCTCCGGGTCCGGCCGCCAGCCGCCGCGCGCGAGCAGGGCGGCCACGGCGCCCCGCGCACCGGCCGTACCGGTCACGCCGACGGGCCGCATCGCGGACTCCAGGACGTCGGGACGCAGCAGCGGACCGATCCCGTCGGCGAGCAGCGCGGACTGCTCCGGCACGACGGGGTAGTTCAGCTCCAGGTCCACCCCGCTGTCCGCGGGCTCGGCGAGCGCGGGGCCCCGGCCGGGGTGAGGGCGGGGCGCCTGGGCCCGTACGTAGGTACCGCGGCCGACCTCTCCGACCGTCAGGCCGCGGCGGGCGAGTTCGCGGTAGACGCGCGCCGCCGTGGAGTTGGCGACACGGTTCCTGGCCGCGAACTCGCGTTGCGGCGGGAGGCGGTCGCCCGGCCTGAGCCGTCCGGACGCGATGTCCTGCGCGATGCGGTCGGCGATCCGCCGGTACTCCTCCAACACCCTCCCCGCCCCATTTCTCCCATTGCACCGAGAGCAATAAAGGATATTGCACTTAACTGCGAAGGGAACATACTCTGCGTCGCATTGTCGGCCCAGCTTGTCGGCTCGGCCTCGGCGGAGGAAGGGGTTCACCGTGCTCGGAACAAGCGCCGTGTTCGGTGTCGTGGCGGTCGCCCTCGGGATGGTGCTCACACCGGGACCGAACATGATGTATCTGGTCTCGCGGAGCATCACCCAGGGGCGGCGTGCGGGGATCGTCTCGCTGGGCGGCGTCGCCGTCGGCTTCATGGTCTATCTCGTCGCCGCGAACCTGGGCCTGTCGGTCGTGTTCCTGGCGGTGCCCCAGTTGTACGTGGCCGTCAAGCCGGCCGGTGCCGGGTATCTCGCGTGGCTCGCGTGGAAGGCCCTCAAGCCGGGCGGCGCGTCCCTCTTCGAGCCCCGCGAGGTGGCCCCGGACTCGCCGCGGCGGCTGTTCCTGATGGGGCTGACGACGAACCTGCTCAACCCGAAGGTCGCGCTCATGTACCTCGCGCTGATCCCCCAGTTCGTCGATCTGGGGGCGGGACATGTGCTGGCGCAGGGGCTCGCGCTCGGCACGCTCCAGATCGCGGTGAGCGTGGGGGTGAACGCGGCCATCGTCCTGGCCGCGGGAACGATCGCGGTCTTCCTCGGCCGCCGGCCGTCATGGCTGCGCGTGCAGCGGTACGTCATGGGCACGGTGCTCGGAGCACTGGCCGTCACCCTGGCCCTCGACACGTCCCGGCCGACGGCACCGACGACGTAGGCCACGCTCGGGCGCACCGGCTCGTGGGCGGCCCACCCACCCGCCCCGTCACGGGCGGAACGTGCGCCGGTACGTCGCCGGGGTGGTGTTCAGGGTGCGGCGGAAGTGCTGGCGCAGGCCGTCGCCCGTGCCGAGGCCGCAGCGCTGCGCGACGGAGTCGACCGGCAGATCGGTCGTCTCCAGCAGCTCCCGCGCCCGCGCCACCCGCTGCTGGTTCAGCCACTTCAGCGGCGTCGTCCCGACCTCCCTCGCGAACCACCGCCCGAAGGTGCGCGTGCTCGTTCCGGCGCGGGACGCCAACTGGCCCATGGTCAGGGGCTCGTGGAGCCGTTCGACGGCCCAGTCGAGCACCGGAGCCAGCCCCTCCGCCGCGCCCTCGGCCGAGCGCGGCAGCGCCGCCTGCCGCGGCGGCACGTACTGCGCCTGGCCCCCTTCGCGGTGCGGCGCCACCACCATGCGGCGGCCGACCTCGCCCGCCGCTGCCGTGCCGTAGTCGCGGCGGACGATGTGCAGGCACAGGTCGATCGCCGCGGCGGTGCCCGCGCTGGTGAGGACGTCGCCGTCGTCGACGTAGAGCGACCGCTCGTCCACCCGCACCCGGGGGTGGCGGCGGCGCAGTTCGTCGGCGTACATCCAGTGCGTCGCCACCGTGCGCCCGTCCAGCAGCCCCGCGTCCGCGAGCACGAACGCGCCCGAGCAGAGCGAGGCGATCCGCGCGCCGCGCGCGTGGGCGGCGCGCAGCGCTGCGAGGAGCGCGGCGGGCGGCTCGTAGGAGGCCACGACGCAGGCGGGGACGATCACGAGATCGGCCTCGTCCAGCGCCGCCAGGCCGCGCTCGGTCTCCAGCCGCAGCCCGCCCCGTGCGCGCCGGGGACCGGGGGCCGGGGTGCTGTCGCACAGGGTCAGTTCGTAGTGCGGGGGCTCGAAGACGGCGCAGGGGACGGCCAGTTCGAAGAGCGAGGTCTCCTCCAGCACGGGCACGACGACCCGCACCGGCCCCTCACCTCCCGGCCCGCCGCGTCCCGTCGCCGCTCCCCTGTTCTCCCCGACACCCATGGCGCGAATCTACGTCCCTTTGCCTTTTACGCCAACGCCCGGCTCCCGCCCCGGCCGGGCACCGGCCCCTCCCGCCCGAACCCCGGGGCCATTTGATCGATCATTCTCCAGCCCTTGACGCCCGCTTCACGCGCAGGCAACATCCAACTGCTCATTGAGCGATAACACTTATCAGAGAATGATAACCCCTTTGTGGGTGGCAAGGAGGCCACGCATGCGCGTCGGCGTGCTCGGACTGGGCGAGGCAGGAAGCCTGTATGCGGCCGGGTTTCTGGAGAACGGCTGGTCGGTGACGGGATTCGACCCGGGAGATGTGCCCACCCCGGAGGGCGTCGAGCGGGCGGACAGCGTCGCGGAGGCGGTGCGCGGCTGCGATCTGGTGCTCGGGCTGACCGGGGCGAAAGCAGCGCTCGCGGTGGCCAGGGAAGCGGCTCCGCACCTGTCCCCCTCCACGGTGTACGCGGACATGAACGCCGCCGCTCCCGGGCTGAAGGGGACGATCGCCCAGACCGTCGCCGACTCGTCGAGGGCCGTCTTCGCGGACGTGTCGGTGATCGGTTCGGTCCCCGCGTACCGCCACCGCACGGCACTGATGACCAGTGGCCCGGGCGCCGCCATGATCGTCGGCCACTTCGGCGCGCTCGGGGCGCCGGTGGAGGACCTGGGCGGGGAGCCGGGGGCGGCCTCGGCCCGCAAACTGCTGCGCAGCGTGTTCATGAAGGGCCTGGGCGCGATCATCGCGCAGACCGTGGAGGCGGGCCGCGCCGCGGGGGACGAGACGTGGGTGCGCGAGCAGATCGCGTCCGAGCTGGCCGGTGGTGAGAGCACGCTGGAGCGGCTGTACACCGGAACCGCCAAGCACGGTGTGCGCCGCGCCTTCGAGGCGTCGGCCGCCGCCGACCTCATGACCGACCTCGGCCTGGACGCCTGGCTCGCCCGCGCGATCGGCCATGTGCACACGCTGGCCGCCCGCCCCGAAGGACTGCGCGACATACCGCAGGTCACGGACGAGCTGCTGGCCGCGCACGGGGACGTGGCCACGGCCAATATCGGCGACGCGGTGGACCGCCTCGCTCTGCTCGACTCGGGCATCCGGCCGCTGTGGCCGGGAGCACGGGCGATCGGACGGGCGCTGACCGTGTGGACGCGGGCGGGCGACAACAAGGCCGTCCACGAGGCCGTCAGGATCGCGGTGCCAGGAGACATCATCGTGGTCAACGGGGAGGGCGACACCTCCCGCGCCCTGATCGGTGAGCTGATCGCCGAGCGCGCCAAGGCCCGCGGTGTGGTGGGCATGGTCCTCGACGGCGCCGCACGCGACGTCGACGTACTGGCCGAGATCGGCTTCCCCGTGTGGGCGCGGGCCGTGACCCCGGCGGGCCCCTACAAGTTCGGCCCCGGACACGTCAACGTGCCCGTGGCGGTGGGCGGGCTGGTCTGCCGGCCCGGTGACCTGGTCGTGGCGGACAGCGACGGAGTTGCCGTGGTCGCCGCCGAGAAGACAGTGTCGGTGCTCGACGCCGCCCGCGCGGTCGAGGCCGACGAGGCAGGCCGCCGCGCCCGGATCCGTGCCGGCGCGGGCGACGCGGGCGACGCGGGCGGCCACGCCGGAACCGGAGAAACATCATGATCGCCGTATGGGCGCTGGGCTGCTACATCGCGGCCATCCTCCTGTGGAACACCGTCCTCAAGCGCAACATCGGTGAGGCGCTGATCGTCGGGTTCCTGGTCACCGGCCTGTTCTCCGGCGGCGACATCCTCCACGTGCTCTGGAGCAGTCTCGCCGAAGCAATGCGGGAGGAGGTGACCTTCGCCGCCCTGGCCTTCGTGTTCATGAGCTACGTACTGGCCCGCACTCCGGTGCTGGACCACCTCCTGGACATCCTCAACTCGCTGCTCGGGCGGCTGCGCGGCGGCCCCGTCTACACCTCGACCGTCGCCGCCGGTGTGTTCGGCGCCATCGCGCACGTGGGAGCCGCGGTCACCGCGGCCGTCGGCTCGGTGACGATTCCCTGGATGAAGCGCTCCCGGATCAGCGGCGAACTCGCCGCCACCGTCGCCGCCGGGGGCGCGGGCATGGGCGTGACCTTCCCCTTCAGCTCCACCATGTTCATCCTCATGGGTTCGGCCGGTGTCGCCTCGGTGGTGTCCACCGACGACGTCGTGCTGCCGCTGTTCCTGGGCGGGCTGTGGTGCCTGGGGTACCGGCTCGTCGCGGCGTTCGTCATGGTCCGCCGGCACGGCATCCAGGCGGTGGACACCGGCGAACTCAAACCGCTGCGCCGCACGCTGGGCGCGGGCTGGACCAGTCTGCTGCTGTTCGGCGGCATCGCGGTGCCGCTGCTGCTGACCCGCGGGCCGCTCGCCGGCGCGCTGGGCCGCTGGACCGACGGCGTGAGGATGTCCGACGTGATCAGCCTGATCACCTGGATACCGGTGCTGATGATCGCCCTGGTGCTGGTGCTCGGCCGCCGTCACCTGCCCCGCACCGGCAAGGGGTGGTGGGATCTGCTGGGCGGAGCGGCCCCCAAGTTCGGTGTCCTCGGCGTCACCATCGTCGCCGCCTTCGCCGCGGCCGGTGCCCTGGGGGAACTCGGCCTGCCCGAGCAGCTCACCGAGCTGCTCTCGGGCGTGGACGCCCCGCTGTGGGTCATGGCCCTGGTCGTCGGCGTCCTCGTGGTCGGCGTCGCGATCCCGCTCACCGCCAGCGCCACCATGGCCGCCATCGGCCCGGTCGCCGTCTCCGCGCTGACGGGTGCCGGTGTCTCTCCGGCCACCGCCTGCGTCGCCGTCCTGATCTTCGCCTCCACCGAGGGCGCCTCACCCCCGTCCGGGGCTCCCATCTACGTCGCGAGCGGCATCGCGGGCGTGGACCCGTCCCGCACCTTCGTCCCCCTGCTCACCTACTACTGCGTCCCGATCCTGCTGATCGGCGCCGCCGTGGCCACCGGCGTCCTGCCCGTCTGAACCGGAGACCGCCCATGCCCGTCCGTCCCATCCGGCCCGTTCGACCCGTCCGGCCGCTCCAGTTCCTCTTCCGCGTCAGCGTCATCGGCTTCCTCGCCGGCGGCCTCCTCCTCGTCCTCGGCCAGACCCTGGGCATCGTCGTCGGCGACGCCGACTGGGTCACCGCCGTGGAGGAGCACGCGGGACCACCCACCTTCGTCATCGCCGGGATCAGCGGACTGATCGCCTTCGCCCTGTCCTACCTGACGCCCGGGGAAGTGCCCGATGACTCCGGCCCGTCCGGCCCGTCCGGCCCGTCCAGCCGGTCCAAGGAGATGCAGCCCACCGGCAGCCCCCGCTCGCGGTAAGCACGCGGTAAGGGCGGCACCGGAGCCGCGGAGGGGTGAGCGCACGTACCGGTGGCGGTGGTCTGATAACTCTTATCGGACAACGGCACACCGAGTGCCGCGCCGACTGCCACAGGAGCCCCGTCGATGGCCACCACACCCGCCAGCCCCATGCGTTCGGTCGACCGGGCCCTGGACGTGCTGGGCGTCCTGGAGGACGCCCGGCTCCCGTTGCGGCTGAGCGAGGTCGCCCGCCGTGCGGACCTCCACGTGGCCACCGCCCAGCGCATCCTGAACGTCCTCGTCGACCGCGGATACGCGGCCAAGGAGGACACCGGCTACGTGGCGGGCCCCGCCGCCGTCGCCACCGCCCACGCGTTCCTGGTCAACAACCGGCTCACCCCTGTCGCCCTGCCCATCCTCCAGGAACTGGCCGCCACCACCGGCCTCACCCCGACCCTGTTCGTCCGCGTCGGATCCGCCCGGGTGCCGATCGCACGTGTGGAGGGCCGCAATCCGCTGCGCTACCAACTGCCCATCGGCGACAAGCTGCCCCTCCACCTGGGGGCCGGAAAGGCATTGCTGGCCTGGCTGCCCGAGGACGAACAGGGGGCCTGTGTCGCCGCCGCCGTGCCCTTCACCCGGGCCTCAGGACAGCAGATCACCGCCGAGGACCTGACCGCCGAACTGCGCGACGTCAAACAGAACGGATTCGCCCTCTCCCAGGACGAACGTGTCCTGGACGTCACCTCCGTCAGCGCCCCCGTCCTCAAGGACGGCCACCTGCTGGGCGCGCTCAGCGTCGTCGGGCCCAGCAGCGACCTGCCCGGGTCCGACCACGCCCGCGTCATCACCGAAGTCCGCCACGCGGCGGGGGCCGTCGCCGCCCGCTGCCCCTGAACCGAACCGAAGGCCGCACCCGTGCCACTCCTGCCGACCTACGACGAACTCCTCCACCGCACCGACGCGCCGCCCGGATCGAGCTGGCACCTGTTCACCGACGAGCCCGAACGCGGCATGGCCAACCTCGCCGGCCCCCGGCAGATCCTGCGCGCCGCGCAGTGCGTACGCACCGGCCGCGCCCTCAGCCTCGACTACGCCCTCGACGCCTTCGACCCGCCCATGTCCACGGCACGCGGCATCCCCCGGCACCGCATCACCGCCAAGCACGACCAGGCCCGCGACGACGTCCTGGACAACTTCCATCTCCAGGCGAGCACCCAGGTCGACGGGCTGCGCCACCGCCGGGCCTCCGGACACGGCTTCTACAACGGCGTCCCCGACGAGGAGATCGCCCCGCGCGGCCCGCGCCTGGGCGTCCAGATGTGGGCCGAGACGCCGCTGGCCGGACGGGGACTGCTCATCGACGTCGACGGCCTGCTGCGCGACCGCGGCACCCCGCTCGACCACGCCGCCGGCCCCGCCCTCACCCCGGACCTGCTCGACGCGGCACTCCACGCGCAGGGCTCCCGCGTCAAAGACGGCGACCTCGTCCTCGTCCACACCGGCTGGGCCCACTGGTACCTCACCGCCGACCCCGCCACCCGCGCCGAAACGCGGCAGTCGCGGCGCGCCACCGGTTTCGCCCAGTCCCGCGACTTCGCCGCCTGGTGCTGGAACCACCGCATCGCCCTGATGGCCACCGACACCTTCGCCGTGGAGGTCCTGCCCGTCCTGCCGGACAGCGACTTCCTGCACAGCGCGCCCGAGGACGCCGGGATGATGCACCAGGAGCTGATCGCCAAACTCGGCCTCCCCCTGGGTGAGCTGTGGAATCTCACAGCCCTGGCCGCCGACTGCCGGGCCACCGGCCGCTGGGACAGCCTCCTCACGGTCAAACCACTGCACCTCACCGGCGGAGTCGGCTCCCCCGCCAACGCCACGGCACTCCGGTAGAAGAGGGCGGAGCCGAACCGCTGGGCAGCGGGCGGTACGGGGCTTCCCCAGAGGGGTTCCTTAGAGGGCTTCCCGAGGGGCCTACCTCAGCCCAGCCTGAGCCCTCCCTTAAAGGGGGCATAAGGATCGCCCAGAACGCTCCGCAGCAGGCGAAACCGCTGCTGAGCGGGGCTAACGTGCTGATCGCCAGGCGGGGTCCGGGCCGTCCCCCACAGTCCCCGCACCCCCCCTGCGATCCCCCGCAACCCCCCACACCTCTGACGTGTCCCACCGTGAGGAGACCTCCACGATGACCGTTCGCCGCAAGGCAGCAAGCGTTGCCGCCCTCGGTGTCGCGCCGCTCGCGCTGACCGCGCTGGCCGCGAGCCCCGCCGTCGCGCACGGGTCGATGTCGGACCCGGTCAGCCGGGTGTCCGCCTGTTTCGCCGAGGGGCCCGAGAGCCCGAAGTCGGCCGCCTGCAAGGCGGCCGTCGCGGCGAGCGGCACCCAGGCGTTCTACGACTGGAACGAGGTCAACATCCCGAACGCCGCTGGCAAGCACAAGGAGATCATCCCGGACGGGAAGCTGTGCAGCGCGGGCCGTGACAAGTACAAGGGCCTGGACCTGCCCCGCACGGACTGGCCCGCCTCGAAGATGACGAGCGGCAACCACACCTTCCAGTACAAGGCCACCGCGCCGCACAAGGGCACGTTCGAGCTGTACATCACCAAGGACGGCTACGACCCGGCCAAGCCGCTGAAGTGGTCGGACCTGGAGGCCGAGCCCTTCGCGAAGGTCACCAACCCCACGCTGACGAACGGGAGTTACGTCTTCGACGGCACCGTGCCGAAGAAGTCGGGGCACCACCTGATCTACAGCGTCTGGCAGCGCTCGGACAGCCCGGAGGCGTTCTACACCTGCTCGGACGTCACCTTCGGCGGCTCCAGCGGCTCCGGCGCCACCACCTCGGGCGAGGGCGAGAACGAGAGCGAGAGCGAGAGCGAGGCCGCCGCGCCGAGCGACGAGCAGATCACCGCCGAGGCCGACAAGTCGACCGTGGACCACAGCGGCCACGGCGCCGACCACAAGGGCCACAACGGCACCGAGTACACGGCCGACGACGCCTCGGACACCGGGGGCAGCGGCACGGAGGAGAACACGCCCGCGCCCAACGGCGGCGCCGAGAAGACCAACCTCGCCGAGACCGGCGGCGACGACAACACCGCCACCATCGCCATCGGCGGTGCCGCGGCCCTCGCGATCGGCGCGGGCGCGCTCTTCGCCGGTGCCCGCCGCCGCGCCCTCGGCGGCCGTCACCGCGGCTGATCCGTCACCACGATCACCGCGGCCGAGCCGTACGAGCCGGGTCCGCGCCCTCCACCACCCGCCCCCGGGCGCGGACCCGGATTTACGATCAGCTCATGACAACAGAAAAAGAAACGGTGGAGGTCACGTCCGAGTCCGAACTCCGCGAACTCGTCGGCGAGCCCGCACCGTACGCGGCGGACAAGGCCCGTACCGCACTGCACGCGCTCGACCGCGCCTGGCTGGCCCACTCGCCGCTGTGCCTGATCGCGACCTCGGGGCCCGACGGCTCCTGCGACGTCTCCCCGAAGGGCGACCCGCCCGGCTTCGTACGGGTCCTCGACGACCGTACGCTCGCGATCCCGGACCGTCCGGGCAACAAGCGCGTCGACGGCTTCCGCAACATCCTCGCCAACCCGCGGGTGGGCCTGATCTTCCTCCTGCCGGGCCGGGGCGACACCCTCCGCGTCAACGGGCGGGCGCGCATCGTGCGCGAGGCGCCCTTCTTCGACGAGATGACCGTCAAGCGCAACAGGCCCAAGCTGGCGCTCGTCGTGGACATCGAGGAGATCTTCTTCCACTGCTCCAAGGCGTTCCTGCGCTCCAGCACCTGGAACCCGGAGAGCTGGCAGCCGGACGCGCTGCCGAGCCGCGCCCGGCTGTCCAAGGCGCTGGAGCGCCGGAACGATCCGCTGGAACTGCTGGAGCAGCACTACGGTCCCGCGTACGCGGAGACCCTCTACGACGGCTGACGGGACGAGGGCTTCCGGCGGGCCGGGCTCGCCGGGCGGGTCAGGCCGCGCACGTCGTCGGGGTGGCGTGGGCGGGGTCGAGGGCGTTGGCCGTCTCGTGGAACGCCATCCGGTCGAGCAGCCCGATCGCCAGGTGCTCGGAGATGTTGGCGGGGCACAGGTCCTGGAGCAGCACGTTGTTGACGTCGGGCCCGTCCAGGAACTGGGTCGTGTACGGGGTGACGACCTCGTCGTACTTGGTGGCGATGACGGTGTACTTCACGCCCGGCACGGTGTCGCCGCCCTCGTTGAGGCGCTTGAGGAAGTCCGAGCCCTCCTTCTGCTGCATCAGCGCCGGGCCGAAGTCCTCGACGGCGTCGCCGATGGCGGGGTACTGGTCGGCGAGCCGGGCGAGGCCGCTGAGGGTGGTGCCGTGGTTGCTGGGCGCGATGCCGACGAGGGCGTTGACCTTGTCGGCCCCGCCGAGGAACTTCAGATAGTGACGGGGCATCATCCCGCCCTGCGAGTGGCCGACCATGTCGACCTTCGCCGTGCCCGTGGCGGCCCGCACCTTCTCGACGAAGGAGGCGAGCTGTTCGGCCGACTTCTCGATGGGCCCGAGCCCGTACAGGAAGGGCACGCCCGCCTTCTGGCCGTAGTCGAGGGAGAAGACGCAGTATCCGCGCCGCGCCAGGTACGGGGCGAGGCCGAGCCAGTTGTCGACCTTGTTGCCTCCGGTGCCGTGCACCAGCACGACGGGGCGGGGGTGCGCGGTGGAGGGGTCGCAGGAGTAGTCGTTCCAGCCGCCGCTCGCGGCCGACGACTGCGGCATCGGCGGCTGCGACGACTGCGACGACTGCGACGACTGCTGCTGCGACGCCGGAGCAGTGGCCTCCTCCCCCGGAACGGAAGCGGCGGTCGCCGTGACCGGGAGTACGGTCACGGCGACCGCCGTGGCGATGACTGCCGCGGATCTGCGTATGCGCTTCATGCGTATGCGCTTCAGGGGCGGCTTCGACGTTTTCGACGACTTCGACAGCTTCACGGTTCGTCTCCTCGCGGCTCTGAGGATGGATGAACGCTATTGACTGTCCGTCAACGTACGGGCGGGTAACGGAGGTGACCAGCCGCGTACCGGTGAAGGTTCGGTGCGCATGACTCCGTCGCGTCCCTCTCTCGGCCTCTCCCCGTTCCCGGTCTCTCCCTTGACCTCAACCGTGGTTCATTTCCGAGCCTGTTCCCGGTGGCGCCCGGAACCGGCCGACGCCGCCGCCGCCGTCGCCGTCGCCGTCGCCGTCGCCGTCGCCAAGGAGAGAACCCTCATGACCGCAGCAGTGACCCGATGGATCGCGCGGCACGCGCGTCCCGTGCCCGTGGGCTCCCCCGACCCCCACGCCGCGCTCGACGACCCCTGGCCGGTGGACGCGAGAACGCGCGACGCCGTGGTCGTCGCGCTGGGCGCCTCCACCCGGCAGGCGCGCGAACTGTCCGCCGTGGCGCACCGGATCCTCCGGACGCTGGTCGAGGAGGCCGGGTTCCGCGCCCTCGCGCTGGAGGGGGACGACGCCGTACGGACCGGGCTCGCCGCGTACGTCGCCGCGGGCGACGGGGACCCGCGCGCGCTGCTGGCGCGGGCGCGGCCGTTCTGGCGGACCGAGGAGATCCTGGCGGCCGTCCGGTGGATACGCGCGTACAACGCACGCCACCCCGGCGACCCGGTCCGCTTCGTGTCCTCCCAGGAACCGCCGCCGCACGCGGCGCCCCTCGGGGCCCCCACGGGGCTCGCGGAGATCGAGCGGGCCATGGCCGGGGACACCGTCCGGTGGCACGAGCGCACCGGCGACAAGATCGTCTACTGGGGCGGCGGCGCCCACACCGCTGTCGGCGATCCGCGTACCGTCTCCCCGCCTTCCCCTCCCTCTCCTCCGCTGACGCACCGCAACCTGGGCGGTCATCTGCGGGAGCGCTTCGGCGACGGCTACGTCTCCGTCGGACTGCTCTTCCACCACGGCACGCATCCGCTGTCCGGGCACGGGCACGGACCCGTGTCCGTGCCCGCCCCGCCGCCGGAGTTCGCCGAAGCGGTCCTGGGCGGCGCGGGCGGCGACGCCTTCGCCCTGGACCTGCGCGCCCCGTGCCCCGAACCCGTACGGGCCTGGTTCGAAGCCCCGGCCATGACCCGGCTGGTGGGGCCCTTCTACGACCCGGAGGACGACGCGGCGCACCACCTGTCGGGAGGCTCGCTCGCCGGATGGTTCGACGCGCTCGTGCACGTGCGGGAGGTCACCCCCGTCGGCCTCCTCACCGACGCCCCGCACGACACACCGCACCCGGCCTGACCCCGGCCTGACCCCGCGCTCCCGGCCTACGCCGCGTCCAGCAGCCCCGCGGGGCGGACCGCGTCCGCGCCGAAGCGGGCGCGGGCGCGGTCGGCCGCCGCCTCCGCGCGGCGGGCCTTCTCCTCGCGGGGGTCGAAGGAGAGCTGCCGCGCCGCGAGTTCCGCCGCGGCCAGATTCTCGGCGCGCAGCACGACGGCCCGCACCCGGGCCCGCTGGAGCCCGAGCGCGTCGTGCAGCGCGTAGGCGGCCGACGTCAGCGCGAGCGTGTGCGCGGTCGGTTCGGCGAGCGCGCGGGTGCGGGTGGTGGTGGAGCGGTCGGCGTAGCGGACGGTGAGGGTCAGCGCGCGTGCCACCTGGCCGTCCGTACGCATTCGGAGCCCCAGCTCGTCCGCGAGCGTGAGCAGCGCGCGGCGACGCTGGTCCGGGTCCAGTTCGTCGCGCCCGAAGCGGTACTCGGCGCTCGCCGAGCGTGCCGGGGCGCTCGGGGTGACGGGGGTCGGGTCGATGCCGTGGGCCCGCTCGTGCACACGGCGGCCCGTCGTCGCGCCCAGGACCCGCTGGAGCGTGGCGGGCGACGCCTCGGCGATCCGGCCGACGCTGTCCAGGCCGTACGAGACCAGGGTGCGCGCGGTCGCAGGCCCTACGCCGTGCAGCGCGGCGGCGGGCCTGCGCGCGAGGAAGGCCCCGGCGTCCTCGGGGCGCACCACGTGGACGGTGCCGGCGGGCCCCGCCTGCGCGGCCATCCGCGCGAGGAGCGGGTTGGCTGCGACGCCGACGGTGCAGTCGGTGCCGTACAGCCCGGCGGCGCGGAGGCGCACGAGTTCGGCCAGCCCCACCGCGTCCCGCGCGAAGTAGCGCAGCGCTCCCCGTACGTCGGCGAGCGCGGCGTCGGGCGGCAGCGCCTGCACGACGGGGGTGAGGCGGGTGAGCAGGTCGAGGAGGCGGGGGTGGTCCGCCTCGGCGCAGCCGTCGAACCGCACGTACAGCACATGGGGTTCGGACGACGCGGGCTGCGCGGACGGCGCGTGCGGCGCGTGCGGCACATGGGTGGCGGTCCCGCTCATCCCGCGCTCCCGGGGCTGGAGTGCCAGAGCTTGCGCAGCGCCTTCGCCGAGTCGGCGGACTCGCCGGGGGGACGCAGGTCGGCCCAGGGGTGCATCTCGTAGCCGGGGGTGACCTGGACGGTCCGACGGGTCCCGCGCGACGGCTCCTCTCCTGAACCGGAGCCGGAGTCAGGACCGGAGCCGGAATCGGAACCGTCACCCTCTCCGGAGGGCACGCGCTGCGGCTCCGCGAGGCGCGCCGCGACCGCGTCGAGGCCGCCCGTGCGGCGCAGCTCGACCAGCTCCGCGAGGTCCCACGCACGGGAGCCGACCACGCTGAGGCTGCGCGGCCCGCGCCGCTGCACCACGCCCCGCACCAGCAGCAGCCAGGAGTGGAAGACGGTGTGCGCGCAGGCCGCGTGGCTGTCGTCGAAGAAGGCGCAGTCGACCAGTCCCGTGCCGTCGTCGAGCGTGGTGAAGATGACGCGGCGGCCTGACCGGATCGGCGGGGTCTGGGTGGCGGCCTTGGCGCCCGCGACGAGGACCGTCTCGCCGTGCTCCGCCTCGCGCAGCCCGCGTGCCGTGTACGCGTCCAGCTCCCGCAGGAACGCGGTGTGATCCCCCATCAGATGGCGGGAGGCGTCCATGCCGAGGACGCCGAGTTCGGCGCCGAGCCGCTCGTCGCGGTCGAGGTCGGGCAGCCCCGCTGGCTCCCCCTCGCGTGCCTCCGACGCGCCCTCGCCCAGCGCGAGTTGCCCCTCCCGCGCGCCCGCGCCGCGCTGGGCGCGGTGGAGTTCGGCGATGTGGAGGAGCAGATCGCGCCGGTTGCCGCCAGGCGCGAACGCGTCCAGCGCGCCGACCCTCGCCAGGTTCTCCGCGACGGGGCGGGGCGGCCGGGCGCGCTGCCAGAGGTCGCCGAGCGAGTCGTAGGGCTGGCCCGCCTCGATGCGCTCCGCGTCCGCCTCGGTGATGCCCTGGACCTCGGAGAGCGCCAGGCGGATGCCCCACACGCCGCGTCCCGCGCCACCACCGTCGCCCCCGACTCCGGAACCAGAACCGGAACCGGAACCCGGACCCGACGACCCCGAATCGGACTCCAGTTCGATCCGATAGGCGGCGCCCGAACGGTTCACGTCCAGCGGCAGCACCGGCACCCCGCGCCGCCGCGCGTCCGCGAGCAGCAGCCGCTTCGGGTACATCCCGGGGTCGTGCTGGAGCAGTCCGGCGTAGAAGGCGGCCGGGTGGTGGGCCTTCAGCCACGCGGACTGGTACGTCGGCACGGCGAAGGCGACCGCGTGCGCCTTGCAGAAGCCGTACGAGCCGAACGCCTCCACGATCTCCCAGGTGCGCGCGATGGTCTCGGGCGTGTGCCCGCGCCGCTCCGCCTCCCGCGCGAACCAGACCCGCAGCCGCCCCTGGCGCTCGCCGTCCGAGAGCGCGCGGCGCGCCTCGTCGGCCAGCGCGCGGTCGCAGCCGGTCATGACCGAGATGATCTCGATGATCTGCTCGTGGAAGACCACGACGCCGTAGGTGTCGCGCAGCGCGGGCTCCAGATCGCGGTGCGGATAGCGGACGGGTCTGCGCCCGTGTCTGGCCTCGATGAACGGCCGCACCATGTCGGCGGCGACCGGGCCTGGCCGGAAGAGGGAGATGTCCACGACCAGATCGTGGAAGCCGGAGGGCTGGAGCCGTCCGACCAGGTCGCGCTGGCCCGGCGACTCGATCTGGAAGCAGCCGAGCGTCTCGGCGGAGCGGATCAGCTCGTACGTGCGCGCGTCGCCGTCTGCCATCTCGTCCAGTTCGATCCGCTCGCCCGTGGCCCGCTCGGTCTCCCGTACCGCGTAGGCCATCGCGGACTGCATCCGCACCCCCAGCACGTCCAGCTTGAGCAGCCCCAGGTCCTCCACGTCCTCCTTGTCGAACTGCGACATGGCGAACCCCTCGCCGCTGGTCGGCACCACGGGCGTACGGGCGCGGAGCGAGGCGTCGGAGAGCAGCACCCCGCACGGGTGCATGGCGACCCCGCGCGGCAGCGCGTCCAGCCCCTCGACCAGGTCCCAGAAACGCTCGCCGTGCCCCACCCCGTGCCGCTCCTCCGCCGACTCGCGGACCCCGCGCAGCTCCGGCAGCTCGGCCAGCGCGGTGCGCGCGTCGCGGGCCCTGATGTGGGGGAACGCCTTGGCGAGCCGGTCGGTCTCGGCCGGGTCCATGCCGAGCGCGGCGCCCACGTCGCGGATGGCGTGCCGCACCCGGTAGGTCTCGGGCATGGCGACGGTGGCGACCCGCTCCTCGCCGAAGCGCGCGAAGATCGCGCGATAGACCTCCAGACGCCTGGCGGACTCCACGTCGATGTCGATGTCGGGCAGCGCGGCGCGACGGGGCGAGAGGAAGCGCTCCATGAGCAGCCCGTGCTCGACGGGGTCGGCGTGCGCGATCCCCAGCAGATGGTTGACGAGGGAACCGGCACCCGAGCCGCGCGCCGCGACCCGGACGCCCATGCCCCGCACGTCCTCGACGACCTGCGCGACGGTGAGGAAGTACGAGGAGAAGCCGAGGTGTTCGATGATCCGCAGCTCCTCCTCCAGGCGGCGCCAGCGGTCCTGGTCGCGCTCGTAGCGCCGGGTGACCATCCCGGCCGCGCAGCGCGAGCGCAGCACCCGAGCGGCGGTGCGCTGCCCGGCGCCCACCAGACGGGGCTCGGGGAAGTGGACGCGCCCGATGCCGATGTCGTCCTCCGGATCGACCCGGCACTCGGCGGCGGTCTCCTCGGTCAGCTTCAGCAGCCGGTGCGCGGTGCTCCGCCGGTAACCGGCCGCCTCGGCGATGCGCTCGGCGGCCTCCACCATCTCGCCGGGGCCCTTGAGCCAGCGCTCGCCGCCGTCGAGCCCGTTGCGCGGGTCGATGGGGACGAGCCGACGGGCCGCGTCCAGCACATCGGCGACGGGGCCCTGCCCGGGGTCGGCGTAGCGTACGGAGTTCGTCAGTACGGGCTTCACGCCCTGCTCGGCCGCCAGGCCCAGCGTCCGCGCGGCGTCGCGCAGCGGGCCCGCGGCACTGGCCTCCAGGCGCAGCGCGTCGCCGAAGACCTCGCGCCAGTCGCGGAGCAGGCGTGCGGCGCGGTCGGGGCGCCCGGCGGAGAGCGCGCGTCCGACGTCGGAACCGGCGCCGAGCAGCACGGTCAGCGCGTCACCCGCGCCGGGGGCGGGGAGGCCCTGGGCGCCGCTGTCGCCGTGGACCGATGCCATGGCGTCCCACTCCAGGCACGGCCGCTCCGCACCGGGGGCGCCCCCATGAGCCGCGCCCCCATGAACGGCACCCGCGTGCGCCGCGCTGACCATCCGGCACAGCCGGTCCCAGCCATGGGCGCCGTCCCTGGCGAGGAAGACGACACGCTGCGCCGACTCGTCGACAAAGGCACCGCCCCTGACCGGCGTCCGCCGACGCCGCACCGCACTCCTCTCCTCCGGCCGCTCCTGCCGCTCCCCCACGGCCAGCTCCACCCCGTAGACGGGCCGCACCCCCGCCCGCGCGCTCGCCTTGGCGAACCGCACCGCCCCGGCGAGGGTGTCCCGGTCGGTGAGCGCGACCGCCTCCATGCCGCGCTCGGCCGCCCGCTCGGCCAGCGTCTCGGGGTGCGAGGCGCCGTACCGCAGGGAGAAGCCCGAGGCCACGTGCAGATGCACAAACCCCGACATCCGCACGCACCTCCTGTCGCGTCCGCCCCCTTGTCCGCTGAATCCCCTCCACCATAAACCAGCCATCGAACTTTCGTTCGAACGTGACGTTTCCCCAGGTCAGCGCCGCACACCTCGCTGACCTGCGACGATGCGTGGCCGGAAACGGGCGCCGTGCCGCGCACCAGGGCCCGGAGCGGCCCCGCCCCCGCTCACCGGAAACCCCGCGCGAACGGGACGCCGTCGACTAGAACGGCACCCATGACCGACCACGACCACCTCAGCACCCCCGCCAGCACTCCCGGCCCCGGTCCCGCCCTGCCGGTACTCGGCCCCGAGGGGCCGATCCGCCGGGGCCCCGTCTCCCGCAGACCGGCGCCTCCCCTGCGCGCCGTGCTCTTCGACTTCTCCGGCACGCTCTTCCAGATCGCCCCCTACTCCGCGCGCATACGCGCCGCCGTGACGGCGCGGGAGCTGGACGACGCCACCATGGACGAGGTGCTGACGGGACTGGAGGCGGGCCTCTCGGACCCGGAGGTGGTCGCGGCGCAGCAGGGCCGCGACGTGTCGGCGAAGGCGCACCGGCACGCGTTCACCACGTGGTACGCGTCCGTCCCGCTCCTGGCGCCCGTCGCGGAGGAGCTGTACGAGCAGTTGCGGACCCCGCGCTACTGGCTGCCGTACGCGGACAGCGGCGCCGCCCTGTTCGGGCTGCGCCGCCGGGGCATAGCGGTGGGGGTGGTGAGCGATGTGGGCTGGGATCTGCGCCCGACCTTCGCCCACCACGGCCTCGACGGCTACATCGGCTCGTGGACGCACTCGTACGAGCACGACACCGAGAAGCCGGACCCCGCGCTCTTCCTCCACGCCTGCGAACAGCTCGGCGTCGAGCCCGCCGAGACGCTGATGGTGGGCGACCACCCGGCCAAGGACGGCGGCGCGGTGGGCGCGGGGCTGCGCGCGTACGTCCTGCCCAGCGGCGCGGCACCCGGCGCGCACCGCGGACTGGCCGCCGTGACCCGGCTGACGGACGCGGGCTGAGCCCTCGCCGGGCGGGCGCCGGACGGACGGGCGGGCGCCAGGCGGATGGGCGAACCGGCCGCACACGGGGGGCCGCCGCCACCTGCGCGCGTGACCGTCACAGGTGCGCGCCGCCGCCACGCGTGCGCGAAGCCGCCGTCACATGTGCGTGCCGCCGTCGATGCGCAGTTCCGTGCCGGTGATGAACGCGCCGTCGTCCGAGGCGAGCATCGCGATGGCTCCCGCGACGGTCTCCGGGCCCGCGAAGCCCCGGCCGATCGCCGGGGTGAGCTTGCCGAGCAGCCCGAAGTCGGTGTCCTCGGGCAGCCCTGGATCACGGGTCATGCCGCTGTCGATGGACCCCGGCGCGACGCACACCGCGCGCAGCCCCCGCTTGCTGTACTCCGAGGCGATGGCGTGGGTGAAGGACTGGATGCCGCCCTTCGTCGCCGCGTAGGCCGCCATGTAGGGGTGGGCGAAACTCGCCGACGTGGAGCTGAAGTTGACCACGACGCCCTTGCCCGTGGCGAGCAGCGCGGGCAGCGCCTCGCGGGTGACGAGGAAGGTGCCGGTGAGGTTCACCGCGACGATCCGGTTCCAGAATTCGAGGGTGGTGTGCTCGGTGTGCGAGGAGCGCAGGATCCCGGCGGCGTTGACCAGCACGTCGAGCCCGCCGAGCCCCGCCGTCGCGGTGCCGACCGCCTCCCGTACGGACGCCTCGTCCGCGATGTCCACGGTCACCGTGGTCAGCCGGGCGCCGGTGCCCGCCTCCGCCGCGAGTGCGGCCGTCTCTTCGAGGCCGGGCTCGGCGATGTCGGCGGCGACGACGGCGCCGCCCTCCTCCAGCAGGCGCAGCGCGGTGGCCCGGCCGATGCCGGAGCCGCCGCCCGTGACGAGGATCCGCCGCCCTCCGAAGCGCCCCTGTCCCGTCGTTCCCATGTCCGCCTCCGTCTGCCACCCTGTCGCCCTGCCGCGCTCTGCCCACGCGAGGACCCATACGGCTTCACCGTACGCCTACATGGCACAACGTGCCACAGTTGCACAACATGCACCCTTGCCGCCGACGTAGGCTTCCCCGTATGCCCACAGCTCCCCGCCCCACCCTCACCGAGCGGCGCAAGGCCGAGACCCAGATGGAGATCGCCCGTACCGCCGCCGCGCTCTTCTCCGAGCACGGCGCCGGATCCGTCACGGCCGAGGGGATCGCACGGGAGGCGGGAGTCTCGCTGCGCACCTTCTACCGCTACTTCCGCACCAAGGAAGAGGCCGTCGCGCCCCTGCTCACCGGAGGCGTACGGCAGTGGCTGGACGATCTCGCGGCGGCGCCGCCCGGGCTGCCCGTCGCTGAGGCGCTGGAGTCGGCCGTCCGCACGGCGCTCACCCCGGAGGGCGAGGAGGCGGCCGAGGCCCTCCGCTGGACGCGGGACCTGCTGCGGGCCATGCCCGACGAGCCCGCGCTGCGCTCGGTCTGGCACCGCGTCCACTCCGACTCGGAGGAGTCCCTGGTGCCCGTGCTCGGCACGCTGGTACGCGCGGACACCGATCCCCTGGAGGTCCGGCTGCTGGCCGCCGCGGTCAACACCGCCATGCGGGTCGCCGTGGAGACCTGGGCGGCGGACGCGGCGGACGCGACGGGCTCGGCGGGCTCGGCGGGCTCGGCGGGCTCGGCGGGCTCGGCGGACGAGGGGGAAGCCGGGGAGCGGGAGCAGGACAGGGGCAGGGGACCGGCCGAGACCGCGGTGAGCTGCGTACGGAAACTGACGGCCGGACTGCACACGCCCCGCGCCTGAACCGGCCCGAGAGAATCCCGAGAGAACCGAGCGATCCGAACAAGCCGGATGTGCGCCCGTGACGGACCCGCGACGGACCTGGTCAGCGGCCCCGCCGAGCCGGACGGGCGGAACGGCCCGGACATAACGCGAGGCGGGACCGTACACCATGGCCGGGCCGCTGTGACCGAAATCAAAGAATTGGCGGCCCCTACCTCGCGCAGGGCAGGGTAGGAGGCAGCCGGGACACAAGCGACAAGCGATACGAGCACAGACTCAGAAGGAGCCCCATGAAGATCGGGATCGTCGGAGCAACCGGCCAGGTCGGCACTGTGATGCGCGAGATTCTGGCCGAGCGCAAATTCCCGGTCGACGAGCTGCGGCTGTTCGCCTCCGCACGCTCCGCCGGGCGCACCCTCCCCTGGCAGGACGGCGAGGTCACCGTCGAGGACGCGGCCACGGCCGACTACTCCGGACTCGACATCGTCCTCTTCTCTGCGGGCGGTTCGACGTCGAAGGCCATCGCGGAGAAGGTCGCGGCCCAGGGCCCCGTCGTCATCGACAACTCCTCGGCCTGGCGCCTCGACCCCGACGTACCGCTCGTCGTGTCCGAGGTGAACCCGGACGCCGCCAAGCGCCGTCCCAAGGGCATCATCGCCAACCCGAACTGCACCACCATGGCCGCCATGCCCGTGCTGCGCCCGCTGCACGACGAGGCGGGGCTGACGTCCATCGTGGTCGCCACCTACCAGGCGGTCTCGGGCAGCGGCCTCGCCGGTGTCGCCGAGCTGAACGAGCAGGCGGGCAAGGCCGTCGAGTCGGACGCCTCGCGGCTGACCTTCGACGGCGACGCGGTGGACTTCCCCGCGCCCGACAAGTTCAAGCGGCCGATCGCGTTCAACGTGCTGCCGGTCGCCGGCTCCGTCGTGGCGGACGGCTCGGACGAGACGGACGAGGAGCAGAAGCTCCGCAACGAGAGCCGCAAGATCCTGGACATCCCCGCGCTGAAGGTCTCGGGCACCTGCGTCCGCGTGCCCGTCTTCACCGGCCACTCCCTCCAGGTCAACGCCCGCTTCGAGCGCCCCCTCTCCCCGGAGCGGGCCCGCGAGGTGCTGGGCGCGGCGCCGGGCGTCGAGCTGTCGGACATCCCGACGCCGCTCCAGGCCGCGGGCAAGGACGCCAGCTACGTCGGCCGCATCCGCGCCGACGAGACCGCCGAGAACGGCCTCGCGCTGTTCCTCTCCAACGACAACCTCCGCAAGGGCGCGGCGCTGAACGCCGTGCAGATCGCGGAGCTGGTCGCCGCGGAGAAGTAACCGGCTCCGCGGCTGTGCAGGGGCTCCGGCCCCGCACCGCCGCCACGAGACCGGAACCCGAGCCCGCCCCCTGGACCGCTGCCGACGGTTCCCCAGGGGGCGGGCGTCTTTATGGGGTCGCGGTGGCCAGTTGGAGTGCGCGTCCGCCGACGAGGGGTGCGGTGAGGATGACGGTGCGGCCCTCGTGGTGCAGGGCCTTGCCGATACGGGTATGACGGGCGTGCCACCAGTGCCGGGGGGGTGAGGAGGGTGGACAGGCAGTCGCGGGGTTCGCCGTCGACAGTGATGCGTTCGCCCTTCTCGCGCAGGCGGAGGGGGTGGCAGGCGTGGGCGGTGAGGAGGGTGGCGAGGTTGCCTTCCATGATCTCGATGACCTGCCCGGAGGGCATAGGGCGCGGGTAGCTGGTGAGGAACGCGGGCCCCTGCGGCAGCTCGTACATGAGGCGCACGGCCCTGTCCTGGATGCGGCGCATCACGAAGCGCGCCTGCTGGCCTTCCAGAACGGCGACGGGAAAACCGGCGGTGGTGGCCCAGCCGTAGGGGTCGTAGAAGACATCCTCGGGGTCAGCGGGGATGAGAACGGTGTGGTCACGCGACACGAGGCTGCTCCAGATCAGTTGCAGGTGGGGGTCACGGTGGGCGCGGAGTCGACGGACTCGGTGTCGGTGCGGCGTTTCCCTGCGCCGGTGAAGACGGTGATGGCGCGGGCCGCGGTCTCCCCGGTGACCTCCGCGCGGATCGCCGCCAGAGGGAGGTAGGCCCCGTGCCCAGGGCAGAGCCATACCGGTTCGTGCCAGGGGTAGCGGGCGGTGGCCAGGTAGCGCACGACGGGACCCACGTGGCCGCCGCCCTCCACCTCACACGCGCGGCCGGTCACCGTGCCGCCTCCGTGCTCGCGGCGCGGGCCTCGTCCTCGGCGGCGATCGTCTTCGCACAGGGATCGCAGACCTTCACGGGAACGATGCGCGTACGTGTCTGCGGGCTCGCGCCCCGCTCGTCACCGGAGTACAGCTCCAGGACCGTCTGCGTGCCGGGCACCCGACAGCACCGGAAACAGCGCACGCTCACCGCCCGGCCCCCCTCACACCGTCGCGGGGCCCGTGCTCGACCCGGATCACCGCGTCGAGGACGACGTACAGCAACCGTGCGTCCGTGAGCCCATGCTCAGCCCACCCCCGCACCCAGTGCGTGAAGGCCGACCGCGTACACCAGCCAGGCGGAACCGTCACATGCTGCGCGATGCCGAGCAGTTGCACCCACGAGGTCTCCGGCACCACCCACCCCCGCGTCGCACCAGGCGGCACCAACCACGTCAACCGGCGCCCGTACGGATCCCGGATCACAGCCCCCGACTCCCGCCCGAGCCGCACCAGCACCCGATCCCCCAGATACACGGGCACGTAGGGTCGGACCGGAGCGCCCTGTCTGTCTTGTCGGCAGGTGGGTTTCTCCGGTCCGCCCTCCGAACCGGACGTGCGAC
>NZ_BAAGSO010000099.1:53569-118937 GCF_054782395.1 Streptomyces daliensis | reverse complement strand
TGCGCCGCAGCCGTTTCACCGCCGTGGTGGGCGCTTCGGGCAGCGGGAAGTCCTCGCTGCTGCGTGCCGGGCTGGTGCCCGCTCTCCGGGACGACCCCGTAGCGGAGCGGCGTCCCTCGGTGGTGCGCCTGCTGAGCCCGGGGGAGCGCCCCGCCAGCACGCTTGGGCATCTGCTGGCGCCCCAGGATGCCGTCGGGGAGACCGTGGTCATCGTCGACCAGTTCGAGGAGGCGTTCGCGCTGTGCCAGGACGCGGCCGAGCGCTCCGCGTTCTTCGGCGCGCTGCTGGCGGCCCGGAGTGCGGGGAGCCGGTTACGGGTCGTGGTCGCGGTGCGGGCCGACTTCTTCGGGCGGTGTGCGGAGCACCGTGGCCTGGCCGAGGCGCTGCGCGAGGCGAGCGTGCTGGTGGGGCCGATGGGGCGGGAGGAGTTGCGGGAGGCGGTGGTCAAGCCGGCGCAGAGCACGGGGCTGATCGTCGAGCGGGCGCTGACCGCGCGCATAGTGGAGGAGGTGGCGGACGAGCCGGGCGGGCTGCCGTTGATGTCGCACGCGCTGCTGGAGACCTGGCGCCGCCGCTCGGGCAAGGCGCTGACGGTGGCCGGGTACGAGGCGGCGGGCGGTCTGCACGGCGCCATCGCGCAGACAGCCGAGGAGCTGTACGCGCGGCTCGCCCCCGCGCAGGCCGTCGTGCTGCGGCGGCTGCTGCTGCGGCTGGTCACCCCCGGCGACGGAGCCCCCGACACCCGGCGCCCGGCCGAGCGCGAGGAACTGCTTCCCAGCGGGCACGGGGAAGCGGAGGCGGAGTCGGTGCTGGAGGCGCTGGTGCGGGCGCGGCTGGTCATCCTCGACGGCACCCGCGCCGATCTGGCGCACGAGGCGGTGCTCACCGCGTGGCCCCGGCTGCGGGAGTGGATCGAGGAGGACCGCGAGCGGCTGCGGGTGCACCGCAGGATGACGGAGGCGGCCGGTACCTGGCAGGAGTTGGGGCGCGACGCGGGCGCGCTGTACCGGGGCACGCAGTTGGCGCTGCTGCGCGAGTGGCTGGCCCGCCCCGGCGCCCGGGAGGAACTGAACCCGCGGGAGCGTGCCTTCGCGGACGCCAGCATCGCCGCGCAGGACGCGGAGCAGAACCGGGCGCTGCGCACGGCACGCCGTCTGCGGGTACTGGCCCTCGCGCTGGCCGGGCTGCTGGTGGCCGTCACCGTCGTCGGCACGGTCGCGGTGCGCGAGCGGAGCCAGGCGGAGCGGGCCCAGCGGGTGGCGCAATCGCGCCAACTCGCGGCCCAGGCCCTCAGCATGGCCAACACCCGGCAGAAGACCGCCATCCTGCTGAGCGTGGAGGCGTACCGCCTCGCCCCCACCTGGGAGGCCCGCAGCGCCGTGCTGTCGATGGACGCCTACAAGGACTACCGGGCCAAACTCCTCGGCCACACCGGAACGCTCTTCGACCTCGCCTACGGCCGCGACGGCCTCCTGGCCACCGTCGGCCAGGACCGCAAGCTGATGCTGTGGGACACCGAGCGGGGGAAGCAGCAGCTCGAAGTCGACGGCCTCACGGCCTCGTGGCGTGCGGTGGCCGTCACCAAGGACGGACGCTGGGCGGCCACCGGCGGCGACCGCGGATCCGTCGTCCTCTGGGACCTGAAGACCCGCAAGAAGTCGGCGTCGCTGTCCAGCGGCACGGACCGGGTGCGCGATCTCGCCTTCAGCCCGGACGGCCGCAGCCTGGCGGTCGTGGGTACGGAGGGCGAGGTCGAGGTGCTCGGCGTGCACGAGCACTCCAGGACGCAGACCTTCGACGGGCACTCCGGCACCGTCAACGCGGTGGCCTTCAGCCCGGACGGCCGCACCCTGGCCACCGCGGGCGCCGACCACACCGTACGGCTGTGGAAGGCGGACACCGGCACATCCACCGCCACCCTCAGGGGCCACAGCCGCTCCGTCGACGGCCTCGCCTTCTCCCCGGACGGCCGTACCCTGGCCAGCACAGGCGCCGACAGCACGCTGCGGCTGTGGGACGCGCGGGAACACACCCGGCAGGCCACGCTCACCGGCCACGAAGGGCCGATCAACGCGGTGGCCTTCGCCTCCGACGGCCGTACGCTGGCCACCGCTGGAGACGATGACACCGTCATGCTCTGGGACGCCCGTGGGCACTACAGGCGAGCCGTCCTCACCGGGCACACCGGTGATCTCCGCAGCCTCGCCTTCCGCCCCGGCGGATCGCGGCTCGCCGCAGGCGGATCCGACGGCACCATCAGCATGTGGGACCCCACCCGCGTCCCCATGGCCGGGCACACGGACGAGGTCAACGACGTCGCCTTCAGCCCCGACGGGAGCACGCTTGCCTCCGCGGGGAGCGACGGCGCCACCGTGCTGTGGAACTCCGCCGACCGCACCCGGCAGGCCACCCTCGACAACGGCGACGACTCCGTCAACAGCATCGCCTTCAGCCCCGACGGACGCACCCTCGCCACGGGCGGTGACGCGGGCGAGCCCGGCGAGGGGGGTCTCACCCTCTGGGATCTCGGCTCCGAGCCGGAGCGCGAGAAGCACGGCAAGCGCGTCGGGCGCGGAGACTTCAAGCTGGTCGCCTACAGCCCCGACGGCCGCACCCTGGTCACCGTCACCTCGGACAACACCCTCGCGCTACGGGACGCCCAGCGGCCCGAGGAGGCGACCGAGCTCCCGGCCGCGAGCACCACCGATCCCGCCACGGACGTGGCCTTCACCCCGGACAGCCGCACCCTCGCCGTGACCCTGCGCAGCGGCGACACGACCCTGTGGGACCTCGCCGAGCGGAAGAAGCGCGCGACGTTCCCCGGCACCGACGGGGCCTCCTGGTCGGCGGCATTCAGCCCGGACGGCCGCACCCTGGCCATCTCCGGCGCGCGGGACACGGTGGCGCTGTGGGACGTGGCCGCACACGATCTCGTCGCCACACTGGTCGGCCACAGCGGCCCCTCGTACGATCTCGCCTTCTCCCCGGACGGACGCACCCTGGCCGCCGCGACCCCCGAGACGACGACGGTCCTGTGGGACGTGGAGAAGCGCACCCCCCGGGCCTCGCTGAACGGCCACACCCGGCCCGTACGCTCCCTCGACTTCAGCCCCGACGGCGAGACCCTGGTCACCGGCAGCGACGACCGCACGGCCATGCTGTGGATCACCGACCCCCACCGCAAGGTCCGGGAGCTGTGCGACATCGCCAAGCTGAACTTCAGTCGGGAGGACTGGAAGCGCTACTTCCCCGACACCGCCTACCACGAGACCTGCCCCGTGGGCGATCTCCCCGCCGACCCGTGAGCCGTGCGCCGTGAAGCCGTGAGCCGTGAGCCGTGCGCCCGGGGGAGGGTGATGGTGAAGGTGGGGAGAGCGTGCGGATTTTTACTGGGGGGTAGGCCGCGCGCCGGTCCTTGTTATACCGTCCGTCAGCAAGCGGGCGCTGGCTGCCGCCCCGGCGATCCACCGGAGAGAGGCGACGGCCGCATCCCCCTCCGGCCGCAGCGCGAACGCCACAGCGAACAAGGACCCCTTTCCTGACTGTAGGAGCCGCAGGATGGCAAGCAGCACGGTTCGACCAGAGACTCAGGACGACCTCGACCGGCAGGACGTCGCCCGGCGGCTGCTCGACTCGGCCGCGACGCTGGCGTACGACCCGGCCACGGAGGTGGACTGGGAGACGCCGCTCGACAAGGACTTCCACGGCGCGAGCCCGGAGTGGAGCACGCTCTACGGGACGCGGTACTGGAGCGAGCTGAGCGAGGCCCAGCGCAAGGAGCTGACGCGGCACGAGGCCGCGTCCGTCGCCAGCACCGGCATATGGTTCGAGATGATCCTCCAGCAGATGGTGCTGCGCGACATCTACGCGAAGGACCCGACCGACGACGAGTTCCAGTGGGCCCTCACCGAGATAGCCGAGGAGTGCCGCCACTCGATCATGTTCGCCCGCGGCGCCAAGAAGCTGGGCGCGCCGCCGTACCGGCCCCACCGGGTGGCCGTCGAGCTGGGCCGGGCCTTCAAGACCCTCGCCTTCGGCGAGTCGGCGTACGCGGCGATCCTTGTCGCCGAGGAGGTCCTCGACGTCATGCAGCGCGACTGGATGCGGGACGAGCGCGTCGTGCCGTTCGTGCGCACCATCAACAACATCCACGTCGTCGAGGAGTCGCGGCACATGAAGTTCGCCCGCGACGAGACGCGCAAGCGGCTCGCGAAGGCGGGCTGGGTGCGGCGTCAGATCAGCGCCTTCGTGATCGCCATCGCGTCCTACGTCATCGTCACCAGCATGGTGAACAAGGGCGTGTACGCGAACGCCGGGCTCGACAGCGAGCGCGCCCTGCGCGAGGCCGAGGCGAATGAGCACCACAAGTCGATGATGCGCTCCAGCTGCTCGGGCCTGATGGACTTCCTGGCCTCGGCACGCCTGCTCACCAAGCCCGCGCTGATCTTCTACAAGCGCGCCCACCTGATCTGAGCGGACTGAGCGGACCCAGCGGACTGAGCGGACGACATGCCCTACGCCATCACCCAGAACTGTTGCAGCGACGCCACCTGCGTCGCCGTGTGCCCCGTCAACTGCATCCATCCGACGCCCGACGAGCGGGCCTTCGGCAGCACGGAGATGCTGTACGTCGACCCGAAGACCTGCATCGACTGCGGGGCCTGCGCCGACGCCTGCCCGGTGGACGCGGTCTTCCCCGTGGACAGCCTCTCCGCCGCGCAGAAGGAGTACGCCGAGATCAACGCGGCGTACTACGAGAACGCGGGGCAAGCGGCGAGCGCGGAGGACGAGGGGACGGAGAGGGAGGGCGCGGGCATCGCCGGGCCCGAACCGGCGCCGGGCAGCCCCAACTTCCACCACTGGGACCGCCCGGTCTTCGACCGCGTACTGCCCTCGGACTTCAAGCCGATCCGCGTCGCGGTCGTCGGCACGGGCCCCGCTGGCATGTACGCGGCCGAGGACCTGCTGCTGCACACCCACGCCGAGGTGACCCTGATCGACCGGCTCCCGGTGGCGGGCGGGCTCGTCCGCTACGGCGTCGCGCCCGACCACCCCGCGACCAAGCGGGCCGGTGACACCTTCGCGAGGTTCCTCTCGCACCCCCGCTCGCGGCTGCACCTGGGGCTCGACATCGGCAGGGACGTGACGGCGGAGGAACTCGCCGCGCACCACGACGCGGTGATCTACGCGGTGGGCGCCTCCACCGACCGCCGTCTCGGCATCCCCGGCGAGGACTTGCCCGGCAGCATCGCCGCGACGACGTTCGTCTCCTGGTACAACGCGCACCCGGAGGTGGCGCCGGACGCGATCGACCTGTCGGCCGAGCGCGTGGTGGTGGTCGGCAACGGCAACGTCGCCCTCGACGTCGCCCGCATCCTCGTCGCGGACCCGGACACGCTGGCCGGTACCGAGATCGCGCCCCACGCGCTGGCGGCCCTGCACGCCAGCAAGGTGCGCGAGGTGGTGCTGCTCGGGCGGCGCGGCCCCGAGAACGCGGCGTACACCAGATCCGAACTGCTCGCGCTCAAGCACCTGCCCGGCGTGGACCTCGTCGTGGACGACCACGACCCGCGCGTCGGCACGGCGATCGACGCGGCGGCCGACGGGCCCGGCGCGCCCGGAGTCCAGGACAAGGCGGCGCTCCTGCGCGGGGTGACCCGTACGGCGACGGACTGGTCGCAGGCCCCCGCGCCGGGGCGGCGCATCGTCTTCCGCTTCCACTCCTCCGCGCGCGAGGTGCTGGGCACGGACACGGGCGGCGTCAGCGGCGTGCGCGTCACGGAGGGCCCGGCGGACGGCTCGGGCGACGGACCGGGGCGCGCCCCGCGTGAGCGGGTGATCCCGGCGGGGACGCTGCTGCGTGCAGTCGGCTACCGCGGCGTGCCGGTCGCGGGGCTGCCGTTCGACGAGGCCACGGGCACCGTTCCGCACGAGGGCGGACGCGTGCGGGGCATGCGCGGCACGTACGTCGTGGGCTGGATCAAGCGCGGCCCCTCGGGCGGCATCGGCGCCAACCGCACCTGCGCCGCGGAGACGGTCGGCACGCTGCTCGCCGACGCCGTCGAGGGCACGCTGCCCACGCCGACGCGCGCCGCGAAGGCGTTCCACCGGCTGGCGCGCCGCCGCAGCCGCGCGCGGAGCGGGGACAGGGGCGGGGGCGTGCGCTCGGCGGCGGCCCGGCGGGCGGAGCGGGCCGGGGCCCCGGCGTAACGGCGCTTCGGCCGGTCGGCTGGCGCGTCGAGAGGCGGGAAACCCGGGCGCGGAAGCGAGTACGTCTCCTCGCACCCGCGCCCGGGGCCAGCCCGTCAGGGCGTCAGCGCGCGGAGACGCGCTCCACCCGCAGCTCGGGTGAGGCCGCGATGTCCTTCTCGCAGAAGCGCGAGGTGACCCACTCGCTGTCCCCGAAGAGCCGCGTCATGTCGCTGTAGTAAGGCGACGCGGGGTTGCTCGACTGGGAGTAGGTCAGCAGCGTGCGGGCCACCGGGCAGCGCGAACCGTCCCAGCCGACCGCCTGGATGTAGCTGGAACCCATGGCCACCTCGGTGTAGCCGCCCTCCGCCGCGTTCCACTCCGGCTCCAGCTTGTTCCACACGCCGAGCGGCTCCGTACCACCGTGCAGTGCCGTCCGCTTCCCGTTCCGCTCCACGAACTGGTGCTCGCCCAGGGGAGCATCGAGCGCGATGTCAGCGTCGCGCAGCTGCGCCACGGCGTCGGCCAGGGCGCGGGTGAAGCCGGGCGCCGCCGTGTTGAGCGTGTGCGGGGTCGTGACGGGGTGCGCCGGGTCGAAGGGCACCTTCCACCGCTCGGTCTCCGGCACCTGCGCCGTCAGCTCCCGCCAGAACCGGTCGAAGAGCAGCGCGCCACGGCTGTCCTTGCGCATGCTCCGGTCCCACCGTTCGAGGACCGGGCAGGCCCCGGACACGTCCACCCTGGCCCCGTCGCTGCCGGTGGCCGTGCCGCCGGGGAGCGCGGCGCAGGCGCGGGCCGCGTCGGCAGCCGCGAGGTCACCGGCCGGTGCACGGTCGGCGAACTGCTGCTTCTGGAGGTCGCGCACCGTCAGCTTCCCCCGCCCGGCCATCTTCGCCACGTCCTCGATGGCACCCCGTGTGCGCAGCGAACGCGGGGTGCCGATGTCGCCGAAGACCCGCTCGTACCCGCTCAGCGGCCGGTCGGCGTTGGCCAGCCAGGCGCTGTTGTTCGAGTTCTCGGCGTACGGGGCGTCCTTGAGCGTCGGCATGCGCGACGGGCCGAAGATGCCGGGCTGCGCCGCGTCCGGGTCGCTGCCCAGCGCGCAGTCACCGCGCGAGCCGTCGAGCACCGCGAGGCCGCTGGCCGGGTACGTCGCCCTGCCCAGCTCGGTGGAGCAGCGCCCGGCCAGCGCGTCGGTGATCCGCGGCAGCACCTGCGACTGGGTGAACAGCGAGTGCCCGGAGCTGTCCGACGCGATGGTGTTCACCCACGGCATGCCCTGGTGACGGCGGAGCGAGTCGAGCATGCCCTGAGTGCCGCGCGCCTTGCTGAAGCCGAGGGAGGTGGCGGTGAGGCGGTCGTTGGCGGCGTTCGGGTCGTTGAGCGCGTAGGCCGTCGTGCGCGTCCACGGCAGCGGCAGATCGGAGTCGTAGGAGGTGAGGACGGGGCCGTAGCGCGTCCACCACTCGGTCATGGTCCGCTCGCCGCCGCCCTTCACGGGGACGGTGACGGTGCGCTTGGTCATCGGCTCGCTCTCGCCGTCGACGAGGTAGGAGGTGGGGTCCTCGGGGTCCAGCGTGAGCTGGTGCAGGTTGAAGGGGACGCCGGTGGCGACGGTGTGGCTCCAGGCGACGTGCGCGTTGTGCCCGATGGAGATGGCGGGCGAGCCGAGCAGTGAGCCGCCGGAGACGTTCAGTTCGCCGGGGATGGTCTGCTGCGACATCCAGAACCGGCGCCCGCCCTGCCAGGGGTAGTGCGGGTTGCCGAGGAGCAGGCCCCGGTTGTCGGCGGTCGTCGCACCGCTGAACGCGACGGCGTTGGAGCCCATGTCCGCCGTGCTGGTGTCGAGCAGCTTCCGTGCGGCGTCGGCCTGCGTGTCGGGATCCGGCCGGGAGGGGGAGCGGGTGGCGCCGGGTCCGTCGGCGGGCGGCCGCGCGCTCGTGATGCCGTCGGCGGCGCCGCCCTGGCCGCCGATCACGGAGAGTGCGAAGGCGCGGGTTGCCATGTCCTTCGCGGTGATCGGCCCGACCCAGTCGGCGCCCGCGCAGGCCGGGTCCGTGACCCGGTTCTGCGCGAGCCAGGCGTTGTAGCCCGCGATCCAGCCGCGGGTCATCTCGGCGGCGTTCCTGGCCTCGCGGCCACCGTCACCCCGGCCACCGTCACCCCGGCCACCGTCTCTCCGGCCCCGGTCGCCGCCGTCGCCGCCGCCCGAGCCGGGCTTGAGCTGCTTCGCGACCTCGGGCGACTCCCGCGCGGCGCGGAAGAAGGCGTCGCTGGAGAGGTTGCTGCCGGCCGAGGAGAGCGAGCCGTCGGGCGCCTTGTCCGGGCCGAAGTACCTGGAGCGTTCACCGCGTACCGTCACGAACCCGTCCGCGAGCACGCACACCATGTCGGCGGCCTGCGCCCATCCGGAGCCGAAGCCCACCCCGGCGTAGTCCTTGGCGAGGATGTGCGGGATGCCGTGTTCGGTGTACCTGAGCGTTGCCGACAGACCGCCGCCCGAGGGGCGCTGCTCTTCGGTGCGCTCGGCCGCCGTGGCGGGAGCCAGGGTGGCGGCCATGGTCAACAGCGCGGTGCCCAGAAGGGCGAGGCGTCTGAAGCGCCGTTGCATCGGAACCTCACAGCGTCGGTCGGACAGGGCTCGGCGGACAGTACCGAGCGGTTGCTTATCCGGGGAGGGGGCCGACGTGAATTGGCGTGTACTCGCGCCGGGTTCACGCCGGACCCGAGCCGGGTCCGCGCCGGGCCATGGCAGGAAAGGTGGGGTTCTCGTCATTGCGGACGGACCGGGACCGCTGAAGAATCCGGGGCATGACACGAGACCCGGCCGGCCCCGGCCGCGCCAAGGACGTGCTCGTCGTCCTCTTCGACGGTGTGCAGAGCCTCGACGTCACGGGCCCCGTCGAGGTCTTCACCGGCGCCGCCCACCTCGTCACGGCGCCGGGACCCGGCGCCTACCGGGTCCGTACCGCCTCGCTCGACGGCGCCCCCGTCCGCACGTCGAGCGGCCTCTCCCTCGCTCCCGACCTCGCCCTCGACGACGCGCCCGTACCGCACACCCTGCTCGTGCCGGGCGGTGAGGGCACCAGGGCCTGCGAGGCGCGTCTCGTCGGCTGGCTGCGGGCACACGCACCGCGGGCCCCGCGTCTGGTGTCCGTGTGCACCGGCGCGCTCGCGCTGGCCGAGGCGGGGCTGCTGGACGGGCGCCGCGCGACGACCCACTGGGCGTTCTGCGACAAGCTCGCCCGCGACCACCCCGAGGTCGAGGTCGATCCCGATCCCATCTATGTGCGCGACGGGCACGTCGCCACCTCGGCGGGCGTCACCGCGGGCATCGACCTGGCCCTCGCCCTCGTCGAGGAGGACCTCGGCAGAGAGGTCGCGCTCGCCGTCGCCCGCTATCTCGTCGTCTTCCTCCGCCGCCCCGGCAACCAGGCCCAGTTCAGCGCCCAGTTGTCCGCGCAGACCGCGCGCCGCGAACCGCTGCGCGAGGTGCAGCGCTGGATCACCGAACATCCGGAGGGCGATCTGACGGTGGAGTCGCTGGCGGCGCGCGCCCGCCTCTCGCCACGGCACTTCGCGCGGGCCTTCCACGCCGAGACGGGCATGACCCCGGGCCGCTACGTCGACCGCGTACGTCTGGAACACGCCCGCAGGCTCCTGGAGGACACCCGCGGGGGAGTGGAGGAGATCTCCCGCAGCTGCGGCTACGGCACCCCCGAGGCCATGCGGCGCGCCTTCCTCAACGCGCTGGGCGCGTCACCGGCGGAGTACCGCCGCCGCTTCAGCGCGGGCTTCGGCGCGGACTTCCGGGCTGCCCCCTCGGCCGCCCCCGTCGAACAGCGCCCCCGACCCACCCAGTGACCCGCCCGACGAAAGGACCGAACCCCATGCAGATCGCGATCCTCCTCTACGACAAGTTCACCGCGCTCGACGCTGTGGGCCCCTACCAGACGCTCAGCGCACTGCCGGACGTCGAGGCGGTGTTCGTCGCCGAGGAGGCGGGCCCCGTCCTGGACGACTGCCGCAGCCTCTCCGTCGTGGCCAGGCCGCTCGCCGAGGCCATGCGCCCCGACCTCGTGGTCGTGCCCGGCGGGCCCGGGCCCGACACCGGCAACGAGACGCTGCTCGACTGGCTGCGCACGGTGGACACGGCCACCACCTGGACGACCTCCGTGTGCACCGGCTCCCTCCTGCTCGCCGCCGCCGGGCTGCTCGAAGGCCGCCGGGCCACGACGCACTGGCTCATGATGGAGGAACTGGAGCGGCTCGGGGCCCGGCCGACGGGGGAGCGCGTCGTGTTCGACGGCAAGTACGTGACCGGCGCGGGCGTGTCGGCCGGGATCGACATGGGCCTGACCCTCGCGGGGCGGATCGCGGGCGACGAACTGGCGCAGACCGTCCAGCTCATGATCGAGTACGACCCCCAGCCGCCCTACGACGCGGGCTCCCCCGAGAAGGCCCCGGCTGCCCTGGTGGAGCGCATGAGGTCCGGGGTTTGATGTAGTGGGGCATGAGCATTTTCGTACGGGCCCGCTTCGACGTCAGGGACGGTCGGCAGGCCGAATTCGAGCGCATCGCACTGGCGTTGCGCGACGCGGCGGCGGCCGAGCCCGGAACCGTCAGCTACCGCTGGTTCTCGATGCCCGATCCCGGCTGCTATCTGGTGCTGGAGGAGTACACCGACTCCGCTGCTGCCGTGATGCACAACGAACACCAGGCGGAGCTGCTGGCGCGGGTGGGGGAGACCGCGGAGATGATCTTCGCGGAGATCTACGGTCCCGTGGGACCCGAGGTGCGCGAATGGGCCCGCACCAGGCCGCAGGTCAGGGTCTACCCGGACTTTCCCGCGCAGTAGCCGACGCGGCTGAGGGGACCGCAGCCGCCTGGCCGGGCCCCTCAGCCACCCCGTCGTGTCCCGTCCCGCCTCAGCCGCCGTCGTAGAGCCCGTCCCGCTCCAGCTCCCGCAGCCGTGCGCAGTCCGCTTCGACCTGGGTCGCGTCGTGCGAGCTGAGATAGACGGCCCCGGGGCACGTGGCCAGGTCCACGGTGCGCGGTGCCGGACCGCCTTCGGGCAGGTTCGGCACCAGCGCGGCGAAGGAGGGGAGCGCCCTGACGGGGTCCCAGCGCGCCCCGGAGGGCACAGTTCCGTCGTGCGGGCTGATCAGGTTGACGCACCGCAGATGGGTGCGCGGCCGGTACGGCTCCTGGGAGCCGCCGGAGAACTCCTCCGGGTGGGCGATGGAGAAGGCCAGCCGGTCCACCTGGTCGGTGCCGATGCACCGGGACAGCACGTCCGGCATCTGCCCGCCCCCCAGCCGCGCCCCGCACTCGATGAGCACGGGGCCGTCCTTCGTCAGCATCACCTCGGTGTGCGCGGCGCCGTTGCGGATCTCCAGCGCGTCGAGCACGTCGAGGGTGTAGTCGCCGATCTGGCGGGCCTCGGGGTCGTCGGGCGGCAGCAGGATCTCGTAGTCGTTGATGGAACGCCCACCGGGCACCGGGCGCTTGAAGTAGTGCCAGATCTCGACGATGCGGTGGACGCCGTTCCTGCTGACGGTGTTCACGTAGTGCTCTTCGCCGACGAGGAAGCGCTGGGCCAGTACGGTCCCGTTCCCGCGGCCGTAGCGGTCCGTGCCGCTCAGGATGCGGGCGTGCGCGGCGCGGACGTCGTCGGCCGAGTCGCAGATGAGGACGTTGTCCGTGCCCGCGCTGGCGACCGGCTTGAGGATCACCGGCCACTCGCCGCGGTCGACGGCCCAGGCCACCACCTCGTCGGCCGAGGCGGAGACGAGGCTGTCGGCACTGGCGAGCCCCGCGTCGCGCACGGCCCGCTGCATCTGGAGCTTGTTCCGCCGCGCCTCGGGCCGCCGCATGCCGTTGCCCGGGGTGCCGAGCGCGACGGACAGCTCGTTGGCGAGCAGCACGCCCGACTCGGCAGCCGCCACGACGTGGTCCACGCCGTGCCGCCGCAGTTCCGCCGCCGTCGCCTCCACGTCACCCTTGTGCGCGATATCGACGGAGAAATCCTCGGGACGGTATTCCAGATAGGTGTCCGGGAATTCGGAGCGGACGTGGAGGAATTCGACGCCGTAGCGACGCAGCGCCGCGGGCAGCAGGCGCCCGGCACCATAGGCGTCCACAATGGCACACGTCATCACACAAGCCCTTCCAGCTCAGTTCTCCAGCTCGGTTCTCTAGCTCAGCTCTTCTTTGCTCTGCGCCGGTGACGTTTCGCTCTGTGCCGGTTCCGGTTCTGGTTCCGGTGCCGTCGGGAGCGGTTTCTCTTCCTCCGGTGGTGAAGTCCGCGCGTCGTACCGGCTTCGCGCGAGTGTTCCCGCGCCGACGAGCACGACGATCGCGAAGATTCCCGTCAGCGTGAGCGCCGAAGGCCGCAGCCTGCCGTCCAGGAACTGGAGCAGGAACGTGATGAGGGGGGAGAGGGAGAGCAGGAGCGAGGTGGTGATCGGCTCGGTGTGGCGGATGCCGATCTGGAGCACGTAGATCGGCAGTCCGACGCCGATCACGGCGACGATCAGACCCGGCACGAATCCCGCGCCGAGTTCGGGGTTGTCGCTCAGTGCCGTCATGACCCAGGAGATCGCGATCATCAGGAAGAACCGGATCGCGAGCACCGCCTGCGGACTGTGCCCGGTCTCGCTGAGCCGCTTCATATAGATGATGTTGGCCGTGGACCCGACCCCGCACAGCAGGGCGAAGAGCATGCCCAGCGCGGCCTGGCCCGTGCCCACGTCGCCCACGCCGCTGCGGCCCGTGAAGGAGCCCCAGACCAGCACCCCGAGAACGGCCGAGATGCCCAGCGAGACCCCGATCTCGGCCCCGATCACCGAACTGCCGCGCCGCAGCAGCGGGCCCATCAGCAGGGTGAGCACGGGCCCGAGCGCCACGACGACGATGCTCACCACGGCGGGTTCGAGGTATTTGAGCGAATACAGCATGGAGAGCCATGTCACGGCGGTGGTGACATTGATGGCGGTGACGTCGTAGCTGTGCGTGCGCATCGGCCGGAAGGTGGCGGCGGCGCCCCGGCGGGTGATCTCCAGCCCGAGGAAGAAGACCGCGGCCAGCGAGAAGGAAATGGCCGCCATGGTTTCTGGACTGATGACCTGGAGCTTGTTGCCCCCATAGACGTCCAGTGCGGCGGTCAGAGTGGCGAATCCGAGAATCGGGGCGACGCCACGGCCGATGTGCGAGGTGCGTAAACCAGAAGAAAGTTCAGCCAATTACTGGGTCTCCAATGGAATTTCTACGGCCGGTCCTTGACGGCCGCGCTAATCCGTGCGCGCAAGCCGTCAAGTCCGGTCCAGCAAACCACAGCGGGGTGACCCGCGCAATGCGGTCAAGAGCCCCGTCAGGCGGTCGTGCCGAGTTGTCCCGTGGCCTCCAACTGCTTGGCCGAGGCGAAGTAGTGGGCGCCGGTCTCGTGGTTGTCGAGGTGCTGGTAGAAGCCGCGCAGACCGCGGAACTCGTACACCACTTCCTCGGGATCCGGCGGCACGGTGTCGCCCGCCGCGATCCTGCCCAGCGCCTCCGCCGCGTGGAACGGGAAGGCCACCGGGTCGCTGACGTACTCCTCGCCCTCCACGCGCCAGCCGGCGGGCAGTTCGCTGCCCGGGGGCTGGTAGACGGGGCGCGACCAGTGCTCGAACGTGTAGAGGTGCGCGCCGTACTCCGCCCACTCGGCGGGGAACCTGGGCACGATCTCCTCGGCCCACCAGCGCGCGATCTCCGCCTCCAGCGCCGGATCGCCGTAGAGCATGCGGTGCCCGTTGGCGACGGCGGGGGACTCGGCGAGAACGGGGAACGACGCGCGGAAGGCCGCGACGGAGGGGTGCGAGGAGTCGTCGATCCACCGCATCAGGGACTTGATGACCTGCGTCTGCGTCATCCCTCCCAGCAGCCGCGCCGGGTGCCACAGCCGCTTGAAGAACTGGTTCTCGCCGAGGATGCGGGCGAGATACATGAAGCGCTGCATGCTCAGGTTCTCGGCGAACGTGGAGGAACGGTTCGCCAGCACGTACTCGAAGTCGTCGGACTGGCCGCGCAGGGTGACGAACCCGTGCAGCTCGCGCTGCTCGCTGTAGGCCGTGTTGGGCAGGAGCAGCAGCGGATAGACCGCGATGCGGGGGACCTTCTCCGCGAGCTTGTCGTACCCCTCGAAGAACGACTCCGTCGTCTCGCCAGGCGCTCCCCAGATCAGCTCGACGAAGGACTCCATGCCCTCGTCGGCCAGCCAGTCCGCCAGCTCCTCCCACTGGTTGAGCTTCATGTTGCGGCGCTTCATGTCGGTGAGCGCCTCGTCCGAGAGGGTCTGGAGCGCCAGGGTGAAGGAGCTCTTGAAGCCGCGGTCCCTGAGCGTGCGCACGATGCGGTGGAAGCGCTGGGACTTGTTCTTGGCCCAGTTGGCCTCCAGGGCCGCGGGGAACCCGTACTTCTCGTTGACCCTCAGCAGGTCCTCGGTGAACTCCTCGTCGGCCTCCAGCATGCCGAAGTTGGCGTCGCACAGGAACACGGTGGGCACCTTGTGGAACCCGAAGAGGTCCAGCTCGGCGGCCAGCCGCTCGCGCGAGAAGGAGCGCACGCGCTGCCCCGTGGCGCCTCCCCAGTAGCAGAAGGAGCACTTGTACGGGCAGCCGCGGTTGGTCTCCAGCAGCGCGAATTCATAGGGGAAGTGCCCGTTGTGGTCGAGCAGGGGTATCGCGCCGGTGAGGAAAGGGGACGGAAGAACGTCCAGATCGTCGATACGGGCCCGGTCCTCGGTCGTGGTGAACTCCCCGTCGGGAGTGCGGAACGAGAGACCGGGCGTGCGCGTCAGATCGGGTTCTTTGCGGTCCTTGAGAAGGGCGGTGATGAGGTCGCGGAAGGTCAGCTCGCCCTCGCCGTTCACGATGATGTCCACGGTCGGACACTCGCGGAAGACCTTCTTCGCCTGATGGCTCACATGGTTTCCGCCGAAGACGGTGTGGCCGTCGGGCTTGAGCTGCTTGTGCAGCTCGGCGAGATGGGCGAAGTTGCGGTAGTTCCAGCCGAGTACGGAGAAGGCCAGGACGTCGGGCACGTCGTCCTCGAAAATGGAACGCGCCATGTCGGTTACCGACGAGCCGCCCCGCAGGTTGTGGATGCGAACGTCGACCTCGGGGGATAAGTCGGCGTCGGCGTCCAGCAACGCCTTCAAGTACCCGGCGGCCAGGGGCATGGAATCAATGGGCAGGTCCCAGGCGCTCTGCTGAACCAGGCCAATCTTGAGCATGGTGCTGGTACCTCCGTGTGGGATGAAATAATCCGTGTCAGTCGACCGCGGACTATGTGACGCGGGTTTCGGTGGCCGGATCGAAGTCATAGAGGCTGACCGCCTCGGCGTGCGGCGCCACCAGCGCCGCCAGCTCGCGCTGTGCGTCGGCCAGCACCTCCGGTGGCACGACGGGGGCGACCCCTTCGAGGAGGAGCATGACGTTCCGGGTCCGCTCGGTGACCTTGGTGCTGTCGGCGTCCCGGTGGTTCCAGTGCCGCGTCAGCACATTGCCGCCGTCGGCGTAGACCACTTCGCCGTCGACCGGGGTCTCCCGCTCGTCCGGCTTGCCCAGGGGGACGTGGACGTCGCCGGGGCGCGCGTAGCGCAGGCTGAAGCCCTCGGTGATGCCGTCGAGGTCGTAGCCGCCGGTCGGCAGCATGTAGCGGAGCGACACCAGGTTGCACGTGTCGACCAGCGGCGAGATCCGGGGCACCCGGCCCGACTTGACGAGGCGTCGGCTCAGGGCGTCCACGCTCGGCCGTGTCCTGCGGGGATTCGTGCCGAAGCTGCGCAGCAGGTCGTGCCAGACCGCGATGGCGGGCTCCTCCTGACCGGGGAGGTGCCGGGTGCCGTCGCGCACCTCGGACTCGAAGAGGCTCAGGGCCTCCTCGGTCTCGGGCCACGGCTCCGCGTTCTTCACCCCGAGCACCAGCACGGCCGCCGTCCGGCAGTCGGGGTAGCGCTCGGCGATCTCGGGCGCGACGGTCAGGGTCAGGCCGCGTGTCCGCCCGGCGGCGGTCGTCGCGGCCGGGGCCGGTGCCGTGGTCGGGGCCGTGGTCGGGGCCGTGGCGGAGGCCGCGGTGCTGGTCGTCGTGGTCGCGGCGTCGGTCGGGTGGGTCATCGCATCTTCCTGGGGTGCTCGTGCGTGTGCTCGTGTTCGTGCTTGCGCGTGTGCCGGCAGCCGTACTTGTGCGGCTGCGGGTTCACCTGTGCGTTCGTGGTGATGCCGGTGCTCATCATGGGCCGTGGCGCCGACGAGTGTGTGCCGACGTGGTCGGCGCGGGGGCGATTGCCCAACGGGTGAGGTGTCCACCGGGACACGGAGACGCGGAGCCGTGGAGACACAGCCGTCCGACGGCATGGCTGCTGCCCCTGGTCAGGCGCGGATGGCCGCACTGCGCGTTCCCTTCCCCCGTGTTTCCCCCGTGAGCGCGCCGGTCCGGGCCCAGCCCGGACGGTGGGCCAGGTCTTCCTGCGGCGGCTGTGGCGACGGAAACATCGCCACGGAGCATGGACGCTACGTCCAGGAGGCGGCGGATGCCAGATCTCTGTCGTACTCCGATTGGTCGCCGATCACTTTTGGCCAGACGGGCAAGATCGATAAAGGACCCCGGAGCGCGGTGGGCAGCAGTTGGCGGCGCGATCCGAAATGATCGTTTGAGTGGATGTGACTGTCGTCACACTTGAGATTTTGCAGTTGATTCCCGCACCGGGCGCCGCCACTTTTGGTGAGGCACCGGAAATCACAGCCGAGATGAAGGATGCATGCGAATTGAGCGCGACCGTTACCCCAGAGAACGTCGATTCGATCCTCGATAAGCACATCGCCGAGAACTTCGACGAAGAACGCACCCGGAAGGCGTCCCAGCAGTTTCGGCGCGAAGGGTACGTGAAGGTACGCGACCTGGTTCCTGATGCCGTCTTCGAGGCTTTACAGGAAGAGACCTACCGGCTGATCGATCAGTACGAGAAGCGAATAGACGTCACTCTTCCCGAGACCAGCGATTCGCCGCGCTATATGAGCACGGTGAGCGCTTCGGCAATTGCTGAGGACGGCGTCATCATTCCGGCGGTATACGCCTCGGAATCGCTCAAGGCGGCACTCTCCCGTATCGCGGCCGAGCCTGTCCTCGACTGCCCGTGGGACGGCGAGAAATACGCCATTCTCCACCAGCACAAAAAGGGTGACACGCACGGCTGGCACTGGGGTGACTTCAGCTACGCCATCGTCTGGCTCATCGAGGCGCCGGACCTGAAGTACGGCGGGGCCCTCCAGTGCGTGCCGCACACGGACTGGGACAAGTCCAACCCGCGGGTCATGGACTACCTCCTGGAGAACCCGATCCGCACGTACGGGAACATCACGCGCGACCTGTACTTCTTCCGCACCGACACCACCCTCCACAGGACGATCCCGCTGTCGGAGGACAAGACCCGCATCATCCTCAACACCACGTTCGCCGGAGAGAGGGACCTCAACAAGGAGGTCACTCACGAGACCATGGGTGCGATGTTCGACTAGCGCGCCCGGCTCGACCAGGCCGTTGCTTGCGGCGCGTCGGCCGGGGCCCGTCACAAGGGCCCCGGCCGACGCGCCGGATCGGTGCGATGGCCCGAGCGGTGACCTGAACGGTGACCGAAAGAAGCGGCCCGGGATGTCCAGTTCGGCACATACCCGGTGACCTGCCCGCCTGGCACAGTGAGGCCATGGACGAGAGCGTGGCGCACATCTCCGGGTTCGGGCGTGAGGTCAGGGCCTTCGAGGCCGCCGTGCGGCCGGTCGCCGCGGCCGGTGAGGCGCCCCTGGTGCCGTCCTGCCCGGGCTGGACGGTGACCGACCTGATCGCGCACCTGGGCGCGGTGCACCGCTATGTGCTCCGTCTCCTGCGCGAGAGGGTCCAGGAGGAGCCCGATCCGGCGGATCTGGACTTTCTCGGGCTGCCCGCCGAACGCGAGGGCTGGCCCGTCTCGTTCGAGCAGACCCCGACCCTCGGGCCCGTCCCCGGTTCCCTCGTCGACTGGTTCGCCGAGGGAGCCCTCGCGCTGGAGGCGGAGTTCAGGAAGAGCGACCCGCGGGACCCGGTGTGGACCTGGGCCCCGGAGCACACCGCGGGCTTCTGGATGCGCATCCAGGCCATCGAGGCCGCCGTTCACCGCTGGGACGCGGAGAACGTGGCCGGGGAAGCGCGCCCCTTCGATCCCGCGCTGGCGGCCGACGCCGTGGCCCACACATTCCAGGTCATGGCCCCCGCGCGGCGCGCCTGGGCGCAGGCGCAGCGCGGCGCGGGCGAGCGCTTCCGCTTCCGGCGCACCGACGGCCCCGAGGTGTGGACGGCGCACTTCGACGGCGACGACGTACGGCTCCTCGGTGAGTCGGCGCCCTGGGACGTCGAACTCGCGGGCACGGCCTCCGACCTGATGCTCTTCCTCTGGGAACGGCTTCCGGCCGACCGGCTCGACGGAGTGCGGGGGGACCGCGCCCTGCTCGAACGCTACTTCGCGCTCGTGCCGCCCCGGTGACGCGCGTCCCCTGAGCCCCCGCTCCTGAGCCCCTGTTCCCGAGTCTCGCCCGCGAGTCCTGCCCAACTGTGCGTGCCCGGACGGTGTACGGGGCAAGAGAAGCATGAGGCGGTTGAGGTGGATGAGGCTCGGCTTACGCGGTGACCGGGCGCTTAGTACGCTTAACGGCGCAGGTCAGGGACGGGCGGGGACCGGACAGGTGGAGGTGACTCCCCGTCGGCGCCCGACCCGGACCCGGTCGGGACTCGGACGAGAGCGACGGAACGGAGCGAGCGGACGGAGCACGAGGGCACGGCGCCGACGGGCGCCGCTCCGCGTCTCCCGACACCGTAGGTACTTCAGAGCGGCCCGGTCGCCGACCGGAGCGCGGGACCTGGCAGGGATACGGAGGCGAGTGTGGCTGCGGGCGCGACTTCGGATGCGGCTTCCGGCGACGGGCGGTTCGACGCGCGCTCGGCGCTCCCACCCGCGGCCCGCCCGTACGTGTGGGCAGGGTCGGGGTCGGCAGGCTCGGGCTCCCACGGCCCTCGGCCCGTGCCCCCTCCGTCGCCGCCCGCCCCCGTCCCCGCATCCGGTCCCGCCCCTGTCTCCGGGGCCACCCCCGTCCCCGCATCCGGTCCCGTCCGCGTCGAGGTCACCCGGCGTCCTGACGGGACGTCGACGGCCGCCGTGGACGGCAGGAGCTTCGCCCTGCGGCCGGTGCGGACGGACCACGACAGCCTGTTCGGCGCCGTGCTGTCGGGCGCCTCCGCGCAGGGCATCGCGCCGGAGACATGGCAGCTCGACGTGCCCGCGCTGCGCGACGTCGTACGGGGGCGGCTGTCCGATGGCCGGGAGCCGCGTCCGGGGACCGAGGTGGACGACCCGCGCAGCCCCGTCGACGTCGTCCTGGACGACCTGCGGGAGTGGCACCGGGCGCGGTCGGGCGGGCCTGGCGGTCCGGGCGGACCGGGCGGGGCCGGGACGGCGGGGACCGCGGGGACGGTGCCGGACGAGGCGCGGGAGGCCGAGGCCGAGGTCTGGGACCTCATCGCCGAACGGGTACGCGCGAACGACCGGGAGGTGTGGCGGCACCTCCTCGAAGCGGGCCCCTACCCGCGGCTCGCGCGGATCGCCCCCGACCCGGCCACGGCGAACCGGCTCGGCAACGACGGGCTCGCCGTCGCCGCGGTCGAGCACCCGGATCTGTGGTCGTCGCCGTTCGGCGACCATGTACCGGTCCTGATCGCCCGCACGCTCGGCGTCGAACTCACCGTCGTGTCCGACGGGTCGGGACCGCTCCGCCTGAACGAGGGCGCGCGGGGCGGACGGCTCTACGTCTACTACAACGGGCGGGACCGCTATCAGGCGCTGACGCCGGTCGCCGGGCCCTCGACGCGGAGGTCCGATGGGCGAGGGCTCACGGCGTCGCCGCCGACGGCTCCGGTCACGGCACCTCCGGCCATGACCGCCACGCCCATACCCATGCCTCCGTCCATGCCCGTGCCGCGGCCCACGCCCACGCCGGCCGTGCCCAAAGGGGAGGCCGTACCGGAGCGCGCGGGTGCTGCCGGTGCCTGGGACGCGGCACTCACGGAGTGGCTGGACGCGCTGGACGCGGTGGAGACCGTCAGGGCGCGGGAACCCCGCGCGGCGGCGCGGTGGGACGCGGGCGAGGCGGCCTCCTCGGTGCGCGGGACCGCACGTACCCCGGGGGACGCCGCGCTGCGGGACGCCTACCACCGGCTGGACGTCGCGCGTACGGCAGCGGCCGAGCTGTACGAGGGCGCAACCGGGACCGGCGAAGTCCCGAAGCGGAGGGCCGATATGGCCCCGGCGACGAGACCGGTGCCGACGCCGAGACCAAGACCGAGACCGGCGTCGACGCCGGTTCCGACACCGCTTGAGCGCGGAAGCGGAACAAGCCCCGTTCCTGCTCCTGCTCCGGCACCCACGCCCCCGCCCACGCCCGCTCCGGCCCCCGCTGCCGGGGACCAGGGCCCGCGCACCGTCGAGGCGGAACTCGACAGGACCAGGCAGCCGCGCCTCGTGAAAGGCCCGGCCGCGCTGCCCCCCGGGCCCCCGCCCCGGTCGGTGCGGTTCGCCGACGGCAGTCGGCTGCCCGACTTCCTGCACGCCCATGTGCCGAGCAGGCCCGCCAGTTGGGCGGCGCCGGAGACGGAACGGGAAGCGGAAGCGGCGGCACGCGCGCGGGCTGACTCGAACCCGGCGGGCGGCAGCCCCGTCTTCTTCGCGGGCGGCGAGCTGAGGTTCCGGGGGCGCGAGAGCGTCGCGGACGAGATCGTCGCCGGGCTGCCCGCGCGGGTGGCGGCGGGCTTCGACCGTATGGAACTGGTGCGCAGGCTCGGCACGGAAGCGGCGTCCTTCACCGCTTCCGGCGGCTCCCGCTTCGTCATGCGCGCCCGCTCCGGTGAGGCGTACGAGGTGGCGGTGGAGGCCGTCCCGTACCACCGCTGGCAGCGGTTCACCGACGGCGCCTCGCAGGAGACCAGGCTCGACCAGCACCAGCGCGCGCAGGCGAACACGGGCGGCGGCAAGTCGTTCGGCTCGCCCTGGCGGATCCCGCTGACGTTCAGCCTGGGGCCGCCGAACGACTGGCTGGTGAAGTTCGGTCTCGCCGTCGGGCGGGACCACAAGTCCGGGTACTACACCTCGAACCAGGGGCTGAGCCATACCGAGGTCCGGTACGCCGAGGGTTCGCACCTGCACCTGGACGACGTGTACTTCCGCGTCCGCGTCGCGCACCTGACGCAGGCCCCCAAGGGGTCCCGCGCCACCCCGCCCGCGCCGGGCGCCCCGTCCGACGCACGGCCGGAGACCGGCACGGGCACGTCGGAGACCGGTACGTCCGCCGCCCGTACGCCCGTCGCCGACGCGCCCGCCTGGATACGGACCCCGGTCGCCGACACCGGCTTCGCCGTGCGCGACGGGCTGTCCTGGCGGCTGCCCGACAGCCTCACCGCCCCGGGACGGCGCGGCCACGCGCCCGCCGTCATCGACTTCCGCGCCACCGACGACACACACGACGCCCACGACGCCCACAGCACCCCGCGTCCCGCCACCGACGGCTACGTCGTCTCCCACCGCGAGGGCATGCTGCTGCTGGACCGCCCCGAGGAGTGGGCGCTCGCGAAGTTCGGCGTACGGCCCGGCAGTTCGGCGCACCGTTCGCTGACCGGTTTCCTTCGCCCCGCGCGGCTGGAGACGCTGCTGCCGCGCCTCTCAGGACGGGTGACAGGACCCGAGCTGACGCGCGGATGGCGCCGTACGCCGCTCGGCCATCTCGTCCTCGACCGACTGGAGAACACCCGGGCCACCCTGGTCACGGAGGCCACGAAGGTGGACCTGCGCGACCTCGTACAGACCGGCAGGCAGAACGAGCGCTCCAGCGGCCGGGAGACGAACCTCGCCGTCTATCTGACCGCGGGACCGAACTACGACTTCGTCAACCTCGGCACGGACGTGCGGGTGCAGGGCGGCCCGTACGGGCGGCTGGACGCGGCGCTGGAGCGCAGCCACTACGTCGGCAGCACGGTCACCAGGAGGCTGGCCGGACGGGTCAAGGCCGGTACGCCGGTCGCGCTCTACCGGGTGGAGAAGACGCTGCACCTGCGCAGGTCGGGCGAGCCCTCCTCCGAGGCGCGGCCGTTCCGCGTCGTCACGCTGGACTGGATGAGCGAGGCCGAGGCGCGGCGGCTGCGCGGCTGGGACGACGGCAGCAGGTTGCGGACCGAGGCGCCGTCGGCGCCCGAGTACCTCACGCGCAACCACCCCCGGCACCTCGGCCAGACGCGCGCCGAGCGCTTCACCCCCGCGATCCAGACCCCGCAGCCCCCCGGGCAACCTCCCGCGCAGCCTTCAGCGCAGTTGTCCGCGCAACCGCCCGGTGCGGGGCGCGCGGTGATGGACACATACGTGGACTCCGTCATGGCGTCGCTCCAGCGCGCTTACCCCGAGCTGATCGCGGCGAGTTGGGAGGAGGGCGCCCGAGGGTCGTGGCTCTCCCAGGTGATGCGGGGCCGCCGTGCGTCGGAGGCGGCGCTCGGCAACCGTCGCCATGTCCGCGAGGCGCTCGCCAACACCCGTCAGGTCATGGAGGGTTCGGACCGGCACACCCTCGAACAGAGCCTGGAGATGCTGTCGACGACGGGCGTACGGATCGAGCTGGAGGACCCGCACACCTTCCGCCGGGGCCACCTCTCCGTCGCGCTCACGGCCAAGCTGACGGGGCGGCGCTACGAAGGCACCTCGTACGACCGGACCCTGCGCACCTCCGTGATGACGAGCGAGCGGGGCGAGCAGTCGACGCAGGCCACGATCGCCGCGGCGGCCGGAGCCGAGGTCGGCATCTCGCCGCGCTCCCACGACAAGTCGGAAGTGACCGGCTGGCCCGGCCGCATCGGCACCATCGGGATCGGCCTCCGGGCCGGGGGCCAGATCCAGCGCAGCACCCAGTCGGGTGTGGTGCTGCACGGTGAGAGCGTCAGCGCCTCCACCGGGCCCTCGCACCTCTACGGCTACGACGTGTCGCTCGGCGCCACCGTCGAGGGCTACCGTCGGCCCCGCGCTTGGGCCCGGCTGATGTCGCTGGGGGTGCTCGGCATGGGCTTCGCCGTCTCGCCCGTGGAGAGCAGGCGGCTGCTGGAGGCCGGTGAGGAGACGCTGGGCCACGTCGTGCTGGCCGCGCCCTCCGCGCACAGCGCCCCGCGCTCCCCGGCGAATGCCCGTGTGCGGGGCCGGGCGCCGACCGGGGCATCCGAGGCCGGGGACGCCCGGGACGCCCGGGACACCCGGGACACCAGGGACGCCAGGGACGCCAAGGCGCGGACGACGGCTCCGGCGAAGCCCGCTTCGGCGACGGGCGTCCCGGCGACGGGCGTTCAGGCAACCGGCGTCCCGGCGACGGCCGCCCCGGCGCGTACCGCGCCCAAGGAGGCCGAGCACCTGACGCCCGACGAGGCGGAACGCCTCGTGGACCGCCCCTGGTCCGTGCCCAGGAACGAGACCGCGGAGGCGGCCCGTATCCGCGAGCTGATGAGCCGTCCGGTCGCGGTCGCCTCAGCGCACGGCGGCAGGCTCAGGGAGAAACTCGGCCTGGAGGCGGCCGACGAGGCCACCGGCGGCTCCTGGCACACCGCCACCCCGGCGGCTCCGCTGCGCACGGCGCTGGGCCGGGCGCTGACCGACAACACCGTCACCGGGCATCTGGGCCAGGTGCTCGGCCGCTGGGGCATGCGCCTGACCGCGCTCAACGCGAGCGGCCCGTACCAGAGTCACTACCTCAAGGCGGCCGTGCACGGTGAGGTCACGGACCCCGTCGTCGTCGGAGACCCCGAACGGCACGGCACCGAGCTGACGACGGGCGCCGAGCGCCGGATCATCGGTGCGGCGGCGCGGTCGACGCGCGTCACAGGGGGTCTCCAGGGCGCCTACATGCACCAGCACGACGACGGCCACGGACCCGTGTTCGGCTCGTACTCCTCGGCCGCGCAGATCAGCGCGGGCCGCACCGTCACGCGCTCGCTGACGCAGAGCGCGGGCCGGGACACGGTGCTGTCGCCCTCAGGCCGCATGTACCTCGTGAGCGCGGACGTGGAGGAGCGCGTCGCGGTACGAGCCCACTGGAGCGCGGCCTTCGGGCTGTTGGGGACGCGTTCCGTCGACGCGCTGCGCCGTACGAAGGACCGAGTGTGGCGCGGCGCCGAGCGGCTGCGGGGCACCTCGCACGACGCCCCGGCCGCCTCTCCGCCCGACCCGGGGGCGTCGCTCCGCACGCCGCACGCCGCAGGCCGTAAGCACCGGGTGGCGGACGGCGTGCTCATCGAGGTCCCCATGCCGGACGCGATCGAGACCGGCCTCGCGCCCGACGGGCTCCCGGCGACGACGCCCCAGTACACGGCCGGCGGTTACCGGCTGCCCGGATGGGCGCAGGGGAACCGTTTCTTCTCGCACCCGCTGGGCCGCCTCGACGCGAGCCCGGTGGCCGAGCGGCTGCTGCCGAGGCTGCGGAGCCTCGGCGTGCGGTCCGACGACAGGGACGCCGTCCTCCAGGCACTGGGCCCCGACGCGCTCAACGGCCAGTTGATCGAGCTGACGGGGGAAGGCGTCACGGTGCCGGTGCGGGCGCACGGCAGCCAGGCCCGCTTCCTGCGTCATCTGCACCTCGGCGCGCGGCAGTTGAACGTGCGCGTCAAGCTGACGCCGCGCCGTACGACCGTGCGGCGGGTGCGTACGGGCTGCGAGTTCGAGGACTACCGCACGCGCGGTGTCTCCGGCGAGGTGTCCGTCGCCCGGGACACCGTGCGGGACCTGGGCGCCGGTGTCGCCCAGAGCGCGTTCGCCGGGCGCGGCGAACTGGCCGCGATGGGGCCGAGCCTGGCGGAGAACACCTCGTCCGCACAGCAGAACAAGACCAGCGAGGGCACCTCGTCGCTGCGCATGCCGAACATCGCGACCACGCAGGGGCACGGCGAGGTCATCACCGAGTACGACCTGACGGTGACCGTCGAGGAGGCCGGCAAGGACGCGCGCCCCGAGACGTTCACGAGCCCCGTGGGCGAGCTGCGCGAACTGATGCCCCTGAGCGTGCTGCGCCCCGAGACCCGCAGGGGAGCCCGCGGGGCCGCCGGGGCGCTCGGAACCAAGGGCAGGCCCGACGCCGGTACCGAGACCGGCACCGACACCGGCTCCGGTACCAGCACCGCCACTGCCACGAAGGCCGACGCCGTGCGGCAGGGGCTGCCCGAGAACGTCCCGTCGCCCCCGGAGGCGATACGGGTCTGGCGCGCCCAGGACGCGCGCGCGGGCGGGCCCGAGGCGTGGCGCCGTCGCGGCACGCACGACGGCGGTCTCAGCACCCCGCCGGAGACCGGGTTCCTCGCGGTGAGCGTGCTCGGCGCGGGCCAGGTGCGCGACGCGCTCACCCTCGCCGCCGGGCAGTCATACGGCGTCGGGGCCCGTACGGCGGGCGAGTTGAGCGGCGACGGCCTCCGGCAGGCGCTGGCAGTGGCCCGTCACACCCCGCTCACCCACCTCGGCGCGCAGACCGCGCACGCGATGGAGGAGGCCACGGGCCAGACCGGGCTGACCGCCTTCCTGCCCCACGCGCTGCGGCCCGAGGGCCACCAACTGCCCGGCATCGCCGCGCCCCGGCTGCTGGGCGAGTCCGCACGGGCCGACATCCGCCTGTACGCGCGTCCCGATGTGCGCAAGGCCGTCCTGCTCACCGTCGAGAACGCCCCGCGCATGGAGGGGATGCGGCGCGACACCGAGAGCGGCGGCCAGGACGTGTCCCATTCGGGCGCGCACGAGGGCCAGTTCGGCACCACCCCGTTCCTCAGCACCACACCCGCCGGCACCGTCGTGCCCGGCGCCACCGGAACCGGCTACGCCGCGCCCGACGGCGCCGTCAGCAAGGGCGGCCTGGACACCACGCGCGGTGGGTCCCACAAGGTCGAGGCGCCGCGCGCCATGCTGTTCGCGCTGCCGGTCAGTTGGCTCGCGGTGGCCGACGTGCACCGCACCCTGCACGACAACGCCGCCACGGGTGCCGTACGCGACACCTTCGGCGGCGCCCCGCGCGGGCCGCGCGGCGCTGAGACCGAAACCGTGGTGCTGGCCTGGGTCCGCGAGGACATCGCCACGCGGATGGGGCTGATCAACAGCGACACGTTCCCCAAGGAGGCGGGCGACGCGTGGAACACGCTCGGAAAGGCGTACGGCGCGCTCTCCCACGCCGACGACGCGTACTACACCGCGCGCGCCGCCGTCCGTCACGCGTGGCTCGAACTGCCCGAGAGCGCGCGTCAGGAGGCCCGCCGGGCAGGGGAGACCGGTGACTTCACCCGCTCGGAGAAGGACGGCCCGGCGCTCGCCGAGTGGAAGCGCGCCGCGGCCGAGACGGCGCTGTGGCACGGCCGCGCCGACGAGGCGGCGGCCGACGTGCACAGGCTGCGGACCGAGGCGGAGCGGCTGACGGCCTGGTACCGCCTCCCCGCCCACGACCGCGCCCCCGCGCCGGTGCGCGGCCCCGACGTCAGCGCCTCCCTGGAGGCGAAGGCCGCGGAGGTGAAGGCCCAGGGCGTGAAGGCCCAGGGCGTTCCGGAACCGGCCCCCGAAGCGGCGCCCGCACGGGGAAGTTGGGGTGCCCGCGTGCCGAAGCCAGAGGTGCCCGCCTACGAAGTGCCCGCGTGGCTGCCGCAGCCGCCGCCCGCGTACAAGGTGGACACCCCTGACAAGGACGCGGACAAAAACGCGCCCACCACCCTGACCGCACCCAACGGCGGGCCCCGCTACACGGTGCACGACGTACCGCACGACGGCTCCTCCCTGCTCCACGCGCTGGCCTACGGCGCGGACCGGCTCGGCCTGCTGGACCGGCTGCTGCCGCCCGGCGCGCGGCCGGAGGCCACGGGGGGCGCGGTACGCGCTGACGCGGTGCGGCAGCGGCTGGCCGAGGCGCTCGACGAGCCCCGTAACGCCGACCTCGCCGCCATGGCCGCGCTCGACCCGGACGACACCTACACCCCGGCCGACCTCACCCGCAGCGGCGTCACGCTGCGAGGGGAGGCGGAGCGGGAGGAGTTCGCGGAGACGGGCAACCTGCCGCGCGGCACCTCGCCGACCGCCGGGCAGCGCCTCGCGCTCATCCACCGCCTGCTGAACCGCCCGGCCGTCGAGGAGCGCGCCTCATGGGACCACGACGCCGCCGACCTGATGCCCGCGCTGGGGGCGCGGGTCCTGGGCGTTCCGGTGACCGTCGTGACGAAGGACGGCGCGGCCCTGCGCTTCCCGCCCTCGGCGCCGGACGAGGGCCAGGACGACAAGGGCGCCAAGGACGCGAAGGACGCCAGGGGTGCGAAGGACGTGCCCGAGGACGCGGCGGCCAAGGCGCCCGGCGTGCTGCTCCATCTGTCCGACGACCACTTCCGTATCGCCCTTCCCGAGGGCGAGCGGTTCACCGGCCTGGTGACGGCGACAACGATGGCATCAGCGAAGCCGACGGGCCACGGGCACGGACAGGCCACCGGAGCCGACCTCGGAACAAGCCCCGCACCCGCTCCCGCCTCCGCATCCGCGCCGGTCGCGAGCCCCGTCGGCGGCGCCGTCCCCCAGCGTCGGCCGCACGCGGCGGTCGTCGCAGGGACCAGCCCCGTCGCCGCGGCTGTTCCGCCCGCCACCGCGACCGTGCCGCCCGCCACCGTCGCCGTGCAGCGGCCGGGCCCCGGCCACGGGCCGCCCTCACCCGGGCGGCGGTCACGGCGCTGACGAGGACCGGACCGGACGCGCCGTCACGCCGTGCGGCGCTCCACGTCGCCGCCGGGGCCGGGCCCGGCGGCGGACCCGGGTCAGGCGGCGCGCACTATCTCGCGGCGGACGGCCGCCTGCCACGTCGAGCGCAGGCGGTCCAGCTCGGCCAGTGCCGAGGGGGTCCAGGAGGTGCGTCCGGAGGCGAAGGCGCGCAGCGCGGCGTTCGCCTCGGCGGCGGAGGGCAAGGGGGGATTCGGGGACAGGGCGGCCGACTCCGGTACAGGGTCGGGTGAAGTGGGCATGGTTGAACTCTAGGTCCCGGCACTGACAACAGCCGATTCCATTTTCGTGCCGCAGCCATATGACCGAGAGCCCTGTTCGACCCGTCAGGCGGCTTCGTACACCGGGGAGTCGGGCGCGCGGGGGCGCGCGGAGACCGTCGCGAACGGACGCCTGAAGGCGGCTCACGGGGGCGACGCCGTTCATCCTCGCTGGTGACAGCCCATGTGAGCGCTGTACGTGCTGCGGGTGACGCTTTCACGGGAGTGAAGCCGCGTCGGCCGCGCGCCCGGAGCCGCGCGCGAGGGACCGCGCGGCGGCCGGGAGCGCGCGTGAGGAACGTCACCGTTTCGCATCCCCGATCGGGCGACTCCGTACGCGGTCCGCGATCCGCTACCGGATGGTCTCGTTCCGGCCGGCTGCTCGCCCCGTCGCGCGTCCTGCCATCCGTCCTGCCACCCGTTCGGCCCAACGCGCGGCCACCGGCGCGTACTGACGGCGGTTCGGGTGCGACGCGCGAGGTCACAGCGTCGCCGGGGCCCACGGGCACCGCGGGTACGGACCAACTCCCGTCATGCGGCACACTGTTGCCGCCCAGGGGGCGCGCTCCCATGGCCCGCGCGCCGGTGTACGTACCCGGCGAGCAGACCCGAAGAGCGTGCTCGCACGGCCCCCTTGTCGTCCTGTCATCGAACCGACCGATGGACCGACCGATGGAGAAGGCGCAGTGACCCCGACGCCCGAGATCGACACGAGCACCCCGCACTCAGCGCGCGTCTACGACTACTGGCTGAACGGCAAGAACAACTACGAGGCCGACGCCGAGGCGGCCCGCAGGGTCTCCGAGATCTGGCCCACCGTCCGCGTCGGCGCGCAGCTCAACCGCGCCTTCATGCACCGCGCGACCCGCTGGCTGGCCGCGGAGGCCGGAATCCGCCAGTTCCTGGACGTCGGCACCGGCATCCCCACCGAGCCCAACCTCCACCAGGTCGCCCAGTCCGTAGCGCCGGAGGCACGCGTCCTCTACGCGGACAACGACCCCATCGTGCTCCAGTACGCGCAGGCACTGCTGCACAGCGCCCCCGAGGGCCGTACGGCCTACCTCCACGCCGACGTGACCCGCCCGCAGGACATCCTGGAGTCGCCCGAGCTGCGGGAGACCCTCGACCTGGGCGAGCCCGTCGCCCTCTCGCTCATCGCGCTGCTCCATCTGATCAGCGACGAGCGCGGCGCGTACGAGATCGTCCGCACCCTCGTGGACGCGCTGCCCTCGGGCAGCTACGTCATGCTGACGCACGCCACCGACGACCTCGACCCGGAACTCATGGCACGGGTCGCGACGTTCTACGAGTCGTCCGTCACGGGCGGCGGCCAGCTGCGGTCGAAGGAGGGCGTCCTGCGCTTCTTCGACGGCCTGGAGCTGGTCGAACCCGGCCTGGTGGTGGCCCACAGGTGGCGCCCCGAGCTGAATCTGACGGACGATGCGTACAAGCCCCGTGCGGTGGCCGAGGACGGGGAAGCGGACGAGCCGGAGGAGGCCGTGGTGCCGGAACGAGAGGTCAGCGACGCCGAGCTGTCCGTGTACGGAGGAGTCGCACGCAAGCCATGAGCTCCGCACCCGCCGAAAGACCGCCCCGCGCCACAGGACGGTGGCGGCTGCTGCCCGACGCCTTCGGTGCCGCGCCCTACGGGGAGCGCTGGGAGCGCGTCCAGCGCTCGCCGCAGTTCCGCGACGGCCAGTTCCGCAACGAGCAGCCCGCCAGGACCATGTCCCCGGGCGCCCTGGTGCCCCTGCTGCGGGAATCGCTGCGCCGTGAGACCCGGCTGCGCAGGTCACCGGCGCAGGCCCCGCCGCTGGTGCGCCCCGCCTTCGCCGAGCGCGACGAGGCGCCGGGCACGGGGCTCCGGGTGACCTGGCTGGGGCACGCCTCCGTCCTCGTGGAGATCGACGGCCACCGGGTGCTCTTCGACCCCGTGTGGGGCGAGCGCTGCTCCCCCTTCGCCTTCGCGGGGCCGCGCAGGTTCCATCCGATGCCGGTGCCGCTGTCCGAGGTCGGGCCGCTGGACGCCGTGGTGATCTCCCACGACCACTACGACCACCTGGACCTGCCGACCATCCGCGCGCTGGCCCGTACGGGGACGGTGTTCGCCGTGCCGCTCGGGGTCGGGGCGCATCTGGAGCACTGGGGCGTGCCCGAAGCGCGGCTGCGCGAGCTGGACTGGCACGAGTCGGCGCACGTCGGCGGCCTCACCCTGACGGCCACCCCGGGGCGGCACTTCTGCGGCCGGGGCCTGAGCCGCCGCGCGCTGACGCTGTGGGCGTCGTGGGTGGTCTCCGGGCCCGTGCACCGCGTCTTCCACAGCGGCGACACCGGCTATTTCCCGGGCTTCGCGAAGATCGGCGCCGAGTACGGCCCGTTCGACGCGACGATGATCCAGATCGGCGCCTACAGCGAGCACTGGCCCGACATCCATATGACGCCCGAGGAGGGCGTCACCGCGCACCTGGACCTCGCGGGCCCCGCTGCCTCGCAGCCGGGCGCCGGGATCGGCCCCGGGCACGGCGTGCTGCTCCCCATCCACTGGGGCACCTTCAACCTCGCCCCGCACCCGTGGGAGGAGCCCGTCGAGCGGACGGTCGCCGCGGCGGAGGAGTCGGGCGTGCGCGTGGCGGTGCCCAGACCGGGCGAGTCCTACGAGCCCGCGGGCGCCCTGCCCGCGGCCCCCTGGTGGAAGGCGCTGGCCAGACGCCCCGAGCCCCTGGCGACGGGCCCCGTCCCCGAGGGCGGCAGGTCGGGCACCATGGAGGGGTTGGGTTCCGGCGGCTGAGGAGAGCGGTGGCTGAGGAGACGGAGATCCGGTCCGCGGCGGATGCGGCGGCGCACGCCGGCATCCAGGCGTTCGGGGTGCTCCTGGACACGGCGGCGCTGATGGAACGGCTCTTCGGCAGCCGCCTCCAGGAGGAGTGCGGCATCACCCACTCGATGTTCGAGGTGCTGCTGCACCTCGCCGACAGTCCCGAGGGGGCGCGCATGAGCCGCCTCTCCCAGGACCTGATCCTCACCAGCGGCGGCGCCACCCGGCTGGTCGACAGGATGGTCGGCGCCGCCCTCGTGCGGCGTACGCGCTCCGCCGACGACGGGCGCGTGCAGACCGTCGTCATGACCGAGGAGGGCGAGCGCGTCCTCATACGCGCGGCCCGCCTCCACGCCCAGCAGCTCGACGAGCACTTCTACGGGCCGCTCTCCGGCAGCCAGGCGGCCGTGATGACCGCCGCGCTGGACCGCCTCGGACAGCACGCCCGCACGGTCCTCCCCACCTTGCGCTGATCCACTCTGCGCCGACTCGCCCGCGCCGCGCTCTTCCCCTGTCCGTCTTCCGCGCCGAGAGCGCCGAGCGGCTTGTAGTAACCGCACAGTTCTCCCACCGTGAATCGGTGCGCGCGCTCGACCGTGCGGAACGCCGTGACCTGGCACTGTGGCCATCAAGTGAGGCGGATCGGGCCCATCGGACCCGGTCCCGCCTTGTGTGCTCTCTATGGATCGATGGAGGAAACGTGACGGATCACCACGGCGACGTACTCGTGACCGGCATGGGCGCGATCACGCCCCTCGGTGCCGATGTGGAAGCGTCCTGGTCGGCGATGCTGGCGGGCGCGTCCGGCGTCACCGCGCTGGAGGAGGAGTGGGCCGAGCGGCTGACGGTCGGTGTCGCCGCGGGGCTGCCCGTCGACCCGGCGTCGCTGATGAGCCGCGTCGAGGCCAGGAAGCTGGACCGCTGCGAGCAGATCGCCATGATCGGTTCCCGGGAGGCGTGGCGCGACGCGGGCAGCCCGGAGGTCGCGCCCGAGCGGCTGGCCGTGGTCCTCGGCACCGGAACCGGAGGCGTCCTCTCCACGCTCGGCCAGGACGACCTGTTCGAGGAGTCGGGCGGACGGCGGCTCTCCCCGTACGCCGTGCCCATGCTCATGCCCAACGGGCCCGCGGCCTGGGTCAGCATGGAGCTGGGGGCGCGGGGAGGCGCCCGGACGCCGGTCAGTGCGTGCGCCTCGGGCGCCGAGGCCCTCGCGATGGGGCTGGACCTCATCCGCGCGGGCCGGGCCGACGTGGTCGTCGCGGGCGGCGTCGAGGCGTGCCTGCACCCCTTCACCCTGGCAGCGTTCGCGCAGATGAAGGCGCTCTCCCCGCGCACCGAAGAACCGGCCGCCGTCTCCCGCCCGTTCGACGTGGACCGCAGCGGCTTCGTGATGGCCGAGGGCGCGGGCGTCGTGGTGCTGGAGCGCGCGGACTTCGCCCGCGCCCGTGGCGCCCGTGTCCACGGCGCGCTGGCCGGGGCGAGCGTCACGTCGAGCGCGCACCACATCACGGCCTCCGACGCGGACGGCCAGATCGTCGCCATCGAGGACGCGCTGCGCTCGGCCGGTCTCGCGCCGGGGGACCTCGACCACGTCCACGCCCATGCCACGTCGACGGAGTCGGGGGACCTGGCGGAGGCGGAGGCGGTGCGCCGCGCGGTCGGCGACCACGTGGCGGTCACCGCCACGAAGTCCATGACCGGGCACATGCTGGGCGCCTCGGGCGCCGTCGCGGCCATCGCCGCGCTGCTGACGCTGCGCGAAGGGCGCCTCCCCGCCGTCCGCAACCTCGACGACCCAGACCCGGCCGTCGGCCTCGACGTGGTGCGCGGCGAGAACCGTGCCGGAGACTGGCGGGCCGGGCTCGTCAACGCCTTCGGGTTCGGCGGACACAACGTCAGCCTGGTGCTGACGGGGTCGCGCGGCTGACTCCGTAGGGGCCCCGTAGGCGCCCGCCCGGTACGGGCGGCACCCGGCTCCGGTCCCGGCCCCGGGGAAGAAAGTTTCCGGCAGCGGAAATACCTGAGCGCGCAGATAATGTTGCCCGTTCGGATGCCCCGCATCCCGACACCTCACACCCCGGAAACCCCGGAACACCGGTGAACACCGGAAACCTCGAAACGGAGCCCTCTCATGAAGATCCTGCTGTTCGGCGCCACCGGCATGGTCGGCAGCCGCATCGCGGCCGAGGCCCTTCGGCGCGGTCACGAGGTCACCGCCGTCAGCCGCTCGGGCAAGACTCCCGCGTCCGGCGAGGAGGGCGGGCTGACGGCCGTCGCCGCCGACGCGTCCGACGCGGGCACCGTGACCCGCCTGGCCGAGGGACACGACGCGGTGGCCTCGGCCCTCGCGCCGCCCCGCGACGGCAGCGCCCCGGCCGAGCCGTTCCTCGCGGACAACCGCGCCCTGATCGAGGGCGTACGGAACTCGGGCGTGCGCCGCCTCGTCGTGGTCGGCGGCGCGGGCAGCCTGGAGGTGGCGCCCGGTACGGAGCTGGTGGACACCCCCGGCTTCCCCGACGCCTACAAGGGCGAGGCCCTGGCCCACCGCGAGGTGCTCGCCCTCTACCGCTCCGTCGAGGACCTCGACTGGACCTACGTCTCCCCGGCGCCCGAGATCGGCCCCGGCGAGCGCACCGGCACCTACCGGCTCGGCGGCGACCAGCTCCTCGAAGGCGGCGAGCGCATCAGCGCCGAGGACTACGCGGTCGCCTTCCTCGACGAACTGGAGAAGGACGCGCACCCGCGCACCCGCGTCTCGGCCGCGAACTGACCCGCACGGCCGCATCCGCCGCACCCCTACCACTCCGCGCGCCCCCGGGCGGGGGGTGGCCGGGGCGCGCGGAACGGGGCGGACGCGCCTAGGGTTGAAACGTCAAGAAAGACCGCGACACACGCGCCACAAAAGACCCCGCCACAAAAGACCCCGACACACACGAGGATCCCCTGTGAGCAATGTCCCCGCCAGCACGCTCAACAACGGCCGGACGATGCCCCAGCTCGGCTTCGGCGTCTTCCAGGTGCCGGACGACGAGGCGGCGACCGCCGTCACCGCGGCCCTGGAGGCCGGATACCGCAGCATCGACACCGCGGCCCTCTACGCGAACGAGAAGGGCACCGGCGCGGCCATCGCCGGGTCCGGCATCCCGCGCGACGAGGTCTTCGTGACCACCAAGCTCTGGAACACCGAGCAGGGGTACGACTCCACCCTGCGCGCCTTCGACGAGTCCCTGGCCAAGCTGGGCATGGACTATGTGGACCTCTACCTCATCCACTGGCCCCTCCCGGCGCGCGATCTGTACGTCGAGACCTGGCGTGCCTTCGAGAAGATCTACGAGGAGGGGCGCGCCAAGTCCATCGGTGTGTCCAACTTCCAGCCCGCGCACCTCCAGCGGCTCTTCGACGAGAGCGGCATCGTCCCCGCCGTCAACCAGATCGAGCTGCACCCGCGGCTCCAGCAGGACGCGCTGCGGGCCTTCGACGCCGAGCACGGCATCGCCACCGAGGCATGGTCCCCGCTCGGCCGCGGCAACGGCGTGCTGGACACGGCCGCCGTGACCCAGGCCGCCGAGAAGCACGGCAAGTCGCCCGCGCAGATCGTGCTGCGCTGGCACATCCAGTTGGGCAACGTCGTCATCCCGAAGTCGGTGACGCCCTCCCGCATCAAGGAGAACATCGACGTCTTCGACTTCGAGCTGGACGGCGACGACCTGATCGAGATCGGCACCCTGGAGACCGGCGAGCGCGTCGGCCCGGACCCCGACACCCTCGACTGATCCGGCCGCGCGGGGCGGGGCACGGCGCGCGGGGCGGGGCGCGGGGCGGCGAAGGGGAATCCCCTTCGCCGCCCCGCTCCGTCCCGTCCCGCCGTGGTCGTCGGCGTCAAGCCGGTGAGCGTGTTCACCGGTTCGGTCGACGCGGGGCCACAAGAAGGGAATTCCGGGCGTACCGGGGCAGACCTCTACGCGTCATGAGGTCTCGCAACGAGGAGCGCACATGGAAGACGCCCGGACGGTCAACGCATTCTTCAGTCTTCAGATCCCGACCCGGCTGGTGGAGGGCGTGGTCGCGCTCCAGGAGCAGCGCGAGACGGTCCGACCGCAGCGGCGGGACGAGATCCACATCACGCTGACCTTCCTCCACGAGGCCGACGCGGTGAAACTGGCCGACGCGGCGGCGCTGGCCAGCGGGAAGACATGGCCGGTACCCAGCATCCGCTTCACGGGCGAGGTGCGGCACGGCAGCTGGGACCTCCAGCGGAACCCCGACTACCGCTACGACGAGGCCACTGCCCAGAAGGGGGAGCAGATCCGCTTGGGCGTCGAGCCCGTGCCGGAACTCCTCGGTATCCACGCCGACCTGACGCGGAATCTGGGTGGTGCGGAGGAGGACTACTGGCCCCATGTCACGCTCGGCCTGGCCCGCGAGGACATCCCCGCGTCCTCGATGGAGGACCTGGACATCCCGTCGGAGAGCGGCCCCGCCCGGAGTCTGGATCTGCGGCAGGCGGGCGGCGAATCGGGCTTCAGGATCCTGGTGCGCAGGCCCCTCGCGGGTGACGAGTCCTGAACCGTTCCGCGTGGTCCGCCTCGTAGCCCTCCGGTTTCTCCGGGGTCTCCCGGTTCTCGGGTTCAGGCGTTCCCGGCGAGCCTGCGCAGCAGCGGCGCGGGGCGCAGGCCGCGCTCCAGGGCCAGCAGATAGGCCACGGGCGATCCCCTCAGCAGCTCCTGCCGCTGCCGGGACGCGGCACGGCGCACCCCCGCGAGGGCGATGGCGCCGCCCACGATGCCGCCCACGACGGGCTCTCCCACCAGTGCGGACCCGGCGACGGCGGTGACCGCGCTCGGCAGCTCGACCTTCATCGTGAGCGTGTCCACCGCGGTGGAGAAGCGCAGCCCCCTCATCGCCTTGCGGAGTTCGTCGAGCGGGGTCGTGAGCCGGTTCCGTATCGCGAGCCGCAGACGCAGTTCACGGCTCTCGGGGTCGACGACGGTGGCCAGATCCTCGTGCAGCTCCGCCGCGAGCCCGCTCACCGCTGCGGTGAACGCGTCGAACTCGGCGCGGTGGTCGGTCCGCAGCTTGACGATCTTCTCGACGGGGACGCGTGCGATGTCGGCCGGTACGACGATCTCGACGGCCAGCATGGCCATGGCGGTGGCCCGGCCCGGTCCTTTGCCGCCCTCCGGGCCCTCCGGTTCGGAGGGCGGGGGACCGGGCTGTCCGCCGACGAGCACGCGGGCGATGCGCTCGGCCGTCCAGTCGTCGGACGTCATGTGTGCGAACTCCTGGTCGGTGGTGGGCGCGTAGCCGCCCGCCCTGGCCAGGTGCTCGGTGAACACGCACTTGTAGACCCAGACCAGCGGCGCCGCCATGGCGACCCAGGGCAGTGCGTCCCCGCGCCCGAACCGCGAGCGCTGAGCCTCCACGGCGAGTCCCGACTCGTAGAGAGCCGTCCGCAGAGCCGGGGCGACCTCCTGGTAGGACAGACCGGCCAGCGCCGGGGTGCCTCGTCCGTCCCCCTCGCGGTACGCGGGGGCCGGGACCTCCCATGTCTGCCCCGGCTCCGGTGACCAGGCGAACGGGGCCCGGGGCTCGGAGTCCACGTTCGGTGCGGGCAATTCGGGCCACGCGTGCGGTTGCGGCTCCGACTGCCAGAGGGCCAGCCCCCGTCCGGGGCGCCCGTAGAGGCGGGAGAGTCCCTCCCCGTACCGCTCGATGACCTCCAGGAAGACCGGGGCGACGGCCTCGGCCGTGCGCGCCGGGCCGACGGCCGTGATGAAGCCGAGGTCGTCGGCGAGGGCGCGTACCGTGCGCGAGTCGCGCAGTGCGTAGTCGCCCGGCACCACGCGTGCCATGTGCGGCCAGTAGAGGGCCGCGGTCTTGAGCCACGCGTCGCTGCGGAAGTGGATGTACGGGTAGTAGAGCCCGATGTCCGGGAGCATGGGAGCACGGTAGACCCGGCGTCCGCGTGCCGTACCCCCCGCGGCGTGCTCCTCGGAGATCGGGCCCGGGGTCAGGACTCGCGGCCGAGTACCGCGTCGATACGGGCGAGTTCCGCTTCCGAGAAGTCGAGGTTCCGCACGGCGGCCACGTTGTCCTCCAGTTGCTCCGGGCTGCTGGCGCCGACCAGCGCCGACGTCACCCGGCCGCCCCGCAGCACCCACGCCAGGGCCATCCGCGCCAGCGACTGCCCCCGCTCGCGGGCGAGTTCGTTCAGCGCGCGCAGCACGGCGAGCCGTTCCTCCGTGATCCCGTCGGCTTGCAGGAACGGGCTGGCGCTCGCAGCGCGCGACCCCTCGGGCACCCCCTCCAGATAGCGGTCCGAGAGCAGTCCCTGCGCCAGTGGCGAGAAGACGATGGAGCCGGTGCCCAGCGCCTCCAGTTCGTCCAGGAGGCCCGAGTCCTCGGGTGTGCGGTCGAGCAGGGAGTAGCGCGGCTGGTGGATCAGCAGCGGAGTGCCCAGCTCACCGAGGATGCGCGCGGCCTCCCGCGTCTGCTGGGGCGAGTAGTTGGAGACTCCCGCGTAGAGCGCCTTGCCCTGCCGCACCGCCGTGTCCAGCGCGCCCATCGTCTCCTCCAGGGGAGTGTCGGGGTCGGGGCGGTGCGAGTAGAAGATGTCGACGTGGTCGAGCCCCATGCGCCCCAGGCTCTGGTCCAGGGACGCGAGCAGGCTCTTGCGCGAGCCCCATTCGCCGTACGGGCCGGGCCACATGAGGTGGCCCGCCTTCGTCGAGACGACGATCTCGTCCCGGTAGGGCCGCAGGTCCTCGCGGAAGATCCGGCCGAAGGCGGTCTCCGCCGAGCCGGGCGGCGGGCCGTAGTTGTTGGCCAGGTCGAAGTGCGTCACGCCCAGGTCGAACGCGCGGCGCAGGATGGCGCGCTGGCCGTCCAGCGGGCGGTCGGTGCCGAAGTTGTGCCACAGGCCCAGCGATACCGCGGGCAGCCGGAGGCCGCTGCGGCCCGTGCGGCGGTAGGGCATCGCGTCGTAGCGGCGTGCGTCGGCTTCGTACACGGCGGAGGTCTCCAGCGTCGTCGAGGGGAGGTGAAGGAAGGGGCCCGTGGGCCGCTTCAGCCTCTCTCGGGGCCGGCGAGCCGTCCAATAGAAGAAAACGAACGGATTCAGTGGCTACGCTGCTGAATCGTGGAACTCCGTCATCTCGAATACTTCGTCGCGGTCGCCGAGGAACGGCACTTCACGCGCGCCGCGCAGCGCCTCATGGTCTCCCAGTCGGGCCTGTCCGCCTCGGTGCGCGCGCTGGAGCGGGAGCTGGACGCGCGGCTGTTCGTCCGCACCACGCGCAGCGTCGAGCTGACGGGCCCGGGCCGCGCCCTGCTGACCGAGGCCACGCGGGCGCTCGCCAGCGTCCGGGCGGCCAAGGACGCGGTGGCCGCCGTGCAGGGCCTGCTGCGCGGCACCCTCTCGGTCGGGACGGAGCAGTGCATCGCGGGCGTCCATGTGCCCAGCCTGCTGGCCAGGTTCCGCGCCGATCACCCCCGTGTGGAGATACGGCTGCGGCAGGCGGGCTCGGCCGCGCTGGTCGAGGCCGTCGCCGCCGGACACCTCGACCTCGCCTTCGTCGCGCTCTGCGAACAGCCGCCGCAGGGCGTGTGCCTGCTGCCCCTGACCAGCGAGCCCATGGTGCTGCTCTGCCATCCGCTGCACCCCCTCGCGGGCAGCGACGAGGTGCGCTGGACGGAGCTGAACGGCGAGGCACTGGTGGACTTCCAGCCCGACTGGGGCGTACGGCGGCTGACGGACCTCTCCTTCGCGGCTGCCGGGGTCGCGCGGCAGGTCGAGCTGGAGGTCAACGACGTGCACAGCCTCATCGAACTCGTCGCCGAGGGCCTGGGCACGGCGGTGGTCCCCGGCCACTTCGCGAGGAAGCCGGAGGCGTCCGGGCTGCGTGCCGTCCCCCTCGCGGGTGACCCCGGGCCGGTGTGGGAGGTCTCCGTCGCCGTCCCGGCCGCCGACGCGCTCACCCCGGCGGCGCGTCGGCTCCGCGCCTACCTGGACCTCCCGGCCGCCGCGCCGACAGCCTGACGGGGCGACTGACGGGGCAACGGTCTGACGGGGCGGCAGGGGCCCCGCCACCCAGGGGGAGCGCGAGGATCCGCTTCCGCCACACCGGCCGATACGCACTGTTGACGGCCCCGCCACGCGTTGCGACGATCGTGCGGCTCGTACGTCGCGTCACTCCTGTCCTGCGCCACTCACGTGCCCTGGGAGAACCGTTGGCCCCCTTGGACGCTTCCGGCCCGGAAAGACCGCTCACCCGGCGGCGCTTCCTCCAGACGACGACCGCGGCCACCGCCGCCACGGCGATCACCGCTGGCACCGGCACGGCCGCTGCCGCCGCCACCGCGGCGCCGTCCGCCACCCCGTTCGCGCCGTCCACCGTCGCCGCCGCGACCGCCCGTACCCCCTCGCTCACCCTCACCGCCGCCACGAACGGCGCGGCCACACTCTCGCCCACGGGCGACCGGCTGGTCGCCGAGGTGCAGAACGTGCTGTGGTCCGTTCCCCGCGACGGCGGCGAGGCGAAGGCGCTGACGACGCCCGATCTCGAACCCACCCGGCCCCATTTTTCGCCCGACGGACGGCAGCTCGCCGTCTGCGCGTACAAGGGCGGCGGGTTCCACATCTGGACGCTGCGCCCCGACGGCACCGGGCTCCGCCAGCGCACCGACGGGCCCTGGGACGACAGGGGCCCCGCGTGGTCGCCCGACGGGCGGCGGATCGCGTTCGCCTCCGAGCGGGGCGGCGAGACGGTCAAGGGCAGCCCCTATCGGATCTGGATCCTCGACGTCGCGTCCGGCGGCCTCACCCGCCTCACGGGCCTGCCGGGTCAGGACGGGCCCCTCCAGGGCGGGGCATGGGAGGACTTCGACCCCACCTGGTCCCCGGACGGCGAACGCGTCCTGTTCGTCCGGGCCGAGGCCGCCACGGGGCCGACGGGCCCTGTGCTGCGGGCCCGTACCGTCGCGTCCGTCGCGGCGGACGGCGAGGGCGCCGTGCGCACCGAGCACCAGGACACGTCGGGCGCGCAGGTGATGACGCCCGCCGTCTCCGCTTCGGGGCGGCTGGCCTATCTGCGCACCACCCCGGCGCCCGCCGCCTCCTGCACGCTCGTCGTGGACGGCGAGGCCGTCGGCGTGGAGGGCGACGTCCAGCCCGTGCCGCCGCGCTGGATCTCCCCCGAGGAGCTGCTGCTCACCGTGGGCGGCCGGTTCACGGTCGTGCGGGCCAAGGACCCGGGCGAGACGGAGGAGATCCCCTTCACGGCGGCGCTGCCCGTCGAACGCCCCCGCTACCGCGTCAAGGACTACGGCTTCGAGGCGGGCGGCGGGCGCCCCGTGCGCGGCGTGCACCTGCCCGCGCTCTCGCCCGACGGGCGCACCGTCGCCTTCGCCGCGCTCAACGCGCTGTGGACCGTCGAGGTCTCGGGCGGGCGCAGACCGCGCAAGATCGTCCAGTCGGCGCCCACCCGCTACGTTCTCGCCCCGACCTGGACCCCGGACGGGCGTGGACTGCTCTACGCCGACGACAGGGACGGCCTCCTCGCCGTGCGCCGCCGCGACCTCGCCTCGGGCGAGGAGACGGTACTCGCCTCCGGCGGTCGGGTCTTCCCCGCGCTCTCGCCCGACGGGAAGCGGCTGGCCTGCCTGGACATGACGGGTGCCCTCGTCGTGCGGGACCTGGACGACGGCGGTGGTGGCGGTGGCGGTGGCGAGGAGCGCGTACTCGCGCAGCCGCTCGGCTCGGGCGGCCTGCCCGGCAGACCCACCTGGTCGGCCGACGGACGCCGCATCGCCCTGTGCGACCGCAACCGCCTCAACCAGCGCTTCCGCGAGGGCTACAACCTCGTGCGGGTCGTGGACGCGACGAGCGGCGAGGCCGTCCTGCACGCCCCCGCGCCGCACACCTCGCTTTCCGACCGCTACGACTCGGGCCCCGTCTGGTCGCCTGACGGCCGCTGGATGGCGCTGGTCGCGGAGTCGGCGCTGTGGCTGCTGCCCGTACGGCCCGACGGCACGCCCGACGGCGAACCGCGCCGCGTCACCGAAGAGGCCGCCGACCACCCCTCCTGGTCGGGGGACTCGCGCACCCTGCTCTACCTCTCCTCGGGGAAGCTCCGGCTCCTTCCCGTGCACGACGGCAAACCCGGCAAGGCCCGCACCGTCAGGGTGCCGCTGGAGACCCGCCGGCACCGGTCGCGGGACACTGTCGTGCACGCGGGGCGGCTGTGGGACGGCACAGGGGACACGGTGCGCGAGGACGTGGACGTGACGGTGCGCGGCGGACGGATCACCTCCGTCGCGCCCCACCGCGCCGGACGCCACGGAGCGCGGCACATCGACGCCTCGGAGCTCACCGTGATCCCCGGGCTCTGGGACTGCCACACGCACCCCTGGCAGTCGACGTACGGGGGCAGGCTGACGACGGCGCAGCTCGCGTACGGCATCACCACCGCCGTCTCCCTCGGAGGCTTCGCCTACGAACAAACCAGACTCCGCGAGGCCCTCGCCGACGGCAGCCTCACCGGACCCCGGCTGCTGGCCACCGGCGAACTCCTCGACGGGGCGCGCGTCGCCTACAGCATGGGACGGGCACACCGCACCAGGGAGGGGCTGCGCCGCTCACTGGACCGCGCCTCGGGCCTCGACTGGGACTTCGTCAAGACGTACGTGCGGGCGCCCGGCTGGATCATGGAGGAGGCGGCGACCTTCGCGCACGAGCGGCTCGGCGTGCGCTCCGGCAGCCATCTGTGCACCCCGGGCATCCAGCTCGGGCAGGACCTGACGACCCATCTCCAGGCCACGCAGCGCCTGGAGTTCGGGCACGCGACGACGGCGACGGGCCGCGCGCAGCAGGACGTCGAGGAGATCTACACGCACACGGGCGACTTCCACCTCGTCGCCACCCCGTTCACGGCCTCGCCCCTCGTCGGCGCCGATCCGGCGCTCGCGGACGATCCGCGCGTCACCCGGCTGATGCCGCCCTGGGACGTGCAGGCCGTCGAGGCGCTGGCGGCCAAGCCGCCGACGGCGGACGAACTGGCCACCCTGGACCGGGAGACCGGCTTCTACCGCCGGGTGCTCGCGGGCGGCGGGCTCGTCGCGCTCGGCACCGACACCCCGCTCGTGCCGGTGGGCCTGCACCTCCACATGGCGCTGCGCGCGCTGCACCGCTCAGGGCTCTCCCCGGCGGAGACCCTGCGTACCGCGACGGTGCTGGCCGCGCGCGTCTTCGGCGCCGAACGCGATCTGGGCACCGTGGAACGCGGCAAGCTGGCCGACCTCACGCTGATCGACGGCGACCCCTTCACGGACTTCGACACGCTCGTGCGGACGGTCTCGGTGCTGCGCGGGGGAGTGCCCCTCGCGCAGAAGGAGCTGGTGGAGTCCTTCCCCGCGCCCGCGCGCGTGGAGAAGCGGGCCGGTGGCGGCGAGGGCGATGGCGGCGACGGGGAGAGCGCGGCCGAGCACTGGCGGCGCGCCGGGCATCTGATGCGGCGCGACGGCTGCTGCGACACGGGGATGTGAGAGGCGCGTACGACCGGCCGGGACGGTTCCGCCGCCCCGGCCGGTCGCCCCACCCCGCGCCCTGTCGTCAGTCCTTGTAGTCGGGGGCCGTACGCTCCAGGAGGCGCAGCATCGCGTCCCAGGCCAGGCCGTAGGCGACGGTGTCCTGGAGGTCGCCGCCGACCTCGTTGTTGAGCTGCCGTGCCGCGTACGCGCAGACCTCGGGCGGGGGCGTCGTCAGCTCGGCCCCGCCCGCCTGGGCCGTCACCTGGATCTCGCACGCCTTCTCCAGGTAGTACATCCGCAGGAACGCCTGCGCCGCCGTCTCACCCACCGTGAGCAGCCCGTGGTTGCGCAGGATGAGCGCCGGGTGCTCGCCGATGTCGTCGATGAGGCGGCGCTGCTCGTCGAGGTTGAGGGCCACACCCTCGTAGTCGTGGTAGCCGACGCGCCCGTAGAACTCCATCGACATCTGGCTGAGCGGCAGCAGCCCCTCGCGCTGCGCCGCCACCGCGCACCCCGCCTTGGTGTGCGTGTGCAGCACGCAGCGCGCGTCCGTCCGCGCGGAGTGGATCGCGCTGTGGATCACGAACCCGGCCGGATTCACGGTGTAAGGGGTGGGCTCCACCGGTTCGCCGGTCATATCGATCTTGATCAGGTTGGAGGCGGTGATCTCGTCGAAGAGCAGCCCGTAGGGGTTGATCAGGAAGTGGTGATCGGGGCCGGGGAGCCGCAGCGAGATATGGGTGAAGATCAGGTCCGTCATCCGGAAGTGCGCCACCAGCCGGTACACGGCGGCGAGTTCGCGGCGCAGCTGCAACTCCTCGGCAGCCGCGTCGGCGATCGGATCGGGCTCCAGGGCGGCCGGAGCGGGGGCGGATACCGGCTCGGTCACGGTGCTCTCCTTCTGGGGTACGGGCGTGGTCGGGGACAGGGGCGGCCCGTACGGGTGTCGCGCACGGGCATTCTCATCGGGTACCCGCACAGGAGCGCGATGCGACGCGTCGGACGGAGATGCGCTGCGGAGATGTGCGCGGTGCGGTGTCGCTGGGCGTCGCGTGGCGGGACGGGAGGGTTCACTGGGACCGTGAGCGACAAGAGCTGCCTCTTCTGCGGGATCGTCGCCGGGCGCACCCCCGCGCACCGGGTCTTCGAGGACGACGTGGTCGTGGCCTTCCTCGACACCCGGCCCCTCTTCCACGGGCATGTGCTGGCCGTGCCCCGGGAGCACGTCGGGACGCTGACGGATCTGCCGCCGGACGCCGTGGGCCCCTTCTTCACCCGCGTACAGATCCTCGCGGGCGCCGTCGAGCGGGGGATGGGCGCCGCCGGGTCCTTCGTCGCCGCGAACAACAAGGTGAGCCAGTCCGTGCCCCACTTCCACGTCCACGTGGTGCCCCGCAACCGCAAGGACGGGCTGCGGGGCTTCTTCTGGCCGCGCACGCGCTACGCGGACGAGGCCGAGGCGGAGTCCGTCGCGCGGCGGTTGCGGGAGGAGCTGGCCGAGGGCTGAGTCCAAGGGCGCGGTGGGGCGGGGCTTGATGGCGGGCTCAGTGGTGGCGGGCCGCGTGGCGCGCCCCGCCCGTCCGGTCCGCGTCCCGGTGCTCGCCGTCGCGGCCGTCCTTGTCGCCCCTGCCCGTGCCCAGGTGTTTCGTCCTGCCGCGGATCTGAAGGGCCGTGACGATCTCCACGACGCCCAGCACCAGCAGCCAGCACCCCGCGAGCACGGTCAGCACGGCGGCCGTCCTGAACGGCGAGACCAGCAGCACGACGCCCGCCAGCGCGCTGACGACGCCGAGGAAGACCTGCCAGCCGCGCGCGGGCATCGCCTCGTCCGACGCGGCGGCCACCGCCTGGGTGATGCCGCGGAAGAGCCAGCCGATCCCGATCCACAGCGCGAGGAGCAGTACCGACTGCAAGGCGCCCCGGAAGCAGAACAGGCCCAGCAGGATGGACAGCGCGCCGCTGATGAAGGCCATCACGCGCAGCGCCGTGGTCGCGTGCGTGCCGAACGCGGACACCAGTTGGAAGACGCCGCTCACCAGCAGATAGACGCCGAACAGCACGCCTGCGGCGAGGAGCGTGGCTCCGGGCCAGAGCAGGGTGAGGACGCCGAGGACCAGCGAGAGGAGGCCCAGTACGAGTACGTACTGCCAGGCCGCGCGCGACAGCTTGCCCAGTACCCCAGTGGGCAGCGGGGCCCCGAGCCCGGGACCGGGCCCGCCCTGGTCTGGCCCGCCCCGCTCGGCGCCGCCCGGACCCGGTTCGTACGGGCCGCCCCAGCGCACGCCCTCGCCGGGCCCCGCCGCGCCGGACGTGCCGGGTGCGTCTCCGGGTCCCTGGCCCCGGTGCGGGTCCGGGTCCTGGTCCGCGCCGCGGTTTCCGGTGCCCCGGCTGCTGGGCTCGCCGGGACCTGCGGTGGGCCCGACGCCCGACGAGCCGCCCGTACCGGACGAGCCGGATGCGCCGCCCGTACCGGACGCGCCGCCCCCGCCCTCTGGTTCGTTCGCCGGTGTGCCGGTTGGTGTGCTCATACGGTTCACACTGGGCCGGGCCTCACCCGTCCGCCATCCGGGGCTCGGCCATCCGGGGTACGCGGCCTCACGCGCCCGCCGTGCCCCCAGCGGCTCCGCGAGCGCTCCGCGCTCCGCGCTCCGTGCCCCGCCCCGCGATCATTTCGCATCCGCGTAGCACTCCACGACCGCCGTGGTGAAGGCGAACCTGACCGGGGTCTCGCCGAACGTGACGCGGCCCGCGTGGTCCGCCGCCGCGCGTATCGCCGTGGTGACCCGCTCGGCCTCCTCGGCCGGGCAGTGCACGATGACCTCGTCGTGCTGGAAGAAGACCAGCTCGGCCGCCATGTCCCGCAGCTCCTGGCGCAGCGCGGCCAGCATCAGCACCGCCCAGTCGGCCGCGCTGCCCTGCACCACGTAGTTCCTGGTGAACCGGCCCCGGGCGCGGGCGCTCGCACCGCCGCCCCCGCCCGGGCCGTAAGCGGGCGGGCCGCCCGGCTCCTCGCCCAGGTCCCCCTCGGGACCGCTCCCGCCCTGCTCGCCGTCCTCGCCCCCGCCACCCGCAGGGGGACAGGTGCGGCCCAGATACGTGCGCACCAGCCGACCCTCCTCACCGGCGCGCGCGGCCTCGTCCACATACGCGACCGCGTACGGGAAGCGGCGGCGCAGCGCGGCGAGGTTCTTGAGGCCGTCGCCGCTCGTCTGGCCGTAGACGGCGCCGAGCAGAGCGAGCTTCGCCTCGCCCCTGTCGCCGGAGAAGGCGCGCTCGGAGAGCGCGGTGTAGAGATCGCCGTCGTCCCCGGCGACCGCCATCAGCCCCGGGTCCCGGGAGACGGCCGCCAGCACGCGGGGCTCCATCTGCGCCGCGTCCGCGACGACCAGGCGCCAGCCCGGATCGGCGACGACCGCGCGGCGCACCACCTTCGGGATCTGGAGCGCCCCGCCCCCGTTCGTCGTCCACCGGCCGGAAACCGTCCCGCCCGGCACGTACTCCGCGCGGAACCGCCCCTCGCGCACCCAGGAGCGCAGCCACGACCAGCCGTGCGCCGTATAGAGGCGGTACAGCTTCTTGTACCGCAGCAGGGGCTCCACCGCCGGGTGGTCGATCTCGCGCAGTTCCCACGCGCGCGTGGAGGAAAGCGCGATGCCCGCGCGGGCGAAGGCGCGCAGGATGTCGGCGGGCAGATCGGGCCGCACATGCGCTTCGGGGCCGAAGGCGCGGGAGATCTCCTCCTCCAGCTCCGCGAGGCGACGGGGGAGGCCGCTGCCCCCATAGCGCTCCCCGAGCAGCTCGTCCAGCAGCTCGCGGTGCACGTCCGCGCGCCACGGCACGCCTGCCCGCCCCATCTCCACCGCGACCAGCGTCCCCGCCGACTCGCCCGCCAGCAGGAGCCGCATCCTGTCCGGGTGCTCGGCTGCGGCGGTGCGCTCGCCCTGCGCCGCGTACACCTCCAGCAGCGCCTCCAGCGGGTCCACGCCCTCGGGCAGGGGGACAGGCCCCGCGTCGAAGAGGGAGGGCTCGGGATCGGCCTCGCGGGAGACGAGGGGCGGATCGGGCGGGACAGGAGCGCCGTGCAGCCGTGCCCAGGCGGCGGGGAGGGAACGCGGCGCGCCCGCGCGTCCCTCGTGCCCCAGCAGCAGGGCCTCGGCCGCCTCCACGTCATAGCACCGCTCCACGCGCACCCCTGCGTCCAGCAGCCGGGGATACACGGAGGCCGTGGACCGCCACACCCAGCGGACGACGTCCGGGCGGTCCCGCACGGCGGCCGCCGGTGACCTCTCCACGCGGACCGGGCCCGCCGCGCGGCCGTGCGCGTCCAGGGGGCAGACCAGCGCGCGCCCGTCCTCCGTCTCGGCGAGCGCCCACCGCTGGGCGACGGGCGGCCCGGCATCGGACGCCCCACCGCCCGGCGCCGGTCCCCTCTCCGGCACCGGAACCGCCTCGCGCACCTCTCCCACCTGCTCGGACCTCATGCCACGGAGTCTCGCACCCGCCTCTGACAATCGGCCGCGCCGGCGGATGTCGGTGCGTGTCAGCGCGGTGGCCCGGCGCGCGAAAGCCCGTCGGCCGGTGAAGGCTCCGAGCAGCGCTTCACCGGCCGACGGTGTGCGGGAAGCCGTCCCCCGGCGTTCCCCGTCCGGCTGTCGTGCGGTTGTCGTGCGGCGGTTGCCGTCAGTTCCGGCAGGTCGGTGGTCCCGGCAGGCCGGTGACCGCCGTCGGCGGCCTCCCCCATGGGCTGCCGCCGACGGCCGACGTCAGCGGATGGCCTTGATCAGCTCTCCGTTGGCGGTGTCACCGCTCAGCTCCCAGAAGAAGGACCCGCCCATGCCCTGTTGGGTGGCCCAGTCGCTCTTGGTGCCGATCGTCTCCGGGGTGTCGTAGCTCCACCACTGGTTGCCGCAGTGCGCGTACGCGGTGCCGCCGACCTTGCCCGTGGTGGGGCACTTGGTCTTGAGGACCTTGTAGTCCTCGATGCCCGCCTCGTACGTGCCGGGCGCCGCGCCCGTCGCGGTGCCGCCCGGTGCCGACTGGGTGACGCCGGTCCAGCCGCGCCCGTAGAAGCCGAGCCCGAGCAGCAGCTTGCTCGCCGGCACGCCCTTGGCCTTCAGCTTCGCTGTGGTGTCGGCGGTGTTGAAGCCCGCCTTCGGGATGCCGCTGTAGCTGGTCAGCGGGGAGTGGGGAGCCGTGGGGCCCTTCGCGTCCCAGGCGCCGAAGTAGTCGTACGTCATCGGCAGGTACCAGTCGACGTACTGCGACGCGGTCTTGTAGTCCGTCGCGTCGAGCTTGCCGCCGCTTGAGGCGTCGGCGGTGATGGCGGCGGTGACCAGCTTGTTCGTGCCGAACTTGGCGCGCAGCGCCTTCATGACGTTCCCGAACGCGGCGGCGCCGCTCGTGTCGCAGGTGAGGCCGCAGGCGTTGGGGTACTCCCAGTCGATGTCGATGCCGTCGAAGAGACCGGCCCAGCGGGAGTCGTTGAGGAGGCTGTGGCAGGAGTCGGCGAAGGCGGCCGGGTTCTTGGCGGCCTCGGCGAAGCCGCCGGACCAGGTCCAGCCGCCGAAGGACCACAGCACCTTGAGGTTCGGGTGCTTCTGCTTGAGCTTGCGGAGCTGGTTGAAGTTGCCGCGCAGCGGCTGGTCCCAGGTGTCGGCCTTGCCGTCGACGCTCTGGTCGGCGGTGTACGCCTTCTCGTAGTCGGCGTAGGAGTCGCCCACGGTGCACTTGCCGCCCTGGACGTTGCCGAAGGCGTAGTTGATGTGGGTGAGCTTGTTCGCGGAGCCCGAGGTCTCGATGTTCTTGACGTGGTAATTGCGCTGGTAGACGCCCCAGTTGGTGAAGTAGCCGACGACCTTGCCCGCCGCCGTGGCCTTCGTGTCCGCCGCCTGGGCGGTCTGGGCCGCGGGCCGCGCGTCCTGGGCCGTGTTCGTGTTCGCGGAGGCGGTGGCCGACAGCAGGGTCGCCGCCAGCACCGCCGTACACGCGGTGGCCACGAGGCCCTGGAAGCCGCGCCGGCGCCGGGCCGCGCCGCCGGGTCTGTGGGGGTGGACGGGTAGCTCGGGCATGGTTCTCCTCGCGGTGTGGGGTGCGGGGGGTGCGATGAGGTGGCGCACGGTCCGTCCGTGGCTGTTGTGGGTGACATGCGCATGAACGGTCCGTACGTTGCGCTGGAATCTAGAAGGACTAGACCAATACGTCAATGGTCCCTACCAATTCCGTTTCGTCTTCGACCACTTCACGACCACTTCGCGACCACTCCGCATCCCCGGGCGTCCCCTCCCGCCCCACTCGGCGCGCCCCGCCCCTCCCCGACCGCTCACTCAGTGACGGCACGCCTCCGATCGGGCATACTCCAGTTCGCCACAGCCGCAGGTCAGCCGCCGTCGCAACCCGGCGCGGCACCATCGCGGCAGGGGCAGTGCCACCCCCGGCCCGGTCCGCAGGGCCGGGGACACAACGGCGCCGTCGCCACACCCCGGCGCACGCCGCCGCAGCGCCCGACAGGAGGAGAGCGCCGCCATGACCCAGTACGGCCCGCACCCGGTGGAACGCCAACTGCCCACCGAAGAAGCCCGGGACCTGATGGCTCTCGTACGCGAGCTGGTCCAGCGGGAGATCAAACCCGCCGCGAGCGAAGAGGAGTTCGCGGGCCGCTTCCCGCGCGAGACCTTCCGCCTGCTCTCCGCCTCCGGACTGCTCGGCCTCCCGTACGCCGAGGAACACGGCGGGGGAGGCCAGCCCTACGAGGTCTATCTCCAGGTGCTCGAAGAACTCGCCGCAGCGCGGCTCACCGTCGGCCTCGGGGTCAGCGTCCACTCCCTCGCCTGTCACGCGCTCGCCACCTTCGGTACCAAGGAGCAGCGCGCCGAACATCTTCCTGGCATGCTCGGCGGCGGACTCCTGGGCGCCTACTGCCTCTCCGAACCCTCCTCCGGCTCCGACGCCGCCTCCCTCCGTACGCGCGCCGTGCGCGACGGCGACGACTGGGTCATCGACGGGACGAAGGCGTGGATCACGCACGGCGGCGTCGCCGACTTCTACACCCTCCTGGCCCGCACGGGCGGCGAAGGACCCAGAGGCATCACCGCGTTCCTCGTACCGGCCGACGCCGAGGGCGTGTCGGCAGCGCCGCCCGAGCACAAGATGGGCCTCAAGGGATCGCCCACGGCACAGGTGCACTTCGACGGCGTCCGCGTGTCCGACACGCACCGCCTCGGTGAGGAGGGGCAGGGCTTCGCCGTCGCGCTGTCCGCGCTCGACTCGGGCCGACTGGGCATCGCCGCGTGCGCCATCGGCGTCGCGCAGGCGGCGCTGAACGAGGCGCTGGCCTACACGCACGGGCGCGAGCAGTTCGGCCGTCCCCTCGCCGACTTCCAGGGGCTGCGCTTCATGCTCGCCGACGCCGCCACTCAGATCGAGGCGGGGCGCGCCCTCTACCTCTCCGCAGCGCGGCTGCGCGACGCGGGGCGGCCCTTCGCGCAGCAGGCGGCCATGGCCAAGCTCTTCTGCACCGACGCGGCGATGAGCGTGACCACGGACGCCGTCCAACTCCTGGGCGGCTACGGCTATACGACGGACTTCCCCGTGGAGCGGTACATGCGCGAGGCGAAGGTCCTCCAGATCGTCGAGGGCACCAACCAGATCCAGCGCATGGTCATCGCCCGCCATCTCGCGGGTCCGGAGAGCGGCAAGTAGCGGCAAGCGGCGCGAGCAGTGTCAAGTGACGGGCTGACGCCCGGCCGACGGAGGCCCCGCGCCCGCGCCCGTGTCCCGCAGGCGGGCCGGGGCGGGTCGGGGCGTCACGGGGGGCGGGCCGGGGCGCGCGGTCCCGTCCGCCCGCGACATCGCGCGTTCCCCCACCCTTCGCGCAGGTGCCACTTCCCTCACATCCGCCCGTCTGAGACTCTCCCGTGGCCCGGACCGGCCGCCGCCCCACGCCCAGGACACCCGCCCAGGACACCGGAGGACGCCATGACCGCAGCCCCGAAGAGCCGCAGAATCAGCCGCCGCCACGGTCTGCGCACCGCCGTCGCGGCGGCGTTCGCGCTGCCCCTCGCCGCCCGCGCCACCACCCCGGCGCACGCCTCCTCGTCGAAGGAGGCCACGCCGAAGGAGGACACGGGCGCCGGGCGCGACGGGAACGCGCTGCGGGTCATGAGCTTCAACCTCCGCTACGCCTCGGACCAGACACCCCACAGCTGGGCCGAGCGCCGACCCGTCACCCGCGCCCTGCTGCGGCGGGAGGAACCCCATCTCGTCGGCACGCAGGAGGGTCTGTACGGGCAGCTCAAGGACATCGCCGCCGATCTGCCGCGCCGCTACGACTGGATCGGGACCGGCCGCGCGGGCGGCAGCCGCGACGAGTTCATGGCCGTCTTCTACGACACCGAGCGACTGACCCCGGCCGAGTTCGACCACTTCTGGCTCTCCGACCAGCCCTCCCTGATCGGCTCCAGGAGCTGGGGCAACACCGTGATCCGCATGGTCACCTGGATCCGCTTCACCGACCGCCGCACCGGTGGCGCGCTCTACCACCTCAACACCCACCTCGACCACCAGAGCCAGCCCTCGCGCGAGCGCTCCGCAGCGCTCATCACCGAGCGCCTGGGCGCACTGGAAGCCGACGTGCCCCGCGTCGTCACCGGTGACTTCAACGTCCCCGCGCACGGCAACCCCGTCTACGACGCGCTGCTGGCGGGCGGCGGGCTGACCGACACCTGGGACACGGCCGAGCGGCGGAGCAAGCTCTACGCCACCTTCCACGGCTACAAGCCGCTCGTGCCCGACGGGGAGCGCATCGACTGGATCCTGGCCTCGCCCGGGGTCCGCAGCCGCTACGCCGCCGTCAACACCTTCTCCCTCGACGGGCAGTTCCCCAGCGACCACCTGCCCGTACAGGCCGTGCTCGACCTCTGAACCGTGTCCCGTGGGGCGCGGGCCGGGGGGACGGGATCAGACTCCGGCCGCCTCGCGGACCTCGTCGGCGACCTTCTTGTCGAGCGCCGCGCGCACCAGCCCCGCCGCCAGCGGCGCCACCTCGCGCTCGGTGACCAGTCGCGCGAGCGCGTCGGCCGAGCGCGGCAGCCCCAGGCGCTCCGCGCCCTGGAGCGCCTTCTGGTCGATGTGCGGCACGAACTCGGGCCATACGGCCTGCGCTTCGCGCAGGAAGATGTCGGTGCCCGTGGGGCCGATGCCGGGGACCTCGCGCAGGCGCTTCTTCGGGTCCGGGTCCTCGCGCAGCCTGCGCAGATCGCCCTTGTACTCGCGCAGCAGCAGCTCGGCGCCGTCGCCGAGCTGGGTGGCGGTCTTCTCGTCGTAGCGCCGGTAGCCGCCCTCGCCGAGCGCGTCCACGCGCTGCTGCCACGTCGCGTCCGCCATCCGCCGCGCGTCCCGCATCCCCGCGTCCGAGAGCGCGCGGGCCGCCGCCACCGCGATGTCCGCGCGGATACGGGCGCTGAGCAGCAGGGAGAGCACCAGCAGCCGGTAGAGGGGCGAGGGCGTGTCACGCAGGGTGATGCCCGCTTCCCGCGCGTACGTGCGCCCGTACCGCTTCAGCAGCGTCCGCGCCAGCGCCTTGTCCTTCTCGCTGTTCTCGCTGTTCCGGCTTCTCGTCCCGCTCACGTCGGCCTCCTCCAGGTCGTCACGTCCTCCCGGCCGGTCCGCGCCGCCGGGGCCGGGGCGCCGACCGGGGCCTCCCGGCGCCGGGTACCCGGACCGGGGGCCTCGATACGTGGCGGCCAAGAGAGCTAGGAGATGCCCGCCACCGCGACGGAGCGCCGGTCCGTGGCCCGCTTCAGATAGGCGCTGTCCAGGGGCGCGGGATCCGGCAGGCCCCCCGTGCACGCGAGGTCCTCCAGCAGGTGGGCCCTGTCGTATGTGCGGGCCTGTGCGCTGAAGCCGACAAGCTGGCTCCAGTGCGCCATGGCGAACGCCTCGTGGCGGGCCGGTGCCGGGACGGTGGGCAGGAGCGAGAGTCGCAGCCCTGGAAAGATCATCTCCAGGGCCTCCTTCAACGCCTCGAACGGGGTGTTCCGGGGGTGGGTGACGTGCACGGTGCGGACGCCAGGGGCCGGGTTCGCCCCGCGCGCGGCGGCCACCCGCATCATGGCGCGCGCCGCGTAGTCCACCTGGACCGCGTTCATCACGGCGTCCGGGACACCCATGATCCGGAAAGGCAGCGCACCGCCACAGGCGGGGACGAGCGCCGCCACCTCCTCGTCGGCGGCCTCCCGCCGTGAGTTCAGCACGTCGTCGATGAGGCGTACGACGACATCGAGGGTCTGCTCCGGGGAGCCGCCGGAGGCGGGACGGTCGGAGACCAGCATGCTCGGGCGCAGCACGGTGGCGACGCGGCCGTCGCGCCCTGCCCAGTCACGGACCATCCGTTCGGCGGTGTACTTGGTCTCCTCGTAGTACGTCTGGAAGCCCTCCGCCTCGCTGAGATCGTCCTCCATGACGTGCCCCGAGCGCCGCTTCCCGGCTACGAACGCCGTGCTGACGTGCAGCAGTTGTGCTTCCGGGGCGCCGTCGGCCAGCTCCAGTACGGCGCGGGTGCCGCGCACGTTGGCCTCGAAGAGGCGCGCTGGGTCGCCCTGGAGATTGGTGAGCGCGGCGCAGTGCCACAGCTCGGTCATCCCCGCCGTAACCCGTGTCCGGTCCTCGACGCCGAGGCCGAGACCGGGGAGGGCGAGGTCGGCGCCGAGGTACCGCACCCGCCCCAGGGCCCCGGGCGCCAGCGGCGGGCCCGGCAGCGAGGCGACGGCGGACTCGACGCGTGCGCGCAGGTCATCGGGGGCGCCGCGCCCCAGGACGGTGACCGGTTCCCGCGCGTCCTCCGCGAGCAGTTCCCGCAGGACGTGGCTGCCGAGAAACCCGCTCGCGCCAGTGATCACAACGGACAAGGTGCTGCCTCCATTACGTCCATTACGTCGGTCTCCGGCACAGTTCAACACCGGCCGACGACGGTTCCGTGGCGCTCCGTGCGCGGGGGAGGGGCCGTGCGTGGGCGTTCATGGGCGCTCGCGGGCGAGCGGCGCGGGGGCCGAGGGGCACAAGTTCACCCGCATCGTTGACGGGCGGAGCGTCGTTGACGGCCGCCCTTCCGGATGAATCGCGGAATCGCCCTCCTTAGTGGCGTGTTCACCGTCCGATACCTCCCGCCTCCCCCCTACCGTGCGAGCGCTTGTCGGCCGACGGACGCCCTCGGCCGCCGATGTCGAGGAGAGAGAGCGCACACGCATGACATCGCATCAGCACGACGCGACCGGACGGGAGATCGCCGTTGTCGGGGCCTCCTGCCGGCTGCCCGGAGGGATCAACGGGCTCGGGGAGCTGTGGACGGCCCTGGAACAGGGGCGCGATCTGGTGGGGGAGGTGCCCGCCGACCGCTTCGAGAAGGAGCGCTACGCGGACACCTCGGTACCGCGCCCCGGCAAGAGCTACACGTCGGCGGGCGGCTTCCTGGACGACATCGCGCACTTCGACGCCGCTTACTTCGGTATTTCTCCGGCCGAGGCGGAGCACGTGGACCCGCAGCACCGCCTGCTGCTGGAGCTGACCACCGAGGCCCTCGACGACGCGGCCCTCGCCCCCGCACGGCTCGCCGGTTCCGACACGGCCGTGTACGTGGGCATCTCCGACGCCTCCTACGGCGCCCTCCAGATGTACGCCGAACGCGGCATCGGCCCGTACACGATGTCCGGCGCCGCCTCCTCGATCGCCGCCAACCGGCTCTCGTACACCTTCGATCTGCGCGGGCCGAGCATGGCGGTGGACACGGCCTGCTCGTCCTCGCTGGTCGCGCTCGACCGGGCCTGCCGCACCCTGTGGGAGGGCACGAGCAGGACGGCTGTGTGCGGCGGCGTCAACGTGCTGATCAGTCCGCACCAGTACATCGGGTTCTCCCAGGCGTCCATGCTCTCGCCGCGCGGCAAGTGCGCGTCCTTCTCCGCGCACGCTGACGGGTTCGTACGGGCCGAGGGCGGCGGTGTGGTCGTCCTCAAGCCGCTGGCCGACGCGCTGGCCGACGGCGACCGCGTGCACGCGGTGATCCTGGGGACCGCCTCCAACAGCGACGGCCGGACACTGGGCATCGCGCTGCCGAACGAGCAGTCGCAGGAGGACCTGCTCCGTGCCGTCTACGCGGAGGCCGGGGTGCACCCGGACGAGCTGGCCTACTTCGAGGCGCACGGCACCGGCACCCCGGCGGGCGATCCCCTGGAGGCCATGGCCATCGGCAGGGCCCTGGGCATCCGCCGGATCAACTGCCCGCTGCCCCTGGGCTCGGTCAAGAGCAACCTGGGCCATCTGGAGCCCGCCTCGGGCATGGCCGGGCTGTGCAAGGCGCTGCTCGTCCTCAAGCACCGCACCGCGCCCCCCACGCTCCACGCTGAGCCGCCCAGCCCGCACATCGACTTCTCGGGGCTGGGCCTCAGCGTCGCCACGGAGGCGCGGCCGCTGCCCGCTGGCGGACGTCATGTCGTGGGCGTCAACTCCTTCGGCTTCGGCGGCTCCAACGCGCACGCGATCCTCGCCACGGCGCCGGAGCCGGAGCGGCTGGCAGTCCCGCCGGACGGCCGCGAGCTGCCGTTCCTGGTCTCGGCCCGTACCCCCGAAGCGCTGACGGAGGCGGCGGGACGCGCGGCGCGACGGCTCGGAGAGGCGGCCGACGAGGAGTTCTACGACGTGGCCCACACCTCCGTGCTGCGGCGCGGCAGACACGAGCACCGCGCCGTCGTCCTCGCGCACGACCCGCGCGAGGCCGCACGGGGGCTGGCGGCGCTGGCGGCGGAAGCGGAACCCGAGACGGCCGGTACGGAACCCGTGTCCGCCGACGCGTCCCCGGACGCGCTCTCCGAGGTGCCCGTCCCGCCGCTGCCCGTCACCGCGACGGCCCAGGGTGTCGCCCGAGGCAGGGTGGCCTACGTCTTCTCGGGCAACGGCTCCCAGTGGGCGGGCATGGGCGCCGGTCTGCTGCACTCGGACGCGGCCTTCCGTGACGCCGTGCTCCAGGCCGACAAGGAGCTGACCCCCCACCTGGGCTGGTCGGTCGCCGAGGCACTGACCGCACCGGCCGAGGACTGGCGACTGGAGGCCACCGAGAATGCCCAGCCGCTGCTGTTCGCCGTGCAACTGGGCATCGTCGCCTCGCTGCGCGCGCGGGGTGTCGAGCCGCACATGGTGCTCGGCCACAGCGTCGGCGAGGTGGCCGCCGCGCATACGAGCGGGGTGCTCTCCCTCGCCCAGGCGGCTCGGGTGATCGCCGAACGCGGCCGTGCCCAGGCCGCCACGGCGGGCAGCGGGCGCATGGCGGCCGTCGGGCTCGGCGAGGAGCAGGCCAGGGCCGAACTCGCCCCGTACGCGGGGCGGCTGGAGATCGCGGCCGTCAACAGTGGCCAGGACGTGACCGTCACGGGTGAGGCCGCCGCGCTGGAGGAGCTGGCCGGGCGACTGCGGGAACGCGGCGTGTTCTTCCGCGACCTTGGTCTGGGCTACGCCTTCCACAGTGCCGCCATGGACGGTCTCCAGGACGGGCTGACGCACGCGCTGGCGGGACTGGAACCGACTCTCGCTGCCCTTCCCTTCCGCTCGACCGTGACCGGGCGGCGGGTACTGGGCCCGGAGCTGGACGCCGCGTACTGGTGGCACAACGTACGCCGCCCGGTCCGCTTCGCCGCCGCCGTCGAAGGAGCCCTCGACGACGGCGCCGACCTCTTCGTCGAGATCGGCCCGCACCCCGTCCTGCGCGGCTACCTGCGCCGCATCACCGCCACGCGCTCCGGCGAGCGCGCCGTCGTCGTCCCCACGCTGCACCGCGACGGCGCGGACCAGACGGAGCAAGCCGGGCAAGCGCCGCGGAGGGAACTGGACACCACCCGCGCCACCCTCCTCGCGGCGGGCGCAGAGCTGGGCCTGGACCGCTACTTCCCCCGTCAGGGGCGCGTCGCCGAACTGCCCGCCTACCCCTGGCAGCGGCAGCGCCACTGGCGCGGGACCCCGCAGTCGTGGGTGCGCACCAGCGGCGACGGGAAGCTGGAGCACCCGCTGCTGGGGGAGCGGCTCCCCGCGCCGCAGCCCGTCTGGTCCGGCACCGTCGAACCCGTACTCGCCCCGTGGCTCAGCGACCACCGGGTGAGCGGCAGCGTGGTGCTCCCGGCCACCGGCTACGCGGAGATGGCCATGGCGGCGGGCCGCGCGGTCTTCGGCGACGCCGTCGAAGTCCAGCACCTCGACATCAGCAACGCCCTCGTCCTCCCCTGGCCGGACGCGGGATCCGTCCAGGTACGCACCTCGCTCAACTCCGACGACGGCACCGTGCTGATCGCCAGCACCACCGAGGAGTCCCGGGAACCACGCGCGCACGTGCGGGCCCGGGTACGTGGACTCCTGCGGCCCCGTCCCGCACCGCTCGACGTGGAAGGGGCACGGCGCGCCTGCCCGCGCGCCCTGGAGGCTGGGGAGTTCTACGCGGCCTGCGACAAGGCGGGCCTGCACTACGGCCCGTCCTTCCAGTCGCTCACGGGCCTGTGGTCCGGGGAGGGGAAGGCGCTGGCGGCCTACCGGCACGAGGCTCCCGGCGATCCGTACACCGTGCATCCGGCCCTGCTGGACAGCGCCTTGCAGACGGGCGCGGCCCTGCTGCTCGACCGCCTCGCGGACGGCTACGCGTATCTGCCCTGTGTCCTGGAAGCCGTACGGGTGTGGGACACCCCGGCGACCGAGGGGCTGATGTGGGTGGAGGAGCGCGCCGGCACCCACGACGAGGTGTGCTGGGACATCCTCCTCACCGACGCGCACGGCGTCGTGGCGGCGCATATCGAGGGCTGCCGACTGCGCCGCGTACAGACCACGCGGGCCACACCGCTCGCCACGCTCCGCACCGAACTGCGCGCCGCGCCGCCGGCCCTGACCCCCCGTGCGCCTTCGCCCTTGCCCCCGCCGCGGCAGCTCGTCACCGAGGCTGCCGGGGACATCGCGCGGTTGCGCGAGGAGTGGCACGGCCTCGCGTACGGGGAAGCGTTTTCGCTGCTCAAGAAGTACCTCGCCCACCGGTACGGCGCCGCCGTCGCGGCCGTACTCGACGACCCCGCCCTGCCGTTCGTCCCGGACGATCTCGTGGCCGCCGGATTCCCGGAGTCCCAGCGCCGTCCGCTGGCGCTGCTCGCCGGGGCGCTGGAAGAGGCCGGGGTATGGACGGCCCCGGACGCGGAGGGGCGCCGCCGCCTGCTCGTGAAGGAGTTCCACACCGAGGCGGCGTGCACGGAAATGCTCGCCCGCCACCCGGCCTTCGTGACCTACGTCGCTCTCGCCACCCATCAAATGGAGAACGCGTTCCAGGGCGGCGGCGACCCCACGGAGCTGCTGGCCTCGGAGGCCACGGCGAAGGCCCTGGAACAGTTCTACGACATCGCGCCGCCGCTCCGCTTCCACAACCGCGTCGCGGCCACCCTGCTCCGGCAGGCCGTACGGCACTGGCCCGCCGACCGCGCCCTGCGGGTGCTGGAGCTCGGAGCCGGTACCGGGGGCGTCACGGCGGCCCTGCTGCCGCTGCTCCCCGCCGACCGTACGCGCTACTGCTTCACCGACGTCTCCCCGCTCTTCTTCCCCCGTGCCGAGGACCGCTTCGGCGCCTACGACTTCGTCGAGTACCGGACACTCGACCTGAACACGGCGCCGGAAGAACAGGGCTTCACCGAAGGCTCCTTCGATCTCGTCATCGCCGCCAACGCGCTGCACACGGCGGTGGAGCTGAAGGCGGCGCTGCGGAGGGTGCGGGGCCTGCTCGCACCGGGTGGCCAGATGCTGGGCATCGAGGCCCACGCCCTGGAGGTGCTCGCACCCATCTTCGGGCCTCTGGACAGCTTCTACGCCAACACCGACCGCGAACTGCGCCCCGACGCCGTGCTGCTGCCGCGTGAGCGGTGGCCGGAGGTGCTGGCCGACTGCGGCTTCACCGATGTGATCCAGACCGGGGACGACGAGGCGCCCGCCCGCGAGGACTTCTCGGTCTTCCTCGCGGCCACGCCGCAGGAGGCGCCCACGCCGGAGGCATCCGCTCAGCCTGCCCTGCCCGCCTTGCCCGCCCTGCCCGTGCCGTCCAGCCCGACGGCCTTCGTCCTCGCGGCGGAGGACGAGGGCGAGGCGCCGCTGGCCGCCGCGCTGGCCGAGGCACTGACCCACGACGGCGACGGGCAGGCACACACCGTCCCCATGACGGACGATGCCGAGGCGTGGGCGGACCACCTCGCCGGTGCCGGTGCCGGTGCCGGGGCCGGGGCCGGGGCCGAACGCGTCTGCGTCGCGGTCCTTCTCGGCGCCGGAGCCGAGAACGGCGGCCCTGCCGAAGACGTGGCCCGTGCCGCGCGCCGCGCCACCTCGCTGGGAGCCGTCACGGCGGCGTGCGAGAAGCTGCCGGGGAAGGCGAACGCGGAAGTGTGGCTGGTGACGAGGCCGTGCGGCGCGGTCCCCACGCCCGAGGAGGTCACCCACCCCCTCGACGCCACCACCTGGGGCATCGCCCGCACCCTGGTCAACGAGCACGCCGACGTGACGGGCCGCCGCGTCAGCCTCCACCGCTCGGCGGACGCCGAAGGCGTCGCGGCCGACGCGTACCGCCTGGCGCGCGAACTCCTCGACCCCGACGACGAGGACGAGATCCTGCTCACCGCCCAGGACCGCTTCGTCCCGCGCGAGCGGGAACGGCCCGCCGAGCGCGAGCGGGCGGGGCAGACACCGTTCGCGCTGCGGGTGCGCAACCCCGGCCTCTCCTACCGGCTGGAGTGGGAGGAGTTCACCCCGCCCCTGCCCGGCCCCGGGCAGGTGGCCGTCGAGGTGCGTGCCGCGGGGCTGAACTACCGCGACATCACCCTGCTCTCGGGGATGCTCCCCGCCGCCGTACGGGAGGGCACCAGGTTCGCCGACGGCTCGGAGGGCATCGGAGTCGAGTGCGCAGGTGTGGTCACCGCCTGCGGGCCCGGCGTGGACGACATCGCGGTGGGGGACCGGGTCGCGGGCATGGCGGACGGCTCACTCGCGAGCCACACGGTGCTCAACCGGGAGGAGCTGTGGCGCATGGCCGAGCACGACTCCTTCGCGGAGTGCGCCGCGCTCCCCGTCGCTGTCACCACCGTCCAGTACGGGCTCGGGCAGCTCGCGCGGATCAGGCGGGGCGAGACCGTCCTGGTGCACGGCGCCGCGGGAGGCGTGGGACTGGCCGCGATCTACTACGCCCGGCTCAAGGGCGCACACGTCATCGCTACCGCGGGCAGCGGCCTGAAGCGCGATTTTCTGCGGGCACTGGGTGTTCCGCACGTGCTGGACTCGCGCACCCTGGACTTCGCCGAGCGGGTGCGCGAGATCACCGGGGGGCGCGGCGTCGACATCGTGCTCAACTCCCTCGCGGGTGAGGCCATCGCGCGCGGACTGGAACTCCTGCGCTCCGGCGGCCGGTTCGTCGAACTCGGCAAGCGGGACTTCTACGAGAACAAGCCGCTGCTGCTGCGGCCCTTCAGCAACAACATCGCCTTCTTCGGCGTGGACGTCTCCCGCCTCCGGGCCGACGACCCCGCCGACGCCGCGATGCGCCGTGAACTGGAGGAACTGCGTGCCGGCGAGCACGCGCCGCTCCTGCCCTGCACAGCCTTCCCCGCAGCCCGCGTCGAAGAGGCGTTCCGGCTGCTCCAGCACTCCAAGCAGATCGGCAAGGTCGTCGTCACGTTCGACCCGCACGGCGAACTCCCGCCCGTCCGGCCGAGGGCCACCACGCCCCGCCTCGACCCCGAGGGCAGCTACCTCGTCACAGGCGGCACCGGTGGTTTCGGCGCGGCCACCGCGCACTGGCTCGCCGGTCTCGGCGTCCGTCACCTCGCCCTGGTCAGCCGCCGCGGACCCGAGGCGCCCGAGGCGGCGAAGCTGCTGGAGGCGCTCGCCGCGCGGGGAGTGACCGCCACCGCCCACGCCGCCGACGTCACGGACCAGGACGCCATGCGTGCGGTGCTGGCGAAGGTGGACGCGACGGGACACCCCCTGCGCGGAGTGGTGCACTGTGCCATGCAACTTGACGACGCGCTGCTGGCGGATCTGGACGAGGAGCGGATCGCGGCCGTACTGGCCCCCAAGGTGGGCGGAGCGCGGGTACTGGACTCCCTGACCAGGGAGCGTGGTGACGACCTCGGCCTGTTCCTGCTCCACTCCTCCGGCACCACCACCATCGGGAACTTCAAGCAGTCTCCCTACGTGGCGGCGAACCTCTATCTGGAGGCGCTGGCCCGCAGGCGGCGACGGAACGGCGAGTGCGCGCTGGCCGTCGCCTGGGGTGCCATCGCGGACGCGGGCTATGTCGCGCGAAACGAGCTGGCGGAATCCATGGCCGAGTTCGGCTTCGAGACGGTCGGCTCGGCGGAGGCGTTCACCGTGGCGGAGGACCTGCTGCGGGCCGGGGACGACGTCGCCGCGATCGTGCGGATCGACTGGTCGCGCGCCGCCACTCTGCTGCCCCTCCTCGACAGCGCACGGCTGCGCGACCTGGTCCCGGTACGCGGCGCCGACGGCCTGAGCCGGGAGGAACTGCTCGCCAGGCTGGACGGCATGCCTCTGGAAGAGGCCCTGGGGTACCTGCGCACCACGATGCGCGAACTGCTGGCCGAGGTGCTGCACATGGAAGCCGACCAGCTCGACGTGCACCGCAGGCTGGACGAGTACGGCATGGACTCCCTCATGGCGGCCCGGATCCTGGTCAGCCTCCAGCAGCGCTACGGGGTGGAGATCCCGCCCATGGAGCTGCTGCGCAGCAACGGCACCATCGACGACTTCGCGCGCATCGTCCACATCCGCCTGGGCCTGGGCGGCAACGCGCCCGGTTCGGAAGCGGGTGTCCGCATTCCCGCGCAGGCGCAGGCACCCGCGCCGCAGAAGGAGCCGCTGGCCGACTGAGGAGCGGCCACCGGAGAGCATCCGGGTCCGCCCGGGACCACCGGGGCCCGGCACGCCGGTGAAGGGGCGCCGCCGGGCCCCGGCCCCGTGCCCCGGCTCCCGTACCGCCTGGCCCCCGCACGGACCCTGGCCCCCTCGCCGCAGCTGACGTACCGTCAAGTTCCGCCGAGGGGGCCGCCCTTGTCCGGCGCGCCGCCGCACGCCCTCATCGAGGAGGCAGACCGTGGCACCAGAGACCGGCGAGTCACCGAAGACCGGCGAGTCAGCGGACCACCCCCGCACGGAGCCCCGACCCGGCGCGGACGACGACCCTCCCCGTACGGGCGCACATCCCCTCGCGGACGAGCGGCCCGTCCCGCTCGACGAGTACCCCGTCCACCAGGTGCCCCTGTCCATGCGGCACGTCGCGACGGGCGACCGCAACGCCTACGACCGGTGCATCTTCCAGGTGCTCGACCACACGGGCCGCGCCCTGCTCGTCGCCGGGCTCGGCGTCTACCCCAACACGGGCGTCATCGACGCCTACGCGACCCTGCGCCTCGGGGACCGGCTGCTCGCCGTGCGCGCCTCGGACGCCCTCGGCGAGGACCGGATGAGCCTGGCCGTCGGCCCCTTCCGCATCACCGTCGAGGAGCCGCTGAAGCGCTTCAGGCTCCGGTGCGACCCGGGCGAGGGGAGCGAGGGGCCCGAGGGGGGAGGGGAGGGCTCCCTCTCCTACGACCTCACCTGGACCGCCGACTTCCCCGCCGTCTGGGAGCCGCACCACACGCAGCGCCGGGGGGACCGCCTCATCCTCGAAGGGCGGCGCTTCGTGCAGGCGGGCCACGTCACCGGGGTCATCAGGGCCGACGGCACCGACCTCCCCGTCACGGCGGAGCAGTGGACGGGCATCCGCGACCGGAGCTGGGGCACCCGCCCGATACCCGGCGAGGAGGGCGGCCGGGCCGCCGAGGAGGCCAGGCCCGAGGGCTTTCACTGGATCTGGAGCCCCGTCCGCTTCGCCGACCGCTTCCTCGTCGTCATCGCACAGGAGGACGCCGACGGCTACCGCACGCTCAACGAGGCGCTGCTCGTGCGCGACGGGCACCGCGACACCCAGCTCGGCTGGCCCCGCACCGAGATCGCCTACCGGCCAGGCACCCGCCACCCCGAACGCGCCGTCGTCCACCTCGACGCACCCCCGTCCGGCTCCTCCGGTCACGGAAGCAAACCCCTCGAACTCCATGTGGAGACGCTGACCTCCTCGCCCCTCGCCGTCGGCGCGGGCTACCCGCCCGCCGACGACTGGCAGCACGGCACCTGGCGCGGGCGCGGCTGGAGCGAGCGCCGCGTCTACGACCTCTCCGACCCCTCGGCCCACCCACTGGCGGCCTACGGCGTCACCGACCACGCCGCCCGCTTCACCCTCGAAGGCCGCACCGGATACGGGATCTTCGAGCACGGCAGCTTCGGCCGCCACGACCCCAGCGGCTTCACCGGCTACGCCGACACCGCGCCCGGCGCACCCGGCGCAACGGGGGAGGAGCGGCCATGACCTCCGCGCCCCGCCCCGGGCCTCACCCCGGCTCCCGCCCCCGCACCACCACCCGCGACCCCGCAGAACTCGCCGAACGCCTCAACACCTGGCTCGGGGACCGCCTGCCGGGCGCCCGCGTCACCGATCCGGTCGTTCCCGAGAGCAACGGCATGTCGAGCGAGACGGTGCTGTTCGGCCTCGAACACGCTGAGGCGCCCGTCACCGCCTGCGCCCTACGGCTCGCGGCCGACCCCGCCGCGTACACCGTCTTCCCCCGCTACGACATGGCCCGCCAGTACCGCACCATGGCCCTCGTCGCCGCGCACAGCGATGTGCCCGTGCCGCGCGTGCTGTGGCTGGAGGAGGACGAACGGCCCCTCGGCGCGCCCTTCTTCGTGATGGAGCGCGTACGGGGCCGCGTACCGCCCGACGTCATGCCCTACACGTACGACGGCAACTGGCTGCACTCGGCCACCGACGCCGAACGCGCCCGCCTCGAAGCCGAGTCGGTCGGGCTCCTCGCCCGCCTCCACGACCAAGTGCCGCTACGGGAGGCCGAGTTCCTCGCCGCCGACCCCGGCCCGGCCGTCCCCGCCGACACCGAGGAGGGCGACTCCGAGGAAGCGGGCAGCCCGCTGCGGCACCACGTCGAGGCGCAGCGCGCCTACTACCACTGGGTCGTCGAGGGACGCCCGCGATCACCGCTGATCGAGCGCGCCTTCGCCTGGCTGGAGGCCAACTGGCCGGTGGAGGAGGGCGATACGGTGCTGTGCTGGGGCGACGCGCGCATCGGCAACGTCGTCTACGACGGCTTCACACCCGTCGCCGTGCTCGACTGGGAGATGGCGTCCCTGGGACCGCGCGAACTCGACCTCTCCTGGACGGTGTTCCTCCACCGCTTCTTCCAGGACCTGACCGAGTCCACCGGCCAGCGGGGGCTGCCGGACTTCCTGCGCCGCGACGCCGTCGAGGCACGCTACGCCGAACTCACCGGACACACGCCGCGCGCGATGGACTTCCACACCCTCTACGCGGCACTGCGCCACGCCATCCTGATGCTCCGCATCGCCTACCGGCAGATCCACTTCGGCGAGGCCGTGGCCCCGCGGGACCCGGACGACCTGATCATGCACCGGGCCACGCTGGAGGCGATGCTGGAGAACCGCTACTGTTGACGTGCTCCCTGGCTTAAAGTCCAGGGATTCCGGTCTGGGTCGTGTGGCCCTTCCGGGGGCTTCCTGTTTCACGGCGCTGTGCGGGCACGGGTGCCCGTCTTACCGGCGCTCCACGGGCGTTTGGCGTCTCCGCCCGTCCGGCGGCGACGATACGGCGTCCTTCGACGAGGACATTGCGGGCCGCGTTGTGGTCACGCTCGTGCACCGTGCCGCACGCCCCGCAGGTCCACTGCCGTACGTGGAGGGGCTTGGGGCCGTCCCGCACGCCGCAGGCTGAGCAGGCCTGGGAGGAGGGGAAGGCCCGGTCCACTCTGGCGAAGGTGCGGCCGTGCTTGGCTGCCTTGTGCTCCAGCATGCCGGTGAATGCGGACCATCCCGCGTCGTGCACGGACTTGGCCAGCCGGGTGCGGGCGAGACCGGACACCGCGAGGTCTTCCACATACACCGCTTGGTTCTCGCGGATGATCTGTGTGGATGCCTTGTGGTGCCAGTCCCGGCGCCGGTCCGCCACCCGGGCATGCTGGCGCGCGACCTTGATCCGGGCCTTGGCCCGGTTCTTCGACCCCTTCGCCTTGCGGGACAGCTCCCGCTGAAGACGCTTGAGCTTCTTCTCCGCCCGGCGCAGGAAACGGGGGCTGGCGATCCTGGAGCCGTCGGAGAGGACGGCGAAGACGGACAGCCCGAGGTCGATACCGGCCTCTGTCCCCAGCACGGGGAGGATGTCGGGCTCGGTCTCCACGACGAAACTGAGGAAGTACCGGCCCGCGCCGTCCCTGGTGACGGTCACCGAAGTCGGGGCCGCCGGAAGCGGACGCGACCACCTGACCTTGAGATAGCCGACCTTGGCCACATACACCCTGCCGTTCTCCTGGAGGGAGAAGGCGCTGCCGGTGAAGCGGACCGACTGCCGGGCATCCTTCTTCGACTTGTACCGGGGCGGCCCGACCTTGCGGCCGGGCCGCTTGCCCTTCAGGCTGTCGAAGAAGTTCTTGTAGGCGGCATCCAGGTCCCGCAGGGACTGTTGCAGGACAACGGCGGAGACCTCGGCGAGCCAGGCGCGTTCCTCGCTGCGCTTGGCCTGGGTGATACGCC
>NZ_BAAGSO010000099.1:24682-53559 GCF_054782395.1 Streptomyces daliensis | reverse complement strand
ACTCGGCCGACGTCACATACGGCAACCCCGCCGCATACGCTTCCCTCCGGTCACGCAGACAGTCGTTCCACACCACACGAGCGCACCCGAAGGCACGAGCCAGCGCACGGCACTGGGCGGCATCCGGGTAGGCCCGGTAGTTGTAGCGCAGCTGCACACCCAAGATCCTATGACGATCGACATCATGGACAGATAAAACACCTACAGGCGTGGCAGGCATGTTGTTTCGGCGATGCACGCGCACGTGGTCTTCGTGACGAAGTACCGGCGTGGGGTGTTCCACGGCGAGATGCTGACGCGCTGCGAAGAGATCATGCGCAAGGTCTGCGAGGACTTCGAAGCGGAGCTGAAGGAGATCACCGGCCACATCAACCACGCCGTCATGCACGGGCACCTGTGGTCGCCCTCGTATCTCTCCGCATCGTGCGGCGGAGCACCGTCGGCGATTGTCCGCCACTACATCGAGCAACAACAACGTCCGCCCCAAGGCGCACGTCAGAACAGCCTTGAGACGCATTCATCCCCGGCATGAACACCGGGCCCTTCTGCGAGAGCCCCGGTAACCGGGCGCCCCGGTGTCTATCCCGGCTGTACGGTCCGGTTCTGCCGGGCGGCGACGCCCGCCCGCACCGTCTGGCCCGGCACCCGGATCGGCCGCGCGGAGGGGCCGCCCACGTGCGAGAACGGCTGCTTCCGCCAGTCCAGGCCCTCGGGAAGCGTCAACAGGGCCGCCACGTCCCGCTCCTGGGTCTCCGGCTCCTCGCCGGAGGACACCGCGTCCGCCGCCGCACGCCCGGAACCGGGGCAGACCGTCAGCCCGAACGGGTCCCACCGGGTCGCGCACAGCGCGTGCTCCGGGAGCATCTCCTCCTCCGCCAGCAGCGCGATCGGCTGACCGCAGTCCGGGCAGTTCACGCGGTAGATCTCGTAGGTGTCGGCGTCATAGGCGTCGAAGGCCAGGTCATCGCCGTTCTCGGCGTCCTGTTCACTGGCGCGGACCGACTTCACAGTGCGCATGCAATCCCCCTCGGGTGGACCTGCCGGGCAGCTCGCCCCCGGCCACAGCAAGCACTTCCCGCCGTGTCACCCGCATAATCGCGACGCCCCAGCGGACACGGGGGCATCGGTGTGGCCTTGCTCACACACTACGCCCCAGTGCGGCGCCCGGGCGATGCCCGCTGTGCCGGAGTGCGCCGGGCACAGTAGGTTGACCTGCTGTGGAGGACTTGGACCGACAGATCGTGGAACTGCTCGTCAAGGACGGGCGGATGAGCTACACCGACCTGGGCAAGGCCACCGGCCTGTCCACATCGGCCGTGCACCAGCGCGTGCGCCGTCTGGAGCAGCGCGGCGTCATCCGCGGCTACGCGGCGCTCGTGGACCCCGAATCGGTGGGCCTGCCGCTCACCGCGTTCATCTCGGTCAAACCCTTCGACCCCAGCGCCCCCGACGACATCGCGGAGCGCCTCGCCGACGTCCCGGAGATCGAGGCGTGCCACAGCGTGGCGGGCGACGAGAACTACATCCTCAAGGTGCGCGTGGCCACGCCCATCGAGCTGGAACACCTCCTGGCCCGCATCCGCTCCCTCTCGGGCGTCTCCACCCGGACGACCGTCGTCCTGTCCACCCCGTACGAGGCACGGCCCCCGCGCATCTGACGCGCGCGCCGGGGCCCGGGGCCGGGGTCGGGGAGCCTGGCGGCCCGGACGGCCCACCCCGCGGTCCGGGGCCCCGCGGCGGGGCGGGAAACTGTCCCCATGAGCGAGCGCACCGCCCCCGGTCCCCACGAGAGCCGCACCCTCCTGCTGAGGGGCGGCGAGGTCCACAGCCCGGCCGACCCCTTCGCGACCGCGATGGTCGTGGAGGGCGACAGCATCGCCTGGGTGGGCTCCGAGGGCGCCGCCGACTCCTTCGCCGACGGCGTGGACGAGACGGTCCACCTCGACGGCGCCCTCGTCACCCCCGCGTTCACGGACGCGCATGTGCACACCACGTCCACCGGGCTGGCGCTGACCGGACTCGACCTCTCCGGTGCGCCCTGCCTCGCGGACGCGCTGGAGCGCGTGCGCGCGCACGCCGAGGCACGCACCGGCGACCGCGTCCTCCTCGGCACGGGCTGGGACGCCGCCGCATGGCCCGAGCGCCGTCACCCCACCCGCGAGGAACTGGACCGCGCCACCGGAGGCCGCCCCCTCTACCTCAGCCGCGTCGACGTCCACTCGGCGCTGGCCACCACGGCGCTGCTCGACCTCGTCCCCGGCGTCACCCGGCTGGCCGGTTACGAGCCCGAAGGGCCGCTCACCGGCGACGCGCACCACGCCGTGCGCGCCGCCGCCTACGGCACCGTCACCCCCGCCCAGCGCGCCGAGGCCCAGCGCGCGGCCCTGGAGCACGCCGCCTCCCTGGGCATCGGCGCCGTCCACGAGTGCGCGGGCCCCGACATCTCCGGGGAGGACGACTTCGTCTCCCTCCTGGAACTCGCCACGGCGTCCCCGGAGGCCCCAGGACCCCGCGTGCACGGCTACTGGGCCGAGCAGGTCACGTCGCCCGCCGACGCGGCCCGTATCCGCGCCCTCGGCGCCGTCGGAGCCGCCGGTGACCTCTTCGCCGACGGCTCCCTCGGCTCCCACACGGCGCACCTGCACGCCCCCTACGCCGACGCGCCCGGGCACACCGGCAGCGCCCACCTGGACGCCGACGAGATCGCAGCCCACGTCGCCGCCTGCACCGAGGCCGGACTCCAGGCGGGCTTCCACGCCATCGGGGACGCCGCGCTCACCGCCGTGACGGAGGGCGTGCGCGCGGCGGCCGGGAAGGTGGGCCTCGACCGCGTACGCGCTGCCCGGCATCGCGTCGAGCACGCGGAGATGCTGACGGAGACCACCGTCGCCGCCTTCGCCGAGCTGGCCCTCACCGCCTCCGTGCAGCCCGCCTTCGACGCGGCCTGGGGCGGCGAGTACGGCATGTACGCGCAGCGCCTGGGCCGGGAGCGCGCCCGCACCCTCAACCCGTACGCGGCCCTCCTGCGCGCCGGAGTCCCGCTCGCCCTGGGCTCCGACAGCCCCGTCACCCCGCTCGACCCGTGGGGCACCATCCGCGCCGCCGCCTTCCACCGCACACCCGAGCACCGGATCTCGGTGCGCGGCGCCTTCACCGCGCACACCCGTGGCGGCTGGCGCGCACTCGGCCGCGACGACGCGGGCGTCCTGGTGCCCGGAGCACCCGCCGACTACGCGGTGTGGCGCGCCGGCGAACTGGTCGTCCAGACCCCCGACAACCGGGTCGCCAACTGGTCGACGGACCCCCGCTCCGGCACCCCTGGCCTGCCCGATCTCACCCCGGGCGGCCAACTGCCCACCTGCCTGCGGACGGTGGTCGGAGGCAGGACGGTGTACGCGGGGCCGTTCGAGTGACAGTGGGGACTCCCATACCGCCGAACGATGTGCCCTCGGCCTGTCGGACCCCCGTGGGGCACCACTCACTGACCTGGTGATTTAGCGAAACGACGCAGGTCATACGGCTGTTGACAGGCGGCGCCAGTGGACGGGTAGGTTCGGCCGGGTCCACCACAGGACGTCCGACCGGGAAATTTCCGCGCAGTCGTCGAACGCCGCTGGGCCATGGGGTGGTGCGCCGCACCGGTACACCACCACTGGGAGCCAGGTCCAGCGCCCGCGGCACGGGGGCGGAAGGTTTCGCCCGGTCGGCAGGTGTGACCCGGGTGGGGCCCGGTCGCTCAGTAGACAACGGCTTTCGGTCGACTCGCAGCCAGCGAGTCCCAGGTCGGCCCGAAGGGTGCCGGGCCCCGATCCGCAGAAGGTCACGCACGCCCGCTCCCGCGCACGCTCCGGCCCCCACGCCGCCCGTGAACCCGCGGCTTTCCGCACCCCGGGCCCGCGCGGCGCCCCGCGCGTTATACGGTCGCTCCACCACCGCACGACCTGTAGGAAGGCCGCGACCGTGCCATCGGGCTCCGACACCACCGACGCATCCGCTCCAGGCGGCCAGTCCGCGAAGGAGCCGGACACGCCCCGGTCCGCCGCGCCCGAGGGCCGTGAGGGGCACGAGGGCCGCGAGGCCGAGGCCGACGGCGCCCGACCCGCCGACGACGGGGCGAGCCGCGGACCCGGCGGACCCGGCGGACCCGGCGGCCCCGCGCCCCAGGAGCCCGGCGCGCCCGTCGCGGGGCGGTGGCGGCGCGCGGGCGCGCTCGTGCGGCGCGAGATCCCGCGTACGGCCCTGGCGGCCCTCTCCGGCGTCGCCCTCGCGCTGGCCTTCCCGCCGTACGGCGCGTGGCCGCTCTCACTCGTCTCCGTCGCCGCGCTCAGCCTCCTGGCGCGCGGCCGTACGGGCCGTCAGGGCGCCTGGCTCGGGCTCGCGTTCGGGTGGCCCTTCTTCACCGTCCTGCTGAAGTGGCTCCATGTCATCGGCTGGGACGCCGTGTTGGGCCTCGCCTTCCTCCAGGGCCTCTTCCTCGCGGCGCTCGGTGCCGCGCTCGCCGTCACCTCGCGGGTGCGCCTGTGGCCGCTGTGGGGTGCCTGCCTGTGGGTCGCCGAGGAGTGGGCCCGCGACCGCGTGCCCTTCGGCGGGTTCCCCTGGGGACGGCTCGCGTTCGCCAACACCGGCTCGCCCTACACCCCGCTTGCCGCGCTCGGCGGCGCCCCCCTGGTCACCTTCGCCGTCGCACTGACCGGCACCCTCCTCGCGGCCACCGCCGTCGCACTCTGGGCGCTGCGCGGCCGTGCGGGGGAGCGTCACGCGGAGGAGGGGGCGACGAAGGGGCCGCGCGCTTACGTGCCTGCCGCGGGGCCGCTCGTCCTGGCCGTCGCCGTGACGGCCGCCGGCTACGCCGTACCGGTCCCCACCAAGGCCGACGACCGGGTGGACATCGCCGTGGTCCAGGGCAACGTGGAACAGCCCGGCATGGACTTCCTCGGCCGCCCCATGAAGATCCTCAACAACCACGTCGAGGAGACCCTGGAGCTGGCCAGGAAGGTCAAGAAGGGCGAGGTGAAGCGCCCGGACCTCGTCATCTGGCCGGAGAACTCCTCCGACCTGGACCCCTACAAGTGGCCCGAGGCGGGCGACCGCATCGACGAGGCGGTCAAGGCCATCGGCGTCCCCGTCCTCGTCGGGGCCCTGGTCGACCACCCGACCAAGGAGGGCTACGTCGAGAACCAGGGCATCGTCTGGGACCCCGAGAAGGGCCCCGGCGCCTCGTACACCAAGCAGCACCCCGTGCCCTTCGGCGAGTACGTGCCCTTCAGGGACCAGCTCAGCAAGGTCATCACACGGCTCCAGCGCGTCCCCCGCGACTTCTGGCCCGGCGACCACTCCGGCGTCCTCCAGACGGGCCCCGCGCGCCTCGGAGACGTCATCTGCTTCGAGGTCGCCTACGACGAGATCCCCCGCGACACGGTCAACGCCGGCGCCCGCGCCCTCGTCATCCAGACCAACAACGCCACCTACGGCAACACGGGCCAGCCCGAACAGCAGCTCGTGATGTCCAAGCTGCGGGCCGTCGAGCACGGCAGGGCCGTCGTCACGGCGGCGCCCAGCGGGATCAGCGCGATCGTCTCCCCGGACGGCACCGTCGAGCAGCGCACCCAGGAGTTCACGCGGGACACCCTCACGGGTAGCCTCCCGCTGCGCGACGACACGACGGTCGCTGACCGAGTGGGCGCCCTTCCCGAATGGGTGCTCGCTATGGTGGGCGTCCTGTCCTGCGCCGGGGCCCTGTTCCTCGGCCGCAGGACACGTCGCCGGGCGGCCGGAGGGGCGGACCCGGCAGCGCAGGCGGAGCAGACGACAGAGCAGGCATCAGCGCGGACAGCAGCGGGGCAAGAGGGGCAGCAGCGGTGACGGACGGCGAAGCGCGGGAGTACGGCCCGCTCGGCAAGGCCCTCGTGATCATCCCGACGTACAACGAGGCGGACAACCTCAGGTCGGTCATCGCGCGCGTGCGCACGGCGGTGCCCGAGGTGCACGTGCTGGTGGCCGACGACAACAGCCCCGACGGCACCGGCAAGATCGCGGACGAGATCGCCGCCGACGACGAAGCGGTCCAGGTACTGCACCGCAGCAGCAAGGAGGGCCTCGGCGCCGCCTACATCGCGGGCTTCCGCTGGGGCATCGAGCACGGCTACGGCGTCCTCATCGAGATGGACGCCGACGGCTCCCACCAGCCCGAGGAGATTCCCCGGCTGCTCACCGCGCTCGGCGGCGCCGACCTCGTCATCGGCTCCCGCTGGGTGCCGGGCGGGCGGATCGTCAACTGGCCCAAGTCCCGCGAGTACCTCTCGCGCGGCGCCAGCACCTACTCCCGCTTCCTCCTCGACGTCCCCATGCGCGACATCACGGCGGGCTTCCGCGCCTTCCGCAAGGAGACGCTGGAGAGCATCGGCATAGAGACGGTCGCCTCGCAGGGCTACTGCTTCCAGATCGACCTGACCCGGCGCACCGTGCACGCGGGACTGCGCGTCGTGGAGGTGCCGGTCACCTTCGTCGAGCGCGAGCGCGGCAACTCCAAGATGAGCCGCGACATCGTCGCCGAGGCACTCTGGCGGGTGGCCGCCTGGGGGGTCGAGGGCCGGGTGAAGAAAATCCTCGGCCGCAGGCACACTTGAACCATGACGACCCGCGCACCCTTCCCCTACGAGCCCCCGCCCGAGCAGGACGGCGCCCGCCACCAGCACGGCCAGGGCCCCGGAGCGCCCGGTGAAGGGCGCGAGCCGCGCCCGCGCTCCCGCGCCCGCCGGTTCATCCCGCTGGGCGTCGCGGTGTGGGCACTGCTGGAGATCTGGCTGCTGGTCCTCGTCGGCGAGGCCGCGGGCGGGCTGACGGTGCTGGCCCTGCTGGTCGCGGGCTTCGTCCTCGGCTCCCTCGCGATCAAGCGCGCGGGCCGCCGCGCCTGGCAGAACCTCACCCGCAGCGTGCAGCGCGCCCAGGCGCAGGCCCAGGGCGGCGAGCCGCAGGCCGAGGAGGAAGAGGAGGCGCGCAGGAGCGGGAGCGGGGGCAACGCGCTCGCCATGCTGGGCGGGCTGCTGCTGATGGTCCCCGGGCTGCTCTCCGACGTGGCCGGGCTGCTGTGCCTCTTCCCGCCCACCGCGCGGCTGATGCGGCGTTCGACACAGCGTTATTTCGGCCGCCGCGAGGGCTTCGCTCCGGGCACGCTGGGTGACGCCTACCAGCAGGCGCGCAAGGCCGAGGAGCAGGTCCGCATGCACCGGCCCGACGGCAAGGTCGTCCAGGGCGAGGTCGTCCGGGACGACGAGCCCGGGAACCCCCCGGCGGGCCGCTGAGCGCCGAGCCGAGGCCTGGCCGTCCCCCGTACGGGACCGTCCCGTACGGGGCGGGGGCACCAGGCGTACGGGGCCGGGGCGGGCAGGACAGCACGAGGGCCTGTGACCACCGGTCGTGGTCACAGGCCCTCGTGCTGTCTATGGGGCGGTGGACGCCCGTCGCACCCTCAGGCGGACTTGCGCTTGTTCCCACCACTGTCATCGCGCGGATGCACTGCGAGGTTCATCGTGCCGGAACGCAGTACGGCCAGTCGCTCGGCCAGCACCTCTTCCAGCTCCTCGCGGGTGCGCCGCTCCATGAGCATGTCCCAATGCGTACGCGCGGGCTTGCCCTTCTTTTCCTCCGGCCCCTCGCCGTCCACCAGGAGTGCCTGTGCGCCGCACACCTTGCACTCCCACTCCGGCGGAATCTCGGCCTCTACCGAGAACGGCATCTCAAAACGATGTCCGTTCTGGCATGCGTACTCCACGGCCTGGCGCGGTGCCAGGTCGATACCGCGGTCGGTCTCGTAGCTGGTCACCACGAGTCGCGTGCCGCGAAGAGCTCGCTCACTCATGAATCGTGCCTCCCGGGCTTGTCGCCCACAGGACAGGTGTCGCTGTCGTCGTCATCCAGTCAACGTCCGGTCGGCGGTGAAGATTCCCGTCAAGGGACATGCGTCGCCCGTCGTGCCGCCGCTTCATCGAATATGCGGTACCCACCAGCGCCCGGTTTGTCACATCTGACAGGAGATGTCACCCAGCGTTCGCATCTCTTTGGCGTGCAGTAACGGTCCATCCGGTGGGCCAAGGAGTTACACTACCGGGCCGCGGGCCCAGGAGCTAAATCCGGTCCGGTGAAGGGTTCCCCACCGCCGCCGCGGCATGCCTCACGGGCACCCTCCACAGGAGCAGGAATCCCAGCACGAAGAAGACCACCAGCGAGATGATCGCCGCGCGGTAGCTGTCCGTGAGCTGGTAGGCGAGGCCGAAGAGCAGCGGGCCCAGCCAGCTCGTGCCGCGGTCGCTCACCTCGTAGAGCGAGAAGTACTCCGCCTCCTTGCCCGCGGGGACGAGCTGCGAGAACAGCGACCTGGACAGCGCCTGGCTGCCGCCCAGCACCAGCCCGATGCCTGCCGCCAGGACGAAGAACCACACGGGGGCCCGCGCGGGCAGGAAGTACCCGGCGCTCACCGTCGCCGTCCACGCCACCAGCGAGCCCAGGATCACGCGCTTGGCGCCGTACCGCTCCGCCAGCCTGCCCATGCCCAGCGCCCCGGCCACCGCCAGGATCTGCACCAGCAGGATCGCGCCGATCAGCGTCGTCTGGTCCAGGCCCAGCTCCTCGGAGCCGTACACCGACGCCTGGGTGATGACGGTCTGCACCCCGTCGTTGTAGACGAGATAGGCCAGCAGGAACAGCATCGTCAGCGGATAGCGGCGCAGCTCGCGCAGGGTGCGGGCCAACTGGCGCCAGCCGCCGCCGAGCGGGGTGCGTTCCGGGGCGGGGGTGCCGGGTGCGCCGGGTGTCGTGGCGCCCGGCCTGTCCCGCAGCCGCAGCAGCGGTACGAGCGTGAAGACCGCCCACCACACACCGGCAGAGGCCAGACAGATCCGTACCGCCACCGACTCGCGCACGCCGAAGGACTCATGGCCGAGGAACAGGCCCAGGTTGGCGACGAGCACCAGCGCGCCCGAGGCGTAGCCGAAGGCCCAGCCGCGCGAGGAGACCGCGTCCCGCTCCTCGGGCGGCGCGATCTGGGGGAGGAAGGCGTTGTAGATCACCATCGAGACGGCCAGCGACACATTCGCCACGATCAGCAGGAACCCGCCCAGCAGATAGCGGTCGCCGTCCAGGAAGAACATGCCCGCCGTCGCCGCCGCGCCCAGATAGGCGGAGGCCGCCAGGATCGGCTTCTTCCTGCCGCTCCGGTCGGCCACGGCCCCGGCCAGCGGCATCACCAGCACCGACAGCAGTACGGAGGCCGAGACCGCGTACGCGAAGTAGGAACCGGCGCGCACCGGTATGCCCAGGGGGTGTACGAAACCGTCGGGCCCTGCGGCGGCCTTCGCGACCTCCGTCAGATACGGGCCCAGGAAGACCGTGAGCACGCTGGTGGAGAAGACCGAGACGGCCCAGTCGTAGAAGTACCAGCCGCGCTGCTCCCTGCGGCGCGACTCCCGCGACTCCCGTGTCTCCTCGCTGGCCCCCTCGCCCCCCTCGGTGCCCTTGCCTCCCGGTTCCGTCACGGCAGCATCCACCCGGCCCCCCAACTCCTCGCCGTACGCCGTCCCACGCGGGGTACGGCGGTCAGCCAGGCCAGGCTCCCCGCTCGGTCAGCACCTCACGCAGCGTTTCCAAGTGATCGGTCATGATGCCATCCACCCCGAGGTCGAGCAGCGCCCGCATCCGCTCGCGGTCGTTCACCGTCCACACGTGCACCTGCATGCCGAGCGCGTGCGCCGCCCTGACGAACGCGCGGTCCACCACCCGTACCCCCGCGTGCCGTTCCGGAACCTGCGCGCACAGGGCGCCGGGGCGCACCGCGCCAGGCAGCCGGAACGCGCGCAGCCGCAGCCCCAGCACGCCACGGGTGCCCAGCGACGTGGCCAGCCGGACACCGGCCAGCGACGCGGCCCGCGCGACCCTGGCCTCCTCGAAGGAGCCGACGCACACCCGGTCCCAGGCGTCCGTCTCCTCCAGCAGTTCCAGCAGGGGCACGAGCGCGGACTCGGCCTTCACATCGATGTTCCAGCGCGCCTGCGGGAACGACTCCAGCAGCTCACGCATCAGCGGCACCCGTGCACGCCCCGCGACGCGTGCGCGCCGCACCTCGTCCCAGCGCAGCCGGGCGATCGGGCCGTGCCCGTCCGTCAGCCGGTCCAGGGTGGCGTCGTGGAACGCGACCAACTGGCCGTCGGCCGTGGTGTGGACGTCGGTCTCCAGATAGCGGTAACCGAGGTCGAGGGCGTGCGCGAAGGCTCCGTGTGTGTTCTCCAGCCCCGACGCGGCCCCGCCGCGGTGGGCGAAGGCGAGCGGCGCCGGGCCGGAGAGGAAGGGGTGCCGGGGGTCCGCTGTGCTCATCACCGTCGCAGTATCGCGTGCGCCTCCGGGCCTCCGCGCACCGGATGACGGCCGGGCCCGGCGAACGGTGGATCTCCCTTTCTGGCGGCAATGACCGGAACCGTGGCACCCTGTGGCCTGGGAAGAGGCCATTCGCATGGCCAATACCGGGAGGGTGGACCGCGAAAATGGCGCAGTGGACCTCGGTCATGGGGGCGACCCGGCTCGCGCGGCTCCTCGGCTCCCAGCGCGCCTCCGGTACGGCGGGCGCTGCGCGCGCGCTCACTCCCCTGGGGCCGTCAGGCGAGGGCGCGCCGGAGGCGGGCGGGCACGGTTCGGACGGGGGCGCGGGCGCGGAGGCGTCGCCGGATGCCGCGTCGTCCGGGGCCGTGTCTTCCGGAGCCGCGCCGTCCGGGTTCGCGCGGGCGGCGGACGAGGCATCCGGGCGCCGGACCCCCGCGTACCGCGCCCTCGCCGACGGCGTGCGCCTCCTCATCCTCGAAGGCCGGGTCCCCGTGGCCACGCGGCTGCCCGCCGAGCGCGAACTGGCCGGTGCGCTCGGCGTCTCCCGTACGACCGTCGCCGCCGCCTTCGAGGCGCTGCGCGCCGACGGCTTCCTGGAATCACGTCGCGGCAGCGGCAGTTGGACCGCCGTGCCCGCGGGCAACCCGGTGCCCACGCGCGGGCTGGAACCGCTGCCGCCCGAGGCGGCCGGATCCATGATCGACCTCGGCTGCGCGGCGCTGCCCGCGCCCGAACCGTGGCTGACCCGTTCCTTCCAGGGCGCCCTCGCCGAACTCCCGCCCTACGCGCACACCCACGGCGACTACCCCGCGGGCCTCCCGGCGCTCCGCGAGGCGCTCGCCGACCGCTACACGGCGCGCGGCGTCCCGACCATGCCCGAGCAGATCATGGTCACCACAGGGGCCATGGGCGCCGTCGCCGCGCTGACCCGGCTGCTGACGCCGCGCGGCGAACGCATCGCCGTCGAGCACCCCTCGTACGCGAACGTGCTCCAGCTCCTGCGCGACGCCGGTGCCCGCCTCGTCCCCGTGCCCATGGCGGGCGGCCTCGCGGGCTGGGACCTCACCGCCTGGCGGCAGGTGCTGCGGGACGCGGCGCCCCGGATGGCCTACGTGATCGGCGACTTCCACAACCCCACAGGATCGCTGGCCCCCGACGACCAGCGCCGGGACCTCGTCGCGGCGGCGCGCGCCGCCGGTACGGTGCTCGTCGCCGACGAGACGATGGCCGACCTCGCCTTCGACGAGGAGACCCCGCTGCCGCGGCCCGTCGCCGCCTTCGACTCCGGAGGCTCGACGGTGATCACCGTGGGCTCCGTCAGCAAGTCCATCTGGGCGGGCCTGCGCATCGGCTGGGTACGGGCGGCTCCCGAGGTGATCCGCAGCCTGGTCGCGGCACGCGCCTACGCCGACCTCGGCAGCCCCGTGCTCGAACAACTCGCCGTCGCCCACATGATGAACGGCGAGGCGTGGGCGGGGGCGGTGGCCGTGCGGCGTGAGCGTGCGCGCGGCAACCGTGACGCGCTGGTCGCCGCGCTCCGGGAGCACCTGCCCGACTGGGAGTTCACCGTGCCGCTCGGCGGGCTCACGCTGTGGGCCCGTACCGGTGGTCTCTCCGGGTCGCGGATCGCGGAGGCGGGGGAGCGGTTGGGGGTGCGGGTGCCGTCCGGGCCGCGGTTCGGGGTGGACGGCGCGTTCGAGGGGTACGTCAGGTTGCCCTTCACCATCGCCGACCCCCTCGCCCGCGAGGCGGCGAGCCGCCTCGCGACGGCCGCTGATCTTGTCCGCACGGGTGCGGTTCCCGAGGCGAACGTGCCTCGGTCTTACGTGGCGTGACGGCCCCTTCGCGGGGCTGCGGAAGGAAACGGAGGTGCCCCGTTCGTCGGGGGTGTTGCGCGGGACGGTTGGCCGGTGTGGTGCGCGCCGTAGGGTCCCGCGCTGATTTTTGTGCTGCGGCACGGGGTGCGGGGCGCTGCGCTGGGCGGTTCGCCGTTTCCGGGTGCGGGCCGGTGGCTTCGGCGCGGCGTGTGGTGACGGTGCGATGCGGCTGGCGCCGCGTGATTCTTGGCTCGGACCGTGGTTATGGGCGCGTGTGTGGTGGGGGTCGGTGCCGCGGTGGGGTGTCTCCTCGGCGTGAAGGTCTCGTTGTCGGCTTTCGGCCGGTGACTTGCTCGTCCTGCGGGGACACCCCACCACGTCCCCTCCCACCCGGTGGCCAACCTCCGGCCGGTGGTCCCTGAGGCTGTTGCCATGCTGTGTGCCCGCACCTGGCGGTACGGGCCCAGCCCCTGCCACGGGAAGCCGACGGCGACTGCGCCCCATTGTTGTGGGCAGGCGTTTCGCATAGCGAGGGGCACCTCCCAGCGGTAGCTGGGGGAGGGTGGGCACAACCCGTGCCACCGGGTCGCAGCACGCGAATGAACCCCCGAGGGGCACTTGGGTAGGCGCCCGCTGGGAAGGGTGCTGGACGATGGCGAAGGGGGTTCGGGGTCTCGCTCATGGATTCGGTCGGGCGGGCGTCGTTGGATGGGGGCATGAGTACCACCACGAGCCTGCTGACCGCCGAGGATCACGAACTTCTCGCACGCCCCCTGCACGGGTTCCTGACCGTGGCCGCGGGGCCGCTGCCACCCCAGCCCCGGCCGGTGTGGTTCGAGGCGACCACCGAGGGGACGGTGCAGTTCTTCACGGCACCGGACTCGCCGAAGGTGCGGCGCCTGCGCCGCGACCCCCGCGCCTCGATCGTCGTCGCGGCCCCGGCCGGTGAGCGCGAGCGCTGGGTGTCCGTCGCCGGCCGCACCACGGTGGAGGCCGACGGGGCGCACGCCCTGTGCTCCCGCCTCGCCGACCGCTACTGGGACCTCGCGGACCGGGCCCGGGCCGACGACCTCGCCGCGATGCTGGCCACTGATCAGGTCCGCGTCGTCATCCACCCGGAAACCGTGCATCGCTTTACACACTGACCTCCTGCCCGCCTGCCTACGCAGATCCCGGGGACGGCTCCAACTCCTTCAGCCAGGCGGTGAGGCGCCGCACCTCGCGCGTCATGATCTCCGGATCGCGCAGCGCGTTGGCCAGCACCGACATGCCCTGATAGGCGCCGACCAGGGTCACCGCCAGGTCCGCCGCGTCCGGCCGCCCCATGGCGTCGAACTGCGCTTCCACCCAGTCGAGCAGCAGTCTGATGACCCGGCCGGCCTCGACGTCGAGGCCGCCCTCGTCGCGCTTGTCGAGCTCGGCGGCCAGGGTGCCGGTCGGGCATCCGTAACGGGCGGCCCGTTCCTTCTGGCCGAGCCAGCCGTCGACGAGGCGCAGGAGCCGCTCACGGGGGTCGTCGAGCCGGTCCAGCTCGGCGGCGAGTTCCCGGAAGCCTCTCGCCTGTTCCGAGATGGCGGCGCCGACCAGCTCGTCCTTGGTCTTGAAGTAGTAGTACACGTTCCCTACCGGAACGTTCGCCGCCCGGGCGATGTCGGCGATCGTGGTCCGCCCCGCGCCCTGCTCGTGCACGACGCGCGCGGCCGCCTCCATGAGCCGCTGCCGCTTGGCCGAGGCGGCCCTCAGTCGAGAGTCAGTCACCCGACTGAGTCTATGCTAGGTTCATCTTAGTTAGTCAGCTAACTCACTCGACCTTCCCTGGGGGGATGTCATATGTACGTCGTCACTGGAGCCACCGGAAACGTCGGACGCACCCTGGTCCGGTTACTGACCGCGTCGGGCGCCGAGGTCACCGCGGTCAGCCGGAACATCACCGAAGTCCCGGCGGGGGCCCGGGCCCTGCGGGCCGATCTGTCGGAGCCCGGCACTTTGAAGGAGGTCTTCGGCGAGGCGGAGGCCGTCTTCCTCCTCGCCGCGGGCGATCTGCTCACTCAGCAGGCGAAGCTCGACGAGATCGTCGCCGCGGCGAGCGGCTCGGGCCGGATCGTCGCGCTGTCCTCGCAGGCGGTCGTCACCCGGCCGGATTCGCCGTACCACGGGGGCCTGGTCAGCGGATTCGAACGCGCCGTCAAGGGCTCGGGTGCGCGGTGGACGCTGCTCCGGCCGGGCGGGTTCGCGTCCAACGCCTTCGCCTGGGCCGGGCCGATCCGCGCGAACCGCACCCTGTTCGCACCGTTCGGCGACGTGGGCCTGCCGATCATCGACCCCGACGACATCGCGGCGGTCGCCGCCGCGGCGATGCTGGAGCCCGGTCATGCCGGTGAGAGCTACGTACTCACCGGGCCCGAACCGGTGTCGCCCCGTCAGATGGCCGCGGCCATCGGCGGCGTACTGGGCGAGCGAGTCGAGTTCGTCGAGCAGACCAGGGAGGAAGCACGAGGCCAGCTGCTCACCTTCATGCCCGGGCCGGTCGCGGACGCCACCCTGGACATCCTGGGCTCACCCACGCCGGGCGAGCGGGAGGTGAGCCCGGACGTGGCACGCGTACTCGGCCGCTCCGCCGGAACGTTCGCCCGGTGGGCCGAGCGCAACGCGGCGGCCTTCCGCTGAACCCGTCGTACCCGTTGCCTTGGGCGTGCCGGTGAACTCCGGCACGCCCGGGGCGGCCACCGCGTCACCGACACCTCCTAGGCCCGCCCCGTCGAGGCCCTTTCCGGGAGGAGGGCCTGCACTGCGGCGCGTTCGGTCTCGCCCGAGGTCTCGTCGTACGGGTCGGGTGTCGCCGGGACCTGGAGGCGCAGGACGGGTCCCGTGCCCAGGCGTACGAGGCCGCGCCCCGGTGGCGTGTCGTACGCCGGGGCGGAGCGCGGGGGCTCGCCCAGGACCGCGCGGGTCTCCTCGCGGGAGGCGGGCCCGAGCACGACGCGCGCCCGCGTGTACGCGCGCACCGCATGTCCCAGCCCCTCCATGCACTCGAACTGCTCGGCCACCGCCACCGTCACCCGCGCCGCACGCCCGTGCCGCAGCGGCACCTGGAGGAGGTCCTGCGGATCCCGGCGGCCCTCGGCCGCGGCGAGGTGACTGAGGACGGCGGGCCGGTCGAGGACGATCCACAGGGGGCGCCGCAGGTCGTACGGCACCGCGCGGCCCACCTGGCGTGCCCGGCTGGCGGACATCAGCCGACGTTCCGTCTCGTGCACCGCCCACTCCAGCGAGGCGAGCGCCCCCACCAGCGAGGACTCGACGGCGAGCACCCCCGAGCGCCCCATGAGGCAGGCGTACTCCCCGGCGCCGCTGCCGTCCACGACCAGGACGTCCCCGTGTTCCAGCGCCTGAAGGACCACGGACCGCAGCAGGGTGCTCGTGCCGGAACCCGGTACGCCGACGGCGAGCAGGTGCGACTCCGTCGAGCGCGCCCCCGTACGCCAGATCACGGGCGGGACGTCCCGGGTGCCCTCGTCGTCGGCCACGGGCACGGTCAGCGGAACCGCCTCCGGGTCGGTGAAGCCGAGCAGTACCTCGCCGGGGCCTGTCACGAAGCGCTGGGCGTGGATGCCCGAGGGGAGGGGGCCCAGGACGGACATCTCCAGCCGGTTCCGCTCCTCGTCCCAGCAGAAGTGGTATTCGCGCCCGCGCCCCGACTTGGCGCTCAGCAACTGCTCGACGCGCAGCCGCTCCTCGGGCTCGCCGTCCCTGAAGTGGGCGGGGTAGCGCAGCAGGAGGCGCGCGATGCGGCCCTCGTCGGTGAACTCGAACTCCTCGAAGACGCGCGCCCATTCGCCGTTGTGCGTGTAGAGGGGGTCGGGGTGCGGGTCGTCGGGGACGGCGAAGTACGGGACCAGTGCCTCGTACACCGCCTCCAGGCGCGCCGTCTCCTCCTCATCCGGGCCCGCTTGGGCGTCGGCCGCGCCGTGTCCGCGCCCGTACCAGGCCGCGGCGCCCACGACGCCCACGAGGGCGAGCGCGGGTCCGTACGGCATCAGTCCTACGACGATCACGCAGACGGCGCTCACGAACAGCGCGGGCCCCCTGCGGTCCTTCGGTGTGCGGTCCCACCAGGACCGCGCCATCAGTGCCAGGCGGCCGACGCCGCGGCCGAGTGTGATCAAGGGGTGCAGTATGTCCAGCACCCCGTCGGCGCCCGCCCGTACGGCCTCACGGCTCCGGTCGAGCGACGACAGCGATGACTCCGTTCCACCCCCGGGGCGGGGAAGCGGCCAGCGCCCCACACGAACCTCCTCCGGACGGTCTGTGCCGCCCGAACCGCGGACCCGGGCCGTGGGAGACCCGGGTCGTCAGTGTCCGAAAGAAACCGAGGTTTCGGCGTGTCCGAACCTCAGAAATTGAGTCCGCCGAGCAGTCCCGCCAGGCTCTCGCCTCCCGCCTTGATGCTGGGGGCGATCGCCGTACCGGCCAGATAGAAGCCGAAGAGCGCGGAGACTGCGGCGTGGGTCGGCTTGAGGCCGTCCTTCCGGAAGAAGAGGAAGACGATGGTGCCGAGCAGGACGACACCGGAGATGGACAGGATCACGGGGCACTCCTGATGTAGGGGACAGTCACCATGAGCGCTTCCAGCTTCACAGAAAGTATCAATGGGGAGAAACTGGCAAATGGGTGAAAAGCGCCAAAGGGGTCATGGCGTGTCCCCTCCCGTTGGAGGCCAGGAGGCCCCCAACGAGCCCTGGCCCAGGGGGAGTCAGTCCGTCATCGGACCGGGTTTCGGCGGCGCCGGAGGCTCCGGATCCGGTCCCGGCTGAGGTGGCGCCGGAGGGACGGGGTCCGGCTCGGGCTGCGGCGGAGCCGGGGGAGGAGTGGGCGGCACGGGGTCGGGTGGCGGTCCAGGAACGGGTCCTGGCGCGGGTCCTGGGTCGGGCCCGCCGGGCCCCGGCGGCGCTGGGGTGGGCGTGGGAGGTACGGGATCGGGCGGTGGGGTGGTCATGCCACGCCTCCTTCGCTGATCGTTGTGTTCTCCGTGTGGGCTGTGCGGGCTGTGTGAGCGGGGCGCGCGGGCGTGCGGGGTGTGCGGGGTGGCGTTCGTGCGGGCCCGGTCCTCAGTCGGCCCCGACCTCCCTGCGGTCCTCGCCCCAGAGGGTGTGGAAGACGCCCTCCCGGTCGGTGCGACGGTAGGTGTGGGCGCCGAAGTAGTCGCGCTGCGCCTGGGTGAGTGCCGCGGGCAGGCGTCCGGCGCGCAGCGCGTCGTAGTAGGACAGCGCGGCGGCGAAGCCCGGTACGGCCACACCCCGGTGGGTGGCGGTGGCGACGGCCGAGCGCCAGGCGGACTGCGCCTCGCCGATCTCCTTGGCGAACTCCGCGTCGGCCAGCAGCGTCGGCAGCCCGGGGTCGGCGGCGAACGCGTTGCGCACGCGGTCGAGGAAGGCCGCGCGGATGATGCAGCCGGCGCGCCAGATGGCGGCGACCGCGCCGGGCGCGATGTCCCAGTCGTACTCCTCGCTCGCCTTCTGGATCATGTTCCAGCCCTGCGCGTACGAGACCAGCTTCGACGCGTACAGCGCCTGCTCGACCTGGTCGGCGAACTGTTCCGCGTCCGCCGCGTCCAGCGCCGGAGCGTTCGGGCCCGGCAGCCCCGCGCCCGCCTCGCGCAGCTCCGCGTGGCCCGAGAGGGAGCGGGCGAAGACCGCCTCCGCGATGCCGGAGACGGGAACGCCCAGGTCGAGCGCCGTCTGCACGGTCCAGCGGCCCGTGCCCTTCTGCTCGGCCCGGTCCAGGACGACGTCCACGAAGGGCTTGCCGGTCTCCGCGTCCGTGTGGGACAGCACCTCGGCCGTGATCTCGATCAGATAGGAGTCGAGGCGGCCCTCGTTCCAGCGGCGGAAGATGCCGGCGATCTCGGCGGGCGCGTAGCCGCCGACGTCGCGCAGCAGCTCGTACGCCTCGCCGATGAGCTGCATGTCCGCGTACTCGATGCCGTTGTGCACCATCTTCACGAAGTGGCCCGCGCCGTCGGGACCGATGTGGGTGGTGCACGGGACGCCGTCGGGCGCCTTCGCTGCGATGCTCTCCAGCAGGGGCCGCAGCGCCTCGTACGCCTCCGGGGGCCCACCCGGCATGATGCTCGGGCCGTGCAGCGCGCCCTCCTCGCCGCCGGAGATGCCGGCGCCGACAAAGTGGAGGCCGCGCTCGCGCAGCGCCTTCTCGCGGCGGCGGGTGTCCTCGAAGTGGGCGTTGCCGCCGTCGATGATGACGTCGCCCTCCTCCAGCAGCGGCGCGAACTCGTCGATCACCGCGTCCGTGGGGCCGCCCGCCTTGACCATGACGACGAGCCGCCGCGGGCGTTCCAGCGCGGCCACGAACTCCTCTGCCGACTCGGCGGGGACGAACGTGCCCTCGTCGCCGAAGTCCTCCACCAGGGAGCGGGTCTTGGCGGCGGTGCGGTTGTGGACCGCCACGGAGTAGCCGTTGCGGGCGAAGTTCCGGGCGAGGTTGCGGCCCATGACAGCGAGGCCGGTGACGCCGATCTGTGCGGTGGTGCTCATGCGCTCTCTCCAGGCGGTGGGCGGTGGGCGGTCCGGGCGGGGCACGGCGGGCCCGCTGACGTCGCGGGTAACCGGCGTTCCGGCGATGACACGTCTGCCGTACCCGACACATGATGGTCCGCCCGGTGGCGGAGTGCGCGTCGGAGGAGAGGATCCGTACGGGTGGCGCGTGACGGGCGCCCTGGCGCGCCGTCCGCGCGGCGGGGCTCTGGTCCGGGGCGCGGACGGCTGGCTTCCGCAACCGGAATTCAGCGGAAACGGTGAATTCCGGTGACGCGGGGTGACGGGCGTGTGGTGAGAGCGGCGGTGGTGGGGGACGGGCGGCTCAGGGGCGCCGCTGCGCCGCCTCCCCGACCAGCAGGTTCAGGCGCCCCTGCACGTCCTCCACGGCCCCCGGCTTGCCACCGGGCACGCGCTGGCGCAACGGCGCCAGTTCCAGGCCCAGTTCACGCGCCGTGCCCGGGTCGTCGATGAGGTGCCAGCAGTGGTGGGCGCGGTCGACGGCGTTGGCCACCTCGGTCTGCTCGGGGCGCTGGCCCGCCATCAGGCGCGTCGAGGCGACCACCATCCACAGCGAGCAGGACCGGTCCGGCTCCCCGGCGAGCCGCGCGAGGTCCGCCCTGACCTCCACCCAGTGGATCGCCTCGGCCGAGTCGGGGCCGTGGGCGCGCAGGGCCGCCTGCTCCCAGGCCGCGGCCATGGCGGCGGCCTGGCTGTGGTGCCCCGCGCGGGCCGCCTCGAAGATCGCCGCGTGCGGGTCTTCCGGCTCCTCCGGTTCCGGGTCCGGTTCCGGCCGGGCCTGGGGCAGCGGCTGCGCGACGGGCGGCGGGCCCGGGGGCATCGGGGGCAGTGGGGGCATCGCCGGGAGGGGCGGCGAGGGCATGGGCGGGGGAGGGAGGGTGCCGACGGGGACTTCTCCGGTGCGGGGGCTGTCGTCGGGCGCCTCTTCGGGGCTCGGGCGGGTGGGCGCTTCGTCCGGGGCGTCCGCCGCGGCGGGGGAGCCCGTGTCCGTCGCGCCCGATGTGTCCGTCGTCTCTACGGGGCTCGACGCGTCGGCGTCCGCTTCCGGGGGCGGGCCGGTGAAGGAGTGCTGGCCGGGGCCGCTCGCACCGGGCGGGCCGGTCTCCGTTCCGGTTCCGGTCCCGGAGCCGTTGCCGTAGTTGCCGTACGGGAACCCGCCGGGCGCGGTCCCGGCGGCGGCTCCGTTCTGGGCCCCGTTCGCGGGCGCGTCGTCGCCGGGGTGCCCTTGGCCGGGAAGGGGCACGGGCGTGGACGCGACCGTGCCCCTTCCCGGCAGCCCGGCCGCTTCGGGGAAGCCGCCCTCATGGACGAGCCCGTTCCCGTAGAGGTGCCCGTTCCCGTGAGGGAGGCCGCCCTCGTGGGGTGCGCCGCCCAGCAGCAGTTCCTGTCCCGTCAGCCGCGCGTCCGCCACCGCCGCCTCGTGCAGCGGCCCGAGCGGCGGGCGCTCGGCCAGCCCGCGCAGGAGCGAGGCGAGCGCCTGGCTGTAGCGGGGCGTGCGAGGGGTACGGCTCCGCTTCGGCGGTGGCGGCGCGACGGCGCCGTACAGCGCGAGAGGAGAGGCGAGCTGGTCAGGGCGGCGCGAGACGCTCGCCCACGCCGTCTCGTCCGCGACGAGGTCGGCGAAGACGGTCGTCGTCCCCTGCGGGCGGTACTGGAGTTCCGCGATCAGCCAGTGCCACGGAAGCGCCGTGTAGCGCGCGGCCTTCGGCGTCGTACGCGCGAGCGCGAGATGCGGAAGCCGCTGCTTCGCGTCGAGGACGAGCTGGCCCGACAGATAGACGAGCAGCGGCCCTTGGTGCGCGGCGGCTGTGCGCAGGTGCGTGAGCACGGTCTGCGGGTCGTCCGGGTCGACGAGCTGGACGACGCTGGCCGTCGCGGTGCCCAGCAGCGTCGCGGGCGGCACGGCGGCGAGCGCGGGCAGCGCGTCGGCGGCGCTCACGGCCCGGTGCCTGGCGGGCGGAGACGCCGCTATCAGCAACGCGTATCCGTGCACCTGATCCTCCACCCCGCTGGTCGCCATGGCAGCACCGTAGCCGTTGACCTGTCCGTTCCGCTGACCCGCTCCCGTCCGGAGGCCCGGAATCCGGGCCTCCGGCGCGTCGGCCGGGTGCGGTCCGGTGCGGCAGGGGCGCGTGGGGCGGCGGTGGGACGTCGGCGGCTTCCCCGGGCCCTCCTTCCCGGCGCCCCCGGCACATCTCCACGAACCGCACACGCGTGGCACCCCTCGAACTGGCCAGAGGCGCGGGGGACTTGCTTAGAGTCGGGGCATGGAGAATTACGCGCTGGAGGCGGGTGACGCCGCCACCTGGGGCAGCACCCTGGTGACCTTCGCCATGGCGTGTTTCGCGATCTGGCAGGGCGCGAGCCAGAAACGGGACTTGAAGCGCCAGAACGAGCTTCAGGCCGAGGCGTCACAGCTCCAGCGCCGTCAGATCGAGACGGCCGAACGCCGCACGCTGGTCATGGAGCAGATCCTCGCGCGGATGACGGGGCACTCCGACGTCAGCGTCAACGTCAACGGACAGCGGCCCCCCGCCGCCCCCACCCCCGCCCCGGCCGCCGTGGACGAGCCGGACTACCTGGCGGACTGGGACGTTCCGGAGGACGAGGACGACGCGTACGCCGTGGACGACGCGGAGGTCGTGGAGGACGCCGAGGGAGCCGAGGGCGGCACCCTGGCCCTGCGCCGCCCCGGCGCATGGCCAGGCCCTCCGCCCCCGGAGCAGCGGCCCGCCCAGCCCGGGGGCCCCGGCGCGGGCTGGGGCTATCCGCAGGAACCTCCCGCTCCCGCCCCGTACGGCAGCGGCGCCCCTACGGGAGCCATGCCGGGATACAGCCGCAAGCGGCGGCGCAAGGACCCCCTGCGCCGGCCGCTGCCCCCGACGGAGCACTCCGTGCCCTCCCCCCTGCGGCTGGAGCGCCACGGTGACCACTCCTACGCGCTGCGCAACACCGGCGCCACCGTGCTGACGGGGGTGCGCGTGAACCCCGTCGGGCTGCCGCGCGTCGTGCGCAACCTGCCCGAGGACGCCGTCGTGCGGCCGGGCGAGACGGTGGAATTTCTCATGGCGCCCTCCTCCCGCAGCCCCCTCCCCAAGGAGATCCGGGTGCGCTGGGACGGCCGGGCGGAAGAGGTGCCGCTGCCGGTCCCCGTCGAGGGCCGGGCCATGCGGAAGGACACATTCTGGTAACCCTCGCGCCGCTGTAAGGACAGAGCGCGCGTTTACGGTGGAGGGACACCGTCGGCCACAGCCGTCCGCCGGACCACTTCGTCATGCACCACTACGAGGAGGCCCGTGCTCCGCGCAGTCGTCCGCCGCTCTCTCCGCTCCGCCGCCCGTCGCTCGCTCCGTTCCGCTCCGCCGTGGCTGGTCCATCCGCTGCGCTGGCAGCGGGCGCCCGTGCCCTGGCCCGCCGTCGGTCGTGGCGCGCTGAGCGCGGGGCCGCTGCTCGCCGTGGCCCTCGCCACGGGGCATCCGGGCGCCGGGGTGCTGGCGGGGATCGGCGCGATGCTCGCGGGCGTGAACGACCGGCCCGGCACGCGCCGCAAGGGCGCCGCGCACATCGGGTTGCCCGCGCTCGCGGGGGCCTCAGGCCTGCTGGCGGGCGCGCTGCTCGACGCGGTGGCGCCCACCTCGTGGTGGGCGGTGCCCCTGCTCTTCGCGGTCGGGCTCCTCTCGGGCGCGGTCAGCGTGAGCGGCCCCGTCTGGTCGGCGGCCGGGATGCAGATGCTCGTCGCGACGGCCGTGGGTGCTGGCATGCCCATGCCGGGCTCCCCCTGGTTCAAGGCGCTCTGCTTCCTGGGCGGCGCCTGCTGGCTGATGCTGCTGCGGCTCGTCCTGCGCCCGCCGCGCCCATGGGGCGGCGCGCTGGACGGGGAGCGCGCGGCCATCGCCGCCGTCTTCGACGCCCTCGCCGACGCGCTCGACGCCGTCGGCGGGCCCGGCGCGGAAGGCGCCAGGCGACGGCTGACCGCGGCCCTCGACCGCGCCGACGAGGCCCTGCGCCTGCGCCGCCTGCTGCGCGTACCGGTGCTGCGTCTGCGGGCGCTGCGCGGGGGGCGGCGTGTGGGGGTGCCGCGCGTGCGGGCCCGTAGCACCACGGCCAGCGCACAGGAGCGGCTGCTGGCCGAGCGCTTCGCCGCCGCCACCGCGCTGTGCGAGGCGAGCGTCGCCCTGCTGTGGGAGGCCCACGCGCTGCCAGCGCGGATCGCCGACGGGCCGCGACGGCTCGCCGCTGCCATGCGTACGGGCGAGCCGCCTGGACCGCTGCCCGCGCCCGTCCCCGAGACCACGGCGCGCAGCTCCTTCGACCGCGCGCTGCTCGACGCCGCCGTCGTCTTCGGCCGTACGGAGCCGCGCGACGGACCCGCCGAGGAAGCCGGACACCCGCACCCGCACGCGCTCGGCGCCTTCACGGGCAAGGGGAGGGGCCGTCACCGGCGCGGGGTCTTCGGGGCCGCGGGGCGCGCGTACGGGCTGCGGGTCGCCGTCTGCGTCTCGGCCAGCACCGTGGCCGCGCTGCTGCTGGGCACCGAGCACTGGTTCTGGCTCCCGGCCACGGCCGCCTTCCTCGTCAAGCCGGACATGGGGCCGCTGTTCTCGCGGGTGGTCAACCGCGTCGCGGGGACGGCCGTGGGCGTGCTCCTCTTCGCCGGGCTCACGGCGGTGGCGGAGGGGCCGTGGTGGCCGGTGGTGGTCGCCGGGGCGGCGGGCGCGCTGATACCCGTCGCGACGCGGCACTTCGCGCTCCAGACGACCGTGGTCACGCTCATGGTCCTCGCGTTCCTCTTCACGGCGGGCGACACCCAGGCGGCGGCGCCCCGCCTCACGCACACGGCCATCGCCAGCGGCATCGTCCTGCTCGCGGGACACCTGCCCCGGCTGCTGGCTCCCGGCACCCACGTCGGCCCCCGCTTCGCCGCCGCGCTGCGACGTACGGAGGACTACGTGCGGCACGTCCTGGCCGTCCGTCCCGCGCCCGTCGCGGCGCCGGGGGAGCCGGTGCGGCGGGCCGAGGGGAGCGAGGAGCGGATGGCGCTGCGGCGCGCGGCGTACCGGGCGCTGGGCGAGGCACGCGCCATGGCGGAGATGGCCGCCTCGGAGTTCCCCTCACGGCGCGGCCCGACCCGCGACTGGCTCGCCGCGATGGCCATGGCCGAGCGCGTCGTGGACGCGGCGACGGCCTGCGCCGTACGCCTCGAACACGGTGCGCCCCGGCCGGGGCGCGCGAACGCGGACCGGATCACGGACGCGCTCGCCGAGGCGGCGAAGGACGCGGACCGGCGCGTCGGGCGCGCGAGCGCGCTCCGCTCGGCGGCGGCCGGTGAGCGCGAGGCGCTCGCGCACGTCGTCACCCGCCTGCACCACGTCGGGGAGGTCACGCCCGCGGCGTGACCTGGGGCGAGAGCTGGGGGCGTGAGCCGACCGGGCGGACGGCGGCACCGTTCCGATGAGTCTCCGGCGCCGCCGGGGTCGAGACTGGTGACACCAGGCCCCACACGTCACCATGGAGCGCGACATGGCACAGGACCTTTTCGCGGGCATCCCCGTCACCGACTACGCCGCGGCGCTCTCCTGGTACGAGCGGTTCTTCGGCAGGCAGCCCTCGTTCCTGCCGAACGACATCGAGGCGGTCTGGGAGGTGGCCGAGCACCGGTACGTCTACATCGTGCGTGATCAGGAACGGGCGGGAAACGCCCTGGTGCTGTCGTTCGTCGACGACATCGAGGACCGGGTCGCCGAGATCGCCCGCCGGGGCATCAAGCCCGAGCGCCGCGAGACGTACGACGGCGGCGTGACCAAGGTGACCTACCGCGACGCGGACGGCAACGAGATCAGCCTCGGCGGCGGCCCGGACTGACACCGCCTCGCCCGGCCCCCGCAGCTCCCACGGCTATGGCTACGGCTTGCGTCCGATGCCGCCCAGCAGGGCTGATTCGGCGGACGAGGGGGAGGCGAAGGGGTCGGCCGCGTCCGGGCGCCAGCGGGGGCAGGGCACCACGCCGGGCGGCACGAGGTCGAGGCCGTCGAGGAACCCGGCGATCTCCTCGGGCGTCCGCAGGTGGTACGGGACGGCGCCGCTGGCGTTGTACTGCTCCATGGCCCGCGCGTACGCCTCGTCCGTCGTCGAACCGTCCCGCACCGCCAGGTAACTGCCCGACGGGAGCCCGTCCATGAGGCGGCGCACGACGGAGCGGGCCTCGTCATAGCTGTCGACGTGGGCCAGGATGCCCATCAGCATCAGGCCGACGGGGCGGCTGAGGTCGAGCGTGCGTGCCGCGGCTTCGAGGATGGCGTCGGTGTCGCGGACATCGGCGCTGATGTAGTCCGTCGCGCCCTCGGGGGAGCTGGTCAGCAGCGCCTGGGCGTGGACGAGGACGAGCGGATCGTTGTCGACGTAGACGATCCGGGAGTCCGGGGCCACGCGCTGGGCGACCTCGTGCGTGTTGTCCACGGTGGGCAGGCCCGTGCCCACGTCCAGGAACTGGCGGATGCCCGCCTCACCGGCGAGATGGCGCACCGCGCGGCCGAGGAAGTACCGGCCGGTGCGGGCGAGTTCCGCGATCCCCGGGAAGGTCTCCAGGAAGCTGTCGCCCGCGGCGCGGTCGGCGTCGAAGTGGTCCTTGCCGCCCAGCCAGTACGTCCAGATCCGGGCGGAGTGCGGCACGGACGCGTCGATCGTCGGCGACGGGTGCGCGCCGGGGGCCGAAGGTTCGTCTGTCACGGCAAGCTCCTCGCGCGGGACGGCTGTTCGGGCTGACGGGTGACAACTTGACCATCCTCGCCCCCATAAATTGAGGGCGATTCCCTTCAGCTCGTGTGAGCGGGCTTCGGGGCTTCACGCATCCGCCTCCGGCCGGTGGCCGGGACTCGCACCGTAGTGGTGCTGCGCGTGCTGTTGGTAACCGTGCCACCGGTCCGGCGGGCACGGGCCTCGATCTCCACCGAGGCGTTGTGGTCGGCATCGTCCTCGTGTCCACAGTGGACACAGGCGAACAGCCGTCCGCATCCCTTGCGGGATCCGGGATCGGCATTGCCGCAGGCGGCGCAGGTCTGGGAGGTGTGGAACGGCGGTACGGCCCGAAGTTCCGAGCCGTACAGGCGGGCCTTGTATGCGAGCTGGCGCCGTCGCTCGCCCGGGCTGTTGTCCAGGATCGACCGGTTGAGTCCGGCCTTCTGGCCCACGTTCTTCCCCGGCTCCTCGACGGTGCCCCTGGCGGAGGCCGTCATGTTCTTCACACGCAGGTCCTCGATACCGAACCAGCCGTGGTTTTTGGCAAGGTCGGTGGTGAGCTGATGCGTGAAGTCCTGACGGCGGTTGGCCTGCCGGGTCTTCAGTTTCGCGATCTGTGCGATCGTGCGGCGCAGCCGGTTTCCGTATCGCCCGTTGTTGTGCTTCTTGGCGTAGGTGATCTGTCGGGCCTTCGTGCGTTCAAGGTGCTGGAGGCGGGCCTTCTCGTTCTTCGTCAGGGACGGCGGCATGAGGCGTGGCGCGGTCTCGGTGGAGACGTAGGCGGACGCGGCGACGCCGAAGTCCACGCCGCAGCCGGGCTTGCCGTTCGGCGGCGCGGGCTTGGCCCCGGTGTGGACGCCGAAGGAGATGTGCCAGCCATTGCCGTCCCGCGAGAGGGTGGCGTTGCGGATCGTCCCGCCGATGGCGCAAGAGCGCCGGAACCGGAGCCATCCCAGCTTCGGGATGCGCACCTGGGCCCACTTACGGTTCAGCTTGCGGACCTCAACGGCCTGCCCGGGGAACGGGATCGACAGGCGGTGCCCGCGCTTCTTGTGGGACGGGAACCTCGCCGGGTGCTCCGGGTTCCAGAAGTTGTCGTACGCGGTGTCGAGATGGCGCAGGATCTGTTGTCCGGCCTGCGCGGGAAGGTCTCCCATCCAGTCCATGTCGGCACGGGCGGCGGTCAGGTGCCTGCACTGCTCGACGGCGCGCAAGGTGTAGCGGCGCTGCTCCCACAGGTACACGCGCTGTTCCAGTGCCACATTCCACAGGGCACGTGCGGTGTGCCCCCACCCGGTCAGGACCGACTCCTGCCCCTCGGTGGGGTACGCACGGTACTTGCGCCCCATGTCCGCCTTCACCCCTCTATTGTGCCGTTGGTTCATGGCCGACACGCCCCAGATCCGTACAAGCAGACACTGCACGTTCACGCTGCCCCGCCACTTGGACGTGTCCTCTCGCAGACTCCGCCAGGAGTTCCCCGACTTGCTCCGGCACTACTACCGGACCAACAAACTCTGGTCCGGCTCCGACTTCGCCGGGTCGGTGGGCGGGGCACCACTGAGCAACGTGAAGCAGTACATCGAGCAGCAAAATCGCCCGCTGCGACCTGCGAGTCAGAACACTTCTCAGAACCGCTTCACCCCCGCCCCAAAGGACGGAGCACTGCGCTGAGTTCAGGTAGCCGCCGCGCGCGGCGATGGACCGGGGTCCGTGTCCCCCCCCGGCGCGCACCCGTCAGGCCCGGCCGTCACCTCAGCCGATCACCGCCGCTCTGACGCACAGCACGTCCGGCAGGTGCCCGGCCAGTTGCTGCCAGCTGTCGCCCTCGTCCGCGCTGGCGAAGACCTCGCCGTTGCGGTTGCCGAAATAGATCCCGGCCGGGTCCGCGTCGTCCGTGCACAGGGCGTCACGCAGCACCGGGCCGTAGTGCGCGGACTCGGGCAGCCCTGTGGCGAGCGGCTGCCAGCTCGCGCCCGCGTCCTCGGTGCGGTGGACCCGGCACTGGTGCTCGGCGGGCACGCGGTCGATGTCCGCGTTGAGCGGGAAGATGTACGCGACTCCGCCCCGGTGCGGGTGCGCGGCCACGGGGAAGCCGAAATCGGAGGGGAGGCTGTCGCCCACCGACTCCCAGGCGGTGCCGCCGTCGTCACTGCGGTACACGCCCCAGTGGTTCTGGAGATAGAGGCGGTCCGGATCGGCCGCGTCCCGCGCGACCTTGTGGACGCACTGCCCGTACTCGGGGAAGCGCTGGCTCTCGGGCAGGAAGGCCGCCTGCACCCCTCGGTTGCAGGGCTCCCAGCTCGCGCCGCCGTCCGCCGTGCGGTACGCGCCGCCCGTGGAGACGGCCACCGTCACCGCGCGCGCGTCACGGGGATCGACCAGGATCGTGTGCAGCCCGAGCCCGCCGCCGCCCGGCACCCAGTCCTTGCGGGTGGGGTGGTCCCACAGCTCCCTGACGAGCGTGAAGCTCTCGCCCCCGTCCCGCGAGACGAAGAGGGCGCCGGGCTCCGTGCCCGCGTACACCACATCGGGCTCGGACTCGCCGCCCGGCTGGAGCTGCCAGACGCGTTCCAGCGAGGTGCCCGTGTCCTGGGGGAACTTCACAGGGGCCTGTTTCGGCTCGGTCCAGGTGGCGCCGAGGTCGTCGGAGTGGAAGACCGACGGGCCCCAGTGCGCGCTGTCCCCGCCGATGAGGAGTCTCGGACCGCCCGGACGCCGACGGTCGATGCCGACCGAATAGACCGCCTGGGCGTTGAAATGGGGCCCGTCGAACTCCCAGCCCCCTTTGTGCCGGTCACCGGCCGCCCTCCGAGCGAGGAACAGCCCTTTTCTCGTGCCTACCGCGAGCAGGATCTCGGTCATGTCTGACACCGCCTCCGGGACGCCTTTGTCCTAGCCTTGTCTGAGGTACGGCAAAGTCTGCCCCTCGCCACTGACAATCGCCCCCGGCGCGGCGTTCGCCCAGCTCAGCGGGCGTGCCCGTGTCCTTGCCCCTGCCCGTGCGCCGCCTCCAGCAGGCCCTCCCAGTCCGGGATCTTGACGGTGGAACGGGACAGTCCGCGCCCCAGCGCCGCCTCGGCCTCCTCGATGCCGTGCCAGCCCGCCCACTCGACCGGGTCCTCGCCCAGGCGCCGCAGCACCTCCAGGGGGTCGGTCTCCCCGGGCCCCGTCGCACGCAGCAGCTCCCCGGCGTCGGCCAGCAGCGAGGCGACCGTCTCCTTGGCGCAGGGGCGGTTGGTGCCGATCACGCCCGTCGGGCCGCGCTTGATCCACCCCGCCACGTACTCGCCGGGCGAGACGGCGCCCTCGCGCAGCACCCGGCCCCCGGTGTGCGGCACCGTCCCCGTCGCCGCGTCGAACGGGAGCCCCGGGAGCGGCACGC
>NZ_BAAGSO010000099.1:0-24507 GCF_054782395.1 Streptomyces daliensis | reverse complement strand
CCCGAGCCGTCGCCCAGGATCTCCACCGGGCGCAGATAGAAGCGCAGCTCGATCGCGCGCGCCGCCCCCGCCCCCGCCTCCGCACCCGCGCCCTCGGACCCCGCCCGCTCGGACCACTCGCGCAGCACCGCGAGATTGCGCCGCGCGGCGGCGGGCAGCGGGGCCGGGGCGGCGAAGTACGGGTCGGGGGACAGCTCGTCGGCGCGGACGCGGACCTCCGTGCCCGCCAGGGCGCCGAGTTCGCGCAGCTCCTTGGTGGTGAACTTGGCCTGCGAGGGGCCGCGCCGCCCGACCATGGACACCCGCGCGAGGGTGCTCGCGGTCAGGCTGCGCAGGGCGCCCTCGGGCATGTCGGTGGGGCGCAGCTCGTCCGCCGCGCGGGCCAGTACGCGGGTGACGTCGACGGCGACGTTGCCCACGCCGATGACCACGGCCGAGCTGACGGGGAGCAGGAAGGCGTCCGGCGGCGAGTCCGGGTGGGCGCTGTACCAGGAGACGAACTCCGTCGCCGAGTGGCTGCCGGCCAGCTCCTCGCCGGGGATGCCGAGGTGCCGGTCGGTGGCGGCGCCGACGCAGTAGACCACCGCGTGGTACATCCGCAGCAGCTCCGCCGGACACAGGTGGTCACGCGAGCCCACCTCGACATTGCCGAGGAACCGCACCCGGGGGTGCTCCAGCACCGTGCGCAGGTTGTTCTGGAGGGACTTGATCTTCTCGTGGTCCGGTGCCACGCCGTAGCGCACGAGCCCGTACGGACAGGGGAGCCGGTCCAGCACGTCCACCGCGACCGGCGGGCCCTCCTCCCGCGCCGCCAGGCCCTGCGCGGTGTAGACGCCGCTGGGGCCCGAGCCGACGACGGCGACGCGGAGCGTGCCGGGAGGCGTGTCGGTCCTGCGGGGTTCCGGGGGCGCTGTGGACACGGCAGTGTTCCTTCCGCCGGGATTCCAGCATCGCACCGCACGGCGGCGGACGGGAGTGCACGCGCTGCCCACGGGAACGCACCCTTCCCCTTGTGCCCCGTACCTCTCGACGGCCACACGCGTCCCGCGTCGAGCGGGCTCACGCGCAAGCTCAGCGCAGCTTGCGCATCCGCTCGATCTCGGCCTTCTGCTGGGCGACGACGTCGGTCGCCATCTCTTCCACGCGCACGTCGTTGCCCGCCGACAGCAGATCGGTGGCCATCGTGACCGCGCCCTCGTGGTGGGCGGTCATCAGGGAGAGGAACAGGGCGTCGAAGTCGTCGCCCCGTGCCGCGCGCAGGCGGTCGAGCTGGGCCTCGGTCGCCATGCCGGGCATCTTCGCGTGATCGTGGCCGTGGGCGTGGCCCTGGCGGTCGCTGTGCTGGTCGCCGTCGCCGCCCTCGTCCCCGTTGACCTTCAGCCAGCCGCGCATGGCGCCGATCTCGGGCTCCTGGGAGGCCGCCACACGTTCGGCGAGGCGGCGCACCTTCTTCGCCTCGGCGTGCTCGTCGGCAAGGCGCGTCATGGTCAGGGCCTGCTGGTGGTGCGCGATCATGTCGCGGACATAGCGGAAGTCGGCGGTGTTGGGCTCGGTCTCCGCGCCGCCCGCCTCCTTCGCCTCGTCCGGGGAGAGCGTTTTCGCCTTCTCGCCGGGCCTGCCCGGCGCGACGACGGACTGCTCGCCGCGGTTCCCCGCGCCCTCCGCGCCGTCGCGCTCCTGCCCGCTGTCGCAGGCGGCGAGGACGGGGAGCGCCAGGGCGAGGGCCAGCGTCAGGAGGGCGGCGGCGAGGGGTCTCTCCCCGCGGCCTCCGGGGCGCGGTCCAGGGCCTTCGGTCACGCGGTCCTCCAGGAGCGCTCTGTTGTTATGTTCATGTTGAGCGTCATACTTCCCGCATCCGCGAACCGTTCAACCATGAACGGTGACCGGCGGATCAAGGAGGTACGCAGTGTCGTCGCACAGACCCTACGCAGGACGCGGGCGGTTCGGTACGGGAGTGGCCGTCCTCGGATTGCTCGCCGCGCTCTTCGCCGCCTCTCCGGCGGCTGCCATTCCCGACCCGGGTGACTCACCGCAACAGCGGGAGCGGGTGACCGAGCGGGACAGGGCCGAGACCGAGGCCGCGATCAGGAGCGGCGAGGTCCCCGGTGTGGACGAGGTCGTCCACAGCGACAACATCACCCATCTGAAGAACCTCCCCAAGGGCGCGCTCCAGGGCACCAATTCGGACCTGGCCTTCCAGGGGAAGTACGCCTTCGCGGGCAACTACGACGGGTTCACCGTCTACGACATCAGCCGTCCCGCGTCGCCCAAGGTCGTGAGCCAGGTGCTCTGCCCGGGCTCGCAGAACGACATATCGGTCTCCGGCAACCTGCTGTTCCTCTCCACCGACTCCTCCCGGAGCGACGACTCCTGCGCGAGTACGACGCAGCCCGCGACGGAGAAGGACTCCTGGGAGGGCATGAAGATCTTCGACATCAGCGACAAGCGGAACCCCGCCTATGTCGCCGCCGTCGAGACGGCCTGCGGCTCGCACACCCACACCCTGGTGCCCGAGCGCAAGAGCGTCTACGTCTACGTCTCCTCGTACTCCCCGAGTGAGACCTTCCCCGACTGCCAGCCGCCCCACGACGGCATCTCCGTCATCGAGGTGCCGCGCAAATCGCCCGCCAAGGCGGCGGTCGTGGACTTCCCCGTGCTGTTCCCCGACGGGGGCTACGACGGCGATCCGGCCAAGCCCAGCAACAGCAAGACCACCGGCTGCCACGACATCACCGCGTTCCCGGAGAAGAAGATCGCCGCGGGCGCCTGCATGGGCGACGGCATCCTGCTGGACATCGAGGACCCCGAGGAGCCGCGCGTCATCGACCGGGTCCGTGACACCGAGAACTTCGCCTTCTGGCACTCGGCCACCTTCAGTCAGCGCGGCGACAAGGTCGTCTTCACCGACGAACTGGGCGGTGGCGGTGCCGCCACCTGCGACGCCAAGACCGGCGACCAGAAGGGCGCCGACGGCATCTACGACATCAAGGGCAAGGGCGACCGCAGCGAACTCGCCTTCCGCGCCTACTACAAGATCCCCCGTCACCAGGCGGAGACCGAGAACTGCGTGGCCCACAACGGCTCGCTGATCCCGGTCAAGGGCCGCGACATCATGGTCCAGGCGTGGTACCAGGGCGGCGTCTCGGTGTGGGACTTCACCAACTCGGCCAAGCCCAAGGAGATCGCCTACTTCGAGCGCGGCCCCCTGTCCGACACCACTCTCAGGACCGGCGGCGCCTGGTCCGCGTACTACTACAACGGCCACATCTACGCGAACGACATGGCCAAGGGCTTCGACGTCCTGCGCCTCGACGACAAGCGCACCGACGGCGCCAAGCGCGTACGCCTGGACGAGCTGAACGTCCAGACCCAGCCGTCCTACCGCTGACCGGACCGGGCCTACCGCTGGCCGGGCAGCCCCGGCGGCTCGACGAGCCGCCGCGGGCTGCCGTCCGCGCCGGGCCCGGCCAGCCTCTCGGGCACGCACTCGGACAGCGGGCCCGGAACCGGGCTCGGGCCCGGATTCGGCACCGGACTCGGAACCGGCGCCGGTGACGCCGTCACGCGTTCCGGCAACTGCCGCGTCCCGCCGGGCGGATTCTCCTCCGGCGGGACGCCCAGCTCCCAGTCCAGCCCGTAGCGCGCGAAGAGCTCGGCCCGCAGCCGCGCGATCGGCATCGGAGCGCCGGGCAGCAGCACGGCCACCACGGCGCCCATCAGCAGGGCGCGCAGCAGCGGGTAGTCGGTGTCCGGATCGGGGGAGCCGAACCTGCGCACCGTGCGGTGCAGGAGGTGGGCGAGGCGCTGCTGTTCGTCGCACTGGACGAACCCCTCCTGCTGGAGGATCCCGGCCATATGGGCACGCATCAGGACGGGACGGTCGCGGGCCAGGCCCAGGATCGCGTCGATGGCGCGGGCCAGTGACTCCCGTCCCGCCTGGGCCCCTTCGGGCCGCGGCGGGCGCTCCAGCGCCTCGTCCAGGGTGAGGTGCATCAGCCGGTGCACGGAGGACTGGAAGAGGTGGCGCTTGCCGGGGAAGTAGTACGAGATCAGGCCGCGCGCCGAGCTCGCGCGCTCGGCGATGTCCCCGAGCGTGGTCGCTTCGTAGCCGCGCTCACCGACGAGATCGACGGTCGCCTGGAGCAGGCGTTCGCGCGAGCGTCGGCGCAACTCTTCATTGACCGATGCGCTCCGAGGGGACATGCTGTAACTCCTGCGTTGACTGGCTCGCAGCCAATATACTCAGCGCCACTGTACTCAGCATGATTTCGGGCGCGCGCCTCTTTGTCGCGGCGCCCGGTGCGGGCCGCCGGTATGGGCGACGCGGGGGATCGCCCATACCGGTCACTTCTCGTGGCCCCGGCCCGGCGTTTCCCGTCGTCACGGCCCCCGTGCTCCTTCGTCGCCGCCGGGCCGTTCCCGTTCGTCTCCGTGCGCGGCGCGTACGCCGGGCGGTTCGGCTGCCCGACGGTGCACGCCCGGATCCGGCCGAAATGCTTCCGCTTAGCGTCCAGTGACGCGCTGTTCGCCCCCTCCCGTCAAGACCGTGCGCGGATGGATCGGGCGACGCCGTCCGCCGGGAAAGTGTGGACTGCTCCCCACTTCTTGCTAGGCTCCGTCGTGGCAGCGAAACGGGGGCCGTTCCCCGTTTGTCCCCGCTTGCTTGCCCGCTTTCTCAGGAGCCAGGAGCCCGCCATGCGCACCGACCGGATCACCCCGCTCACCACAGGCACCGACGGCTTCTTCGCCGACCCCTATCCCGTCTACCGGGCCCTGCGCGCCCAGGGCCCGGTCCAGCGCGTGCTGATGCCCGGCGGGGAAGCGGTCCGGATGGTCCTCGGGCACGACGCCGTCCGCACCGCGCTCGCCGACCCCAGGCTGCGCAACGACATCCGGCACTCCGCCGAGTTCGACAGCGACGGCGGTCACGCCATCGGCCGCAACATGCTCCAGGCCGACCCGCCCGACCACACACGCCTGCGCACCCTCGTCTCCCGCCAGTTCACCGCGCGCCGCATCGAGGGCCTGCGCCCGCGCATCGCGCGCGTCGCCGCCGGCCTCCTCGACGCCATGGAACCGGCGGGCCGCGCCGACCTCGTCGACGCCTACGCGTACCCGCTGCCGATCACCGTCATCTGCGAACTCCTCGGCGTGCCCGCGCCGGACCGCGACGCGTTCCGCGCCTGGTCGCGGGACATCGTCGCCTTCCACGACCAGGAGGCAGCGGCGGCGGCAGCCGTGGCCATGAGCGGCTACCTCACCGGGCTGATCGAGGAGAAGCGGCGCGCCGAGCCGGGCGAGGACGCCGACCTCCTGCACGCCCTCGTCCGCGCCCACGACGAGGACGGCGACCGCCTCACCCCCGACGAACTCCTGGGCATGGCCTTCCTGCTGCTCGTCGCCGGGCACGAGACGACGGCCAACCTCCTCTCCGGCGCCGTCCACCTGCTGCTGCGCCACCCGGACCAGCTCGCCGCGCTGCGTGCACGGGCGGCGCTGATGGAGGGCCTGATCGAGGAGACGCTGCGCTACGAGCCCACGTCGCAGATCGCCGCCTACCGCTACACGTCGGAGCCGCTGACCCTCGCCGGCACGCCGCTGCCGCGCGGCGAACGCGTCGTGCTCTGCCTGGCAGCCGCCAACCGCGACCCGGAGCGCTTCGAAGACCCCGACCGCTTCGACATCCACCGCGACCCGGCAGCGAACCGCGCCCACCTCGCCTTCAGCCACGGCATCCACCACTGCCTCGGCGCCCCGCTCGCCCGCCTCGAAGCCTCCGTCGCGCTGCCCGCGCTGCTGGAGCGCTTCCCCCGCCTCGCCGCCGACGAGGAGGCCCCGGCACCCGAGTGGCGGCCCAGCCTGCTGCGCGGGCTGCGCACGCTTCCCGTCCGCTGGTGACCACGGAGCCGCCGGGCCCGCTGAACGCGGGCGCACACCGCCGACAGGCACGGGGGTCCTGTCGGCGGTGTGCGCATATGAGGGCCGATGACGGACCCATCGCGCCGGCCGCAACACATCCGTAACTCCCTTCGCGCCCTGGTCTCTTGACGCCGCGCGCGGCCCGTCGCCAAGATTTTCCACATGCGCGCAGAAGAGTCCACGGAAACGGTCAACGGTGCTCCCCGCTGAGCGTCATCGCCGCATCCGGCTCACGCTCGCGCGACAACGCGTCGTCTCCACCGAGGAGTTGGCCCGCAGCCTGGAGGTCTCGCCCGAGACCGTCCGCCGGGACCTGGTGACCCTGGAGGGCCAGGGCGTCCTCGTACGGGTGCACGGCGGCGCCACCGGACCGCCCCCGGCCTCGGGCGAAGAGGCGTCCTTCGAGGAGCGCCTGGACACGGCGCGCGCGGCGAAGGAGGCCATCGGCGCCGCAGCCGCCGGTCTCGTACGGTCAGGGCAGACCGTGGTCATCGACATCGGCACCACGGCCCTGGAGGTGGCCAGGGCGCTCCCCGCCGACTTCCACGGCACCGTCGCCACCTGCTCCCTGCTGGCAGCGGCCGAACTCGCCGGGCGGCCACGGGTCGAGGTGCTGGTCAGCGGCGGGCGGCTGCGGGCCGGGGACCTGGCCTGCTCCAGCGAGCGCGCCAGGGCGTTCTTCGCGGACATCAACGCGGATGTGGCCTTCCTCGGCTCCGGGGGCATCGACGCGGAGCGCGGCCTCACCGACTTCCACCTCGACGAGATCGCCCCGCGGCGCGCGATCATCGCGGGCGCCGCGGCCAGCTATGTGCTCGCGGACGCGACGAAGTTCGGCCGCGTCGCGCCCCACCGGGTGTGCGGCCTCGGGGAACTCGGCGGCGTCATCACCGACGCGCCGCCGCCGAAGGGGCTCCGCTCCGCGGTGGAGCGGGCGGGGGGAGTGCTCATCGTCGGATAGCGCCCCATGACGTTCCCCCACGTGTCCCTCACGTCCCCGCCTCCCCACGTCCGGTAAGGAGCCCCGATGGAGCAGCAGCCCCGTCAGGCCGGAACCCCGCCCGAGCCGCCCGCCGCGCCCCAGGCCGAGGCGGCCCCCGCGTCCGCCGTCGAGCCGCCGCCCGACCCCGGCTCCGCCGAGGCGGAGGCGAGCATCCGGCACGCGGGCTACCAGCGGCAGTTCGCGCGCACCCTCAGCCGCTTCGAGTCCTTCGCCGTCGCCTTCTCCTTCATCTCCATCACCACGGGGCTCTTCACCACCTACGGCACCGTCCTCGGCTACGGCGGCCCCGCGGGCATCTGGACCTGGCCCGTCGTGACCGTGGGCACCGCGCTGGTAGCGCTCGTCTACGGCATGCTCGCCAGCCGCATCCCGCTCTCCGGGTACAGCTACCAGTGGGCCAGCCGCCTCGCCTCGCCCGTGCTCGGCTGGTGGTTCGGCTGGGTCTCCTTCGCGTTCCTCGCCATCGTCGTCGTCGCGGTGGACTACGGGCTGACGCAGGTCGCCCTCTTCCCGCTGCTGGGCATCGAGTACACGGCGACGGCGGGCGCCGTCGGCACCATCGTCGTGCTGCTGCTCCAGATGACGCTGATCATGTGGTCCACGCCCCTCGCCACCCGTGTCAACAACATGGCCGTCGGCGCCGAGGTCATCGCCATGATCGGGCTGACGCTGCTGATCGCGGGCGCCGTGATCTTCACCGGTGACGGCGACTGGGGCAACCTCGGCTCCTACGGGGCCGCGCCCGCCTCCGGCTACTTCTCCTTCCTCGGCCCGTTCATGCTCTCCGCGCTGCTGGGCGCCTTCACCCTCGTGGGCTGGGAGTCCGCCGCCAACCTCGCCGAGGAGACCCACAACCCCAAGCAGGTCGTGCCCCGCGCCATGGTGCGGGCCATCCTGCTCAGCGGCGCCATCGGCATGCTCTTCCTCATCGTGATCACCGTCGGCGCCGGTGACCGGGTCGCCGCGCTCACCGACAGCTCGGCCCCCGTCGCCGACATCATCGAGAGCACGCTCGGACATGTCGCGGCCTCCGCGATGCTGGTCGTCGTCTGCGTCGCGATCTTCGCCTGCGGGCTGGTCATCATGGTCAGCAACAGCCGCCTGGTGCACGCCATGGCCCGCGACGGACGGCTGCCCTTCTCCGGCGTGCTCAGCAGGGTGCCGCGTCCCACCGGCGGCCCCACCTGGGCCACCGCCACCGTCGCTGCCTCGTCGGTCGCCATCGTCGCCGTCTTCGGCACCAACCCCGACGCGCTGCCCCAACTGCTGAGCGCGGGCACGCTGATGCCCGCCATCCTCTACGCAGGGACCGTCGCCCTCTTCATCGCCACCCGCCGCAAGTACACCCCGCGCGAGGACGACTTCCGGCTCGGCAAGTGGGAGAAGCCCGTCGTCGCAGGGGCCGTGCTGTGGCTCGTCGTCGAACTGTGCGTCTTCACCATCCCCGACGACTTCCGCGAGGCGCAGCTCTACGCCTTCGCCACGCTCGTCCTGGGCGCCGTCGTCTTCGCCGTCGTCTGGGTGACCCGCCGCGAGCAACTGACCAGCGAGCCCGGCGTGGAGGCGGACGCGCTGTGACCGTCGTCCTCGCCATCGACCAGGGCACCTCGGCGACCAAGGCGCTGGTGGTGGGCCCCGACGACGAGATCCTCGCCGTCGCCGAGGCGCCGGTCACCCCGGAGTACCTGCCGGGCGGGGGAGTCGAGCAGGACCCGGAGGCGCTGTGGCAGTCCGTGCTCGACGCGGGCCGCGCGGCCCTGGAGCGCGCGGGCCGCCCCACCCTGGGCGCCGTGGCACTGGCCAACCAGGGCGAGACCGTCCTGGCCTGGGACCGGCGCACCGGACGGCCGCTCTCGCCCGCCGTCGTCTGGCAGGACCGGCGCGCCGAGGACGTCTGCCGGGCCAGAGAGGCGGACCGCGAGTGGGTCGCACGGCGTACGGGGCTCGTCCTCGACCCGTACTTCTCCGCGCCCAAGATGACCTGGCTGCGCGAGAACGTCACCCGCGAGGGCGTGGTCACCACCACCGACACCTGGCTGCTGCACCGGCTCACCGGCGCCTACGTCACCGACGTGTCCACCGCCAGCCGCTCCCTCCTGCTCGGCCTCGACGCGGCCGACTGGGATCCCTCACTGGCCGGGCTGTTCGCCGTGGACCCCGCCGAGCTGCCCAGGATCGCCGACTGCGACGAGACGGTCGGCACGACGACGGCCTTCGGCGCGCCCGTGCCCGTCGCCGGGCTCGCCGTCGACCAGCAGGCGGCGCTGCTCGCCGAGGGCTGCCTCACCCCGGGCACCGCCAAGTGCACCTACGGCACCGGCGCCTTCCTGCTGGCCAACACGGGCTCTCGGGCGCTGCGTTCCGCCTCCGGGCTGACCTCGTCGGTCGCCTGGCGGGTGCGCGGGGAGACCGCGTACTGCGTCGACGGGCAGGTCTACACGGCCGCCTCGGCCGTCCGCTGGCTCCAGGACCTGGGCCTCGTCGGGGCGCCCTCCGAGCTGGACGAGGTGGCCGCTGACGAGGCCGCCGGGGTGCTGTGCGTGCCGGCGCTCGCCGGTCTCGCGGCGCCCTGGTGGCGGCCCGACGCCACCGCCGCGTTCACCGGAATGAGCCTGTCCACGCGGCGCGGCCACCTGGTGCTCGCGGTGCTCCAGGGGATCGCCGCGCAGGTGGCCGAGCTGGCCACGCTCGTCGAGCGCGATCTGGGCGAGCCGCTGCGGCGGCTGCGCGTGGACGGCGGCCTGACGCGCAGCCGCACGCTGGTGCAGGCGCAGGCGGACCTCGCGCAGGTCCCCGTCGACGTCTACCCCTCGGCGCACGCCACCGCGCTGGGCGCCGTCGCCTTCGCGCGGCTCGCGACGGACCCGGGGCTGACGCTGGAGGAGGCCGTGCCCGCGTGGTCCCCTGGCAGCACCGTGGAACCACGCTGGTCAGCGGAGCGCGCCGCGGAACACCTCGCCCGCTGGCGGCACGCCGTCACATCCGCCGCACTCGCCCCGGAGGAACCCGCAGCACCATGAACCCCCACAGCACGTCACGGTCCGGGGGAGCGCAGGACTCCCCGGACCCGCCGGACCCCGCGGACCCCGAGGGACCCGCCGTCCACGAGGGCGCGGTGCACGATGTCGCCGTCATCGGCGCGGGCGTCGTCGGCTGCGCCATCGCGCGCGAACTGAGCGGCCACGACCTGTCGGTGGCGCTCCTCGACGCGCACGACGACGTCGGCAACGGCACCAGCAAGGCCAACACCGCCATCCTCCACACCGGCTTCGACGCCACCCCCGGCACCCTCGAATCCCGCCTGGTGCGGCGCGGCTACGCGCTGCTGTCCGACTACGCGCGCGCGACGGGCATCCCCGTCGAGCGCACCGGGGCGCTGCTCGTGGCCTGGACGCGGGAGGAACTGGACGCGCTGCCCGCGCTGCGCGAGAAGGCGGCGAAGAACGGTTACGCCCACTGCCGGGAGGTCACGGCCGAGGAGGTGTACCGCCGTCTCCCCGCGCTCGGCGAGGGCGTGCTCGGCGGGCTCACCGTCCCCGACGAGTCGATCATCTGCCCCTGGACGACGACCCTCGCGTTCGCGACGGAGGCCCAGTCGCGCGGTGCGCGTGTGCTGCTGGGACACCGGGTGACGGGCGTGGACGGGGACGGCGGGGAAGACCGGGGAGACCGGGACGACGGCGCGACGAACACCGGGTCCGGGGTCACCGTGCTGCGGACCCCGCACGGCGAGGTCGCCGCGCGCTGGGTCGTCAACGCGGCGGGGCTCGCCTCGGCCGAGCTGGACCGCCTCTTCGGGTACAGCCGCTTCCGGGTGACCCCGCGCAGAGGCGAACTCCTCGTCTACGACAAGTTCGCGCGTCCCCTCGCCAACAGCATCGTGCTGCCTGTGCCCTCCTCGCGGGGCAAGGGCGTGCTGATCAGCCCCACGATCTACGGCAACGTGATGCTCGGGCCCACCGCGCAGGACCTGGACGACCCGGAGGCCACCGGCACCTCCGAGGCCGGGTTCGACTTCCTGCTCGCCAAGGGCGCGCGGCTCATGCCGCGACTGCTGGAGGAGGAGGTCACGGCCAGCTACGCGGGTCTGCGTGCCGCCATCGACCACGGCGACTACCTCATCGAGGCCGACCCCGCGCGCCGCTACCTCGTCGCGGGCGGCATCCGCTCCACGGGCCTCAGCGCCTCCATGGCCATCGCCGAGCACGTGCGCGAACTGCTCACCACGGCCGGGCTCAGGGCCGAGCCCCGCACCGGGCTGCCCGCACCGCCCCGCATGCCGAACATCGGAGAGGCGGGCGTGCGCCCGTACCAGGACCAGGCCCGTATCGCGCGGGACAGCGCGTACGGGCGCGTCGTCTGCTTCTGCGAGCGGGTGACCGAGGGCGAGATCCGGGACGCCTGCGCCTCGCCACTGCCGCCCGCGGGGACCGACGGGCTGCGCCGCCGCACACGCGCCATGAACGGGCGCTGCCAGGGCTTCTACTGCGGCGCCAGGGTCGAGGCACTGCTGGACGACGGGCTCGCGGCGCGACGCGAAGGACAGGGCGCGCCGTCACGAGAGCGGGGCCACTGCGCCGCGCCCGCGCCCCAACCGGCGGCCACCGCACCCGGGGAGGCACCCGCATGACCACACCGCACCGCCAACCCCACGGCTCCGACGACTCCCACGGCTCCCAAGCTCCCCTCACCGCCGACGTAACGGAGACGCTCAGCCACGACGTCGTCATCGTCGGCGCGGGCCCCGCAGGGCTCACCGCCGCAGCGCGGCTCGCCGAGCGGCTGGGCCCAGGACGGGTCCTCGTGCTGGACCGGGAGGCCGCGCCCGGCGGCATCCCCCGGCACAGCGACCACCCCGGCTACGGCATGCGCGACCTCGGCCGCTTCCAGACGGGTCCGGCGTACGCGCGCGGGCTCGCCGAGCGCGCCCTGCGTGCGGGCGCCCGCATCCGCACGGAGGCCACCGTCACCGGCTGGAGCGACGTGCGCACCCTCGACGTCACCACCCCCGAGGGGCGGCTGCGGGCCGAGGGGCGCGCGGTGATCCTCGCCACCGGGGCACGCGAACGCCCCAGGGCCGCGCGGCTCATCCCGGGCGACCGGCCCCAAGGCGTCTACACCACGGGCCAGTTGCAGAACCTCGTCCACCTCCACGCGCGTCGCCCCGGACACCGCGCCGTTGTCGTCGGCGCCGAGGCCGTCGGCTGGTCGGCCGTGCTCACCCTCCGTGCGGCGGGCTGCCGCACAGCCCTGATGACCACGCACCAGCCGACGCCCGAGTCCTACGCGGCCTTCACCTTCGCCGGGCGCGCCCTGCTCCGGGTGCCGGTGGCCACCCGCACGCGCGTCACCCGCGTCATCGGGCGCGGGCGGCTGAGCGCCGTGGAGATCGAGCACACCGGGAGCGGCGCGCGCCGCACCGTCGACTGCGACACCCTCGTCCTCACCGGCGACTGGATCCCCGACCACGAACTCGCCCGCGAGGCCGGGCTCGACCTCGACCCGGGGACGAAGGGGCCGCTCGTCGACACCGCGCTGCGCACCTCCAGGCCCGGTGTCTTCGCGGCGGGGAATGTGCTGCACCCCGTCGACACGGCCGATGTCGCGGCCCTGGACGGCAGGCACGCCGCCGACCGCGTGACGGAGTGGCTCGCCGGTGCCGAGCGCTGCCCCTGGGGCGGGGACGGTGACGCTTCATCGGGCAGCACGGGCGTGCCCGTGCTCGCCGACGCGCCCTTCCGCTGGGTGGCGCCGGGGCTCCTGCGGCCAGGCGACCCGGCACCGCCGCGCGGGCATCTGCTGCTGTGGACGGGGGAGTCGGCGCGTTTCCCCCGCGTGGTGGCCCGCCAGGACGGGCGCGTACTCGCCCGGCACCGATCGCCGTGGCCCGCCGCGCCGGGGCGGGTCTTCCGGGTGCCGTGGCGGCTCCTCGCGGGCCACGACCCGGACGGCGGGCCCGTACACGTCGGACTGGAGGGCTGACCGGAGACGGCTGGAGGCGGATCTGAGGGAGATTTGAGGCGGTCGGAGCGGCGGCACGCTACGGCGGAAACGTCGCAGAAGCGAAAAGCGGCGTCATAGCACCCCGAGGAGAGCCGGGACGATACAAGAACATCAACTGTCCCTCTGGAACCAGGTGATCTCAGCGCGTTAGGTTTTCGTCAGACACCTGGAGCTTGCGCTTCCGCCCGCCCGGACTGACCACCGGACTGACCACCGGGCTGGAGCGGCCGGCTCTCGTGCCCCGCCTTCCGTTGAGGACCTGTTGTGAGAACGTACGCCGTACCACCGCCCCCGCCGCGTACCTCCGTCCGCACGTGCCCGCGGTACGTACGGCGGCGCTGATGGCACCCAGGGGGATACGCAACGAGCACGACAACTTCCGCCCCGTCTACAGCCCGTCCGGCTTCGACGCGGCCCTCCGCCAGGTGGTGGAAGAGGTCAGGGTGGGCCGCTGGATGGGCATGAAGGCGCTGCTGGAGAGCACCGGGAGCGACTGGGCCCTGCGCACCTCCCGCACCCAGGTGCTCGGTGTCTTCGCCGCCAGGTCCCAGGTGGTGCAGGCGTGGCTGGAGGAGGAGCCCCGCGATCCCAACTGCCAGGTGATGCGGGGCAGGGTCGCCGTCGAGCGGGCGCTGCGCGCACACCGCGAGCGCCACCCGAGCGCGCCCCAGTTGGAGGCCGAGGCACGCGAGATCTGCCTCGGCGCCGCCGAACTCCTGCCCACGGACCCCGTGCCATGGGTCTGCCTGCTCGCGCTGGCCCAGGCCGACGAGCGCCAAGTGCGCCCCGAACACCGCCAGTACGCGGCCGAGCCCATGCTGCCGCCGGGCCCGTGGGGACTGCTCTACCGCGTCTACGAGCGCGACCGCTACAACCGCGAGGCACACCACCGCATGCTGCGCTTCCTCCACGCGTGCGCCGCCGGCGCCGACGGATCGCACGCGGCGGCCATCGACTTCATGCGCTGGGTCTCCTCCTGGGCACCCGCCGGATCGCCGCTGCTGGTGCTGCCTCTGTACGCGTACGCCGAACAGTTCCGCCGTCAGGTGGAGGCGCAGAGCGCGGACCGCTGGCTGCGCCAGCGCTGGGCCCACGAGCCCATCATCCTGGACACCCGCAACGCGCTGCACGGCTGGTTCGCCCGCACGGACCCGGCCCAGCAGTCCGTCATGGACCTCAACTACCTCGCGCACGCGGCCTGGGCGGCCCACTGGCACCGCGACGCCGGGCGCGTCTTCACCGCGCTGGGCCCCTACTTCACCCAGCAGCCCTGGGGCTACGTGAGCGACGACCCGGACGACCCGGAGGCGGCGAGGGCGGAGTTCCTCAGAGCCCGCGCCCAGTCACTCTCGGCCCCGGCCTGACCCCCGGCCCCCGCTCCCCTCGGCCTCCGGGCCCGCCCCCCTCTCTCTCCCCGCACCCCTCATCCGAGTCACCGTTCACGCAACATCGCAGGAGGTCTGTGGTGCCCCCGAGCCACAAGTCCCGTCGAGCAGCGCCCATCGATGACGACGCCAAGCTGAGAGACCTCGGCTACCAGCCCGTCCTCATCCGGCGCATGGGCCCGTTCGGCAACTTCGCCATCAGCTTCTCCGTCATCTCGGTGCTCTCCGGCTGCATGACCCTCTACGGCTTCGGGCTCATCACCGGCGGTCCCGCGGTGATGATGTGGGGCTGGGTCGTCGTCGGCCTGATGGTGATGTTCGTCGGCGCGGGACTGGCCGAGGTGACCAGCGCCTACCCCACCTCCGGCGCCCTCTACTACATGGCCGACCAGCTCGGTGGCCGCCGCTGGGGCTGGTACACGGGGTGGCTCAACCTCCTCGGCCTGCTCGGCGCCATCGCGGGGATCGACTACGGTGCCGCGCTGTTCACCAGCGCGCTGCTCAACCTCCAGTGGGGCATCGATCCCACGCCGGGCACCGTCATGGCGATCTACCTCTGCATCCTGCTGCTCCACGCCGCGCTGAACCTCTTCGGCGTCCGGCTGGTCAGCGTCCTCAACTCCATCAGCGTGTGGTGGCACATCGCCGGAGTCTCCGTCATCGTGGGCGTGCTGGCGCTGGTGCCCTCCCAACACCAGTCGCCGTCCTTCGTCTTCGGCGAGTTCGTCAACGACACGGGCTGGTCCAGCTCGCTCTACGTCGTCATGATCGGCCTGCTGCTCGCGCAGTACACCTTCTGCGGCTACGACGCCAGCGCGCACCTGTCCGAGGAGACGACGGGCGCCGAGGTGAGCGCCGCGCGCGGAATCGTCCGCGCCATCGGCTGGTCCTGGGTCGCGGGCTTCTTCCTGCTGGCGGGCCTCACCTTCGCCATCCAGGACTACGCGGGCACGCAGAACAGCGCGACGGGCGTGCCACCGGCCCAGATCTTCCTGGACAGCCTCGGTCTGACGGGCGCCAAGCTGCTGCTCCTCATCGTGATCGTGGCGCAGCTCTTCTGCGGCAACGCGGAGGTCGCCGCCGCCAGCCGCATGGTCTTCGCCTTCTCGCGCGACGGCGCCCTCCCCTTCTCCGCGCAGTGGCGCCGCGTCAGCCCCGTCACGGGCACGCCGGGGCGCGCGGTGTGGCTGTCGGTCGGGGTCGCCGCGGTGCTGACCCTGCCGTCGCTCTACAGCGACACCGCGTACGGCGCCGTCACGGCCATCAACGTCATCGGGATCACCCCCGCCTACGCCATCCCCATCTACCTCAGGCTCAGGAACCGCGACCGCTTCCGCCCGGGGAAGTGGAACCTCGGCCGGTGGGGCGTGCCCGTCGGCTGGATCGCGGTGGCGTGGGTGCTGTTCGTGACGGTGCTGTTCTGCCTCCCGCAGACCAACCCGGTGAACGCGAACTCCTTCAACTACGCGCCCGTCGCCCTCGCGGTGGTGCTGCTCCTGGCCACCGTCTGGTGGAAGGTGGCGGGCCGCAGCGCGTACGCGACGCCGACGCGCGGGAGCGGGGACCGCGAACTGGACCTGGTGGGCGAGGACATCGTCTGACGGGTGACGCGTCTACGCGTACACGCGTCACGCGTACGCAACCGGAACGGCACGGGAGGGCCGCGACGGCTGTTCGCGCACCCCGCTCTGCGGTACGTTCCCTCCCTCGCGGTCGCCGTCGGGCGGCGGCGCGGACGTGACACGAGGGGGAGAACGCGATGTCGCTGGCGGTGGTCTCGCTCATATGGGACGACAGCATATCGGGGCCCGGGGCGCAGAAGGTCTCGTACGACGAGGACGGCTACTACCTCGTCAGGTTCCCCTACGACGACGAGTCCTACGACCCGTGGAAGATGCACGACCCGTCCAAGGGCGGCGGCGACCCCGCCGTCTTCCCTGACCCGCGCTCCGGGCTGATCCACCCCAGCCACGAGGGCTGGGGCGTGCTCTCGGCCATGGTCCAGTGGGCGAAGGACTCCACGCCGCACGAGTACCGGGCGCGCTTCGTGCGCGATCCGCTCGGCAGCTACGACTCGACGGCGACCACGGACACCGCCGAGACGGGCGGCGGCCAGTACAAGGCGTACATGTGGCAGATGTTCGTGCACCCCGACATCCCGCTCGGCCTGAAGATCTCGGCACGCGGCAGCGGTGACGCGAAGATCAAGACGCCGATCACCCACGCCCAGTTCAAACTGGCCATCCACACGGACGTGGCCACGCCCTGAGCGAGGCCGGGCCCGGGTTCGGGCCGGGGGCGTCCCGGACCCGGCGCCCGGCGCGGGTCACGTCAGGTCCGCGTCCAGGTCCAGGGCCGCCGTCATGCCGAGCACGGGGCGCAGCCCGTCGGGCCGCTCCGTCACCGGAAGATGACGCACCAGGTGCACCGCGCAGCCGATGCGCGCCGCGCCCCCGTCGGCACGCGCGTCGTCCCCGACCATCAGCACCCGCGCCGGATCGAGCCCCAGCGCCTCGCACCCGGCGCGGAAGAGCCGTGCGTCCGGCTTCTGTACGCCGTGCTCGTACGACAGCACGTAGGCGCTGACGTACTGGTCGAGCCCGTGGTGCCGGAACACGGGCCGCAGGTCCCAGCCGATGTTGCTGACGACGGCCACCGGCACCCCGCGCCCCGCCAGCGTGCGCAGCACCACGGCCGTGTCGGGGTAGGGCTGCCACGCCTCGGGGGACATGTGCCGCTCGTAGAGCGCGTCGTGGAGCCGGGGATCGGGCAGCGGTACCTGGCGCGCGAGCCCGGTGTAGGCGGCGCGGTGGAGTTCCCCGGTGCGGTCGCGCTCGTCCCACAGGGGGCGCAGCGCGGGCGGCACGGCGCGCGGTGCGGGGCCGCCGGGCAGCGCGCCCGCCGCCGTCAGTGCCTGCGCGTGCGCGGCGAACTCCTCGGGTGTCGTACGGATGCCGTGCGCGTCCAGGACGGCGCGCAGCCACCGGTCGACGGGCTCGACGCGCAGCAGCGTCCCGGAGAAGTCGAACAGCACCCCGCTCGCGAGGGTTCCGGCCGTCATGCGGCAGCGCCTCCCGCCCGGTCCCGTCCGTCCGCGCGTGCGTCGGCGAGCCCGGGTGCGCGGGCCACGAGCGCGTGCCAGCCCGCGACCGAGGCCAGCGCCAGGCCGATGCCCAGGAGGGAGCCGACGAGGACGTCGGTGAGCCAGTGCACGCCCAGCATGACCCGGGTGAAGGAGACCCCCGCCACCGAGACGCAGGCCAGCGGCAGCGCGAGACGCCACAGCCACGGACGCACGGCAGCGTGGTGCAGCAGCCACAGGAGCAGCGCGCACACGAGCGCCGCTGAGAGCGCGTGGCCCGAGGGCATGGCCGCGTAGTGCGCCGTGTCGACGGGGTGCTGCCATTCGGGACGCTCCCGGCCGATGAGCGCCTTGAGCAGTTGCTGGACACCGGCGGCGACGGCGGCTGTCCCCGCGACCCACACGGCCAGCGTCCGGTGCGAGCGCCACCACAGCCGGAGCACGGCGACCGCCAGCAGCAGCCGCATGGTCCACGGGTCCCACACCCAGTCCGTGAGGATCCGGTTGGCGCGCGTCCAGCCCGGGTGCGCGAGCGCCGACTCGTGCAGCTCGCCCGCGACCCGTCTGTCCGCCTCCAGCAGGGGGGCCCAGCCCGTCGTCACGAGGGCGATGAGCAGCGCCGAGAGCGCGCCGAAGGGCAGCGCGGCCCACAGGTACCGGGCGACGGGCGGCCGTCCGGAGAGCGTTGGGGGCGGGGAGAGACCGTGGGGGAGACCGTGACCGTGCATGGACCGATCTTCACGCATGCGCGGGCCCGGGGGCCATCCCGGCGCGGACACGCGCGGCCCGGAAGGCTCGCGAACGCGCGGCCCCGTAGGAGCCCCGGAGCGCTATCCCAGCGCGGAGAGGCCGGGCACGAACGCGACGAGCAGCGGGACGACGGGGACGAGCGAGGCCACCGCGGTCATTCGCAGACGGCTCGCGACGGGCAGCCGGGGCGCGGGCGTCAGCAGCCGGTGCACCCGGTCGGGCACCTGGGCCAGGGGAGTGGGGCAGGGCCCGAACACCCCTCGGTCCTCGTTGAGTTCCACCAGCGCGAGGGCGATCGTCAGCCGCCCGTAGCGGCGCGAGGCCGCGTCGTCGGCCGCCAACTCCACGAGCCGGTGCACCTGATCACGGAAACCGGCGAACACCGGCACCCGGGGGAAGCCGGCGGCGAGGGCCGACGAGCAGTGCAGCAGCCAGTCGTGACGGGCCCTCGCGTGCCCCTGCTCGTGCTCCAGGACCGCGTCCAACTGGCGCCCCTTGAGCCGTCGCAGGGCCGCCGTCGTGATGACCAGTTGGGGCGCCGTGCCGGGCAGCCACCACGCGTCCGGCTTCTCGCCCTCCAGCACCACCAGCGGGTCGCCGGACGAGGGCTCCTCGCCGGGCAGCCTGGGGGAGCGCTCGCGCAGCTCGGCGCGGCGCTGACGGCGCCGTACGCGCGCGTCCCGCACCTCGCGCAGCAGCATCGCGCCCGTCCACGCGCCGCCGCAGGCGAGCAGCACGGCCAGCGATCCGGCCCACGGCCCGTAGGCGCCGAGCCCGTACGCCTCGACCACGCCGCGCGGCGCGGGCGCGAACACATGGCCCCGGACGGCCTGCCACGCGGCGGAGGCGGACAGGGACATGGCGAGTACGCAGCACAGGAGCACGCCCGCGACGACGCACTGCCAGGCCCACAGCGCCAGCACCGGCTCACGGTCCGGCCAGGAGGAGCGGGCGAGCACGCGGGGTGCGACGGCTGCGGCCAGCCCGGCCAGGACGAGCAGCGCCAGGGGGACCATCATGGGCGACACACTATGAGCCCCTGGCTACGCGGCGGTACGTCTCGCCGCGCAGAAGTGACGTACGCCTCACACGTGGCGCGTCAGAGGGTCAGAGGGTCAGCAGCATGGCGAACATTCCGGTGCCCATGGCCAGCCTGCACGCCAGCGCGAGCCCCGGCAGATCCCGTACGGCCGTCTCTCGTACGGCCGTCTCTCGTACGGGCTGATCACGTACGGGCTGATCACGTACGGGCCGGGTCCGCGGCGCGTGCCCCGTTCCGGGGGAGCCGAGCGCGAGGCCGTCGGCCGTCACCCCCGGGGGCATCAGCCGCGCACCGGCCCGCAGGACATACACACCGAAGTACGCGAGCAGTGCCCCCGTCAGCAACGGCAGGCCCGCGCTCGCCGCCATGCCGCCGTGGTGCCCGGTGGAGCCGTGCGGGGTCTGCGTCATCGTCATCGCGAGCGCCATGTAGACCATGGCCAGGCAGCCGACGGCGTGGTGGAGATGGTGCGCCGCGCCGTGCCGGGCACCCCGCGCCTCCAGGGCGAGCACCAGCTCCCACGCCGCCGCCGCGCCGAAGAGGACCACGAAGACCACCGGGGGCAGCGGCACGGCGGCGGCGCCGGGCAGCGCCATCGCCGCCATCCCGAACCCCATCAGGGCCTCGCTCCCTGCGGCCCCGCGCCGGGCCGGGGGCGCGCCTCTCGTCCGCAGCAGGAAGGAGACGCCCGTCGCCGCGCAGAGCGCCACCAGCAGCCAGCCGACCGTCACAGGCCCGTGCATCGCGAACCTCCCCGCCTCGTCCGCCTCGCCTTGGCGGGAGGGTGCCCGGCAACCCCCGTCATACGGGAGCGCACGGGCGCAACGGGGGAGCACCGCCCCGATGCGCTCGCCGGGTCAGGGCGCTGAGCGGCCGTCCCGGCAGTGCGGGCAGAGGCCCGGGGGCGGCCGGAGCCGCAGGGCGGTGCGCAGCCGGTCGTGGGCGGGGCCCTGGGAGTCCGTCGCCGGGGTGGGGCGGCCCGCGCGCCGATGGTGGCGACCAGTGGAGGCGTGCCACTGGAGGCTTCCCCGCATCCAGTTCCGCAGCCCGCGCAGATAGCGGGGCTGCTCCGGCGAGACGTCGGCGGTGTTGGCGGTGTCCGCGGTGAGCTGTGCTTCCCGGCGCAGGTAGTGGCACATGAGGTGGTCGTGCAGCTCGCCCGTGATCCGCATGCTCCGGTCGAGGGGCCAGCCGTGGTGCGCCGACAGAAGGGTGGGCAGGCTCTGGCTGCCGATGTCGGCGCTCTCCTTGGCCACCGAGTACAGATCGTTGACCAGAATGATCAGGAGGGAGGCGGTCAGCGTCAGGGAGCGGACCGCGGGGTTCTCCCAGTCGCGCGCGGGCAGTTCGTAGCCCCCGGTGACGTCGATGAGCGCCAGACAGGACAGGGCCCCGTTGTACTGCCGATGGGCGAGGTACTCCCGGGGGCCGGGCAGGTGCCGTGCGAGGCGCCAGGAACTCTCGCCCGCCATCGCCAGGAAGGTCGCGCTCGTCTCGTGCCGGAGGCGTCCCGCCTGCGCCGGTGTCCCCAGGCGCGTCATATGGCGGGCCACTTCGCGCAGGGCACGCGTCGCGAGGTCCGGCCCGACGAGTTCCTCGGCCGCGGCGCTGTCGGACAGCCGGGGGCCCTCCAGCGCGGTCAGGGTCCTCCCGAGGCGGGCGGGACACAACGTGCTGCTGGCGCCTGCGGGCCCCTCGTCGCAGTAGTGGTCGTCCGCCACGAACATGGCGTACATGTTGCGGGCCGCGAGGGAGAGGTGGTCGTCGTCGGCCGCGTCGGGGTGTGTCATGGCCGCGAACGTGCCGATGCGATGGCCGGCCAGCTCCGTCCGCCGCTCCGGGGGCAGGCCCAGCGAGCCGGCCCACGCGAGGATCCCCTCGTCCGCCCTGCGCGCGGCCTCTTCGTCGTACGAGAAGGGGAACGGGCACAGCACGGGCGGGACCGGCAGCTCCACGCGGGCGTTCCCGGCGGCGGGTGCGGTGGGTACGGGCGTCTCCTCCGAGACGGAGCGAGGGCACATCCCACCAGTACGCCCCGGCCCGGACGGCCGAGGGAACCCCGATGAGCGGCGGACGGCGTGAAGGTGGTGAACGGCTGGTCCGGCCGGGCTCAGATCCCGGGGCGGTACCGGATCGGGTGCTCCCTCGGGACCTCGACCACACAGATCCGCACCCCGTCCGGGTCCGCGATCCACATCTCGATGAGCCCCCAGGGCTCCTGCACCGGCTCTCTGACGATCTCGACCCCGGCCGCCCTCAGCTCCTCGTGCGCGGCCTCGGCGTCCGGGACCTGGAGCCACAGCTGGAGCCCCGGGGAAGGGGGCTCCTCGGAGCGGCCCGCGACCTCCAGGAAGCCGCCGCCCAGGAAGTAGACGGTTCCGCGTTCGGGGCCCGTGCCGAACTCCCGGTAGACGGAGAGTCCCAGGGCCTGTCCGTAGAAGGCCCTGGACCGCTCGGGGTCCGTGGGCCGCAGCAGTACGCGGCTGCTCAGTACGTGCACCATGCCCGGACCCTAACCGCCGGGCCCGTGCCCGCGTCGAACCCACGTCGAAGCCGCGTGACCGTCCGCGTCCACAGGATTGGATTCACCGGTACAGAAGGGCGCCCTGCCCAGTAGTCTGCCCGGGTGAGCGGAGCGAGGACGACGGCGGTACGGGCACGTGACGGCCGGGACGTGTCACGCGGGCGCATCGACAAGCGGCGGGCGATCCTGGACGCCGCGTTCACGGTGTTCGCGCGCGAGGGGTACCACCAGGCGTGCGTCAAGGAGATCGCGGCCGAGGCGGGCGTGGCCAAGCCCACCGTCTACAACCACCTCGGCGACAAGGAGGGCCTCTTCCGCGAGGCCATGGCAGCGGCGGCGGACAGGGCGCTGGCTGAGAGCCTGTCCGCGATCGAGGCGCTGACCGGCGAGGGCGATGTGCGCGCCACGCTGGAGGACGTGGGACACCGGCTGCTCCGCTGCCAGGGCGGGGAGCGGGCGTGGGCGCTGCGGCGCCTGCTGTACGCGGAGATCCACCGGGTCCCCGAACTCTTCGACACGGTGCACGGGCGCGGCGCGAACCGTCTCGGCGAGGCGCTGGCCAACCGGCTGGCCCGGCTCTCCCTCGGGGGCGGGCTGCGCGCGGCCGACCCGGACGTGGCGGCCGGCCAGTTCCTCGCGCTGCTCACCGGGCCCATGGAGACGCGCTCGCGGCTGGGCACCCGGCCCGTGGCCGAAGCGGAGCTGCGCGCGGGGGCCCGCGCAGCGGTCGACACCTTCCTGCGCGCCTTCGGCCCCGTCTCCGCAGAGGGACAGCCTTCCGGTGACCGGTGACCGGTGACCGGTGACCCGTGGGACGGGGTTAGGCTCGTGAGCCATGGAGAACGTCAAGGAGAGCCCCGAGATCCCTGAGCGCGCCGGGACGCCTGGTGGCGGCCCCGGGGCGGCCGACGCGGCCGGGGTGACCTCCAGGGCGGCCGTCGAGTCCGACATCCCCGCGCTGGTCGAGCTGGTGGAGTCCGCCTACCGGGGCGATTCCAGCCGCGCGGGCTGGACCACGGAGGCGGACATCCTGGAGGGCCAGCGCACCGACCCCGAGGGCGTCGCGGCCGTGGTCAAGGACCCGGACAGCAGGCTGCTGGTCTTCGAGCGCGCGGGCGAGGACGGGATCGCCGCCTGCTGTCAGCTCGAACACCGTGGCACGCACGCGTACTTCGGCATGTTCGCCGTACGCCCCACCCTCCAGGGCGCCGGGCTCGGCAAGGTCGTGCTGGCCGAGGCGGAGCGCGCCGCGCGGGCCGAGTGGGGCGCCACGGAGATGCAGATGACGGTGATCCTCCAGCGCGAGGACCTGATCGCCTGGTACGTGCGCCGCGGCTACACCCGTACGGGAGAGCTGACGCCCTTCCCCTACGGCGACGAGCGCTTCGGCATCCCGCAGCGCGACGACCTCGCCTTCGAACTGCTCGTCAAGCGGCTCGGCTGACCGCGGCGACCGTGGTGCCGGGCCTGGGCTCAGGCCCCCGCCGCGCCGTTCCCGCTGCCGGCCGCGCGGTGGATCGCGGGCATGTCCGTGACCACCCCGTCGAGGCGCAGCTCGCGGGCGCGGGCCAGCTCCTCCTCGGTGTTCACGGTCCAGCTGATGACCTTGATCCCGGCCGCGTGGCAGCGTTCGACGGTCTCAGCGTCCAGCCTGCGCAGCTCGCAGGAGACCATGCCCGCGCCCAGCGCCTCGGCGCGCTCGGGGGCCGTGGGCGTGGACTTGCCCGTGACCAGCACGAGGGGGATGTCGGGGAGCTGCTCGCGGGTCTCGCGCAGGGCGGCGTCGTGGAAGGAGATCACGGTAATCCGCTCGTGCAGCCCCCGCTCCTTGATCACCTCGGCCAGCACCCGCGCCGCGGCCCGGTCCTTGATCTCGGCCTGGAGCGGCGCGCCCACCGCGTCCACGACCTCCTCGAAGACCGGGATCCGCTCGCCCTCGCCCGCGTCCAGCTCGCGCAGTTCGGCGAGCGTGAAGTCGCCGATGGGCCCGGAGCCGTCGGTGGTGCGGGAGACGTCGGCGTCGTGCATCACCACCAGCGCTCCGTCCTTGCTGAGGTGGAGGTCCAGCTCGATGACGTCGAGCCCTTCGCGCTCGGCGCGGACGAAGGACCGGAGGGTGTTCTCGGGCTCGACGCCCATGACACCTCGGTGGCCGACGGTGAGCAGTGACACGACGCGCTCTCGCTTTCGTACGGTGACGGCGTAGCGCGCACGGAACGGCACGGACGGTAGGCGGTACGTCCCGGTACGCGCCGCCAGACTAGGGGGTGTCTTCAAGGTAGCGTCGTCCGGCCGTTGGGCCGGGGGCTGCCGGGGGCACCTCCCAGCGGTAGCTGGGGGAGTCTGGTGCGTGCGATCGCAAGGCGGAGGGAGGAGAGCGCAGGGGGCACCTCCCAGCCCGCAGGGCCTGGGGGAGGGTACCTCCCGCCCGGAGGGCCTGGGGGAGGGCTGCGCTGACGACCGACAACGTCGCGAGTGTGCGTGCCAGGCGTCGCAGCCCGGACGGGACCTTGAAGACGCCCCCTAGCGGCCAGCGACGGCCGTCTGCCCGGGCCCTGGTGCCCGGACGGACGGCGCGGCGTCGGGGCGGGTGTCCGCGGCCCCCAGCGCGAAACCGGTGATGAGCGCGGCGAGGACGACGGCGCGAATGCTCACGTGAACTCCCTTACGGGGTAGGCGGGGAGCGCGGGCTGTCCCGGCTCGCCGTTCCGGCTCCGTCCTACTGAGTTTTTCGTTAGTTCTGTGGTGGTTAGGGATGGATTGTCAGTCGGGTGTGGGTGAGGAAGGACCACGGGAGGT
>NZ_BAAGSO010000098.1:61918-70384 GCF_054782395.1 Streptomyces daliensis | reverse complement strand
GAACACAGGCCCACCCGGCGACGAGGCGCACAGCGGCCAGGAACACAGGCCCACCCGGCGACGAGGCGCACAGCGGCCAGGAGCACAGGCGCGCCGGGCGATGGGGCTCAGCTCCGTGGTTCCGCGCCCCGGCGAGGGGGCGAGGCCGGCGGGGCCCACACCCTCGCCAGGGCGGGGCCCTCGCGAGGCGCGCTCCGCGAGGGCCTCTCGGGAGGCGGCGGCGAAGCCCGCCTCTCCCGAGGCCGGGCCCGCCCCTTCGCCCCGCGAGGGGGCGGGGAGCGGGGGTGGACGCCGTCCGCCCCTGTCCCGCCGCGACGGCGGGTGCGCACGGCGGCGTGGGTCCGGCGGAATCGACGAGCACGGACAGGGCACGCCCCGGACAAGACGGACGCACGGCGAACGGTCAGGACGACTCACGGTCAGGGAAGTCAGGGATGAGGACATGATCACGACGCAGACTCGGACACAGCGGCTCAGCACCGCACCACGGCTGGGCCCACTGCTCGCGCGGGGCGCGGTCGTGTCGGTGGGCAAGCGCGGCCCGTACGACGGCGCCCGGCTCCCCGCCACACGCCTCGTACTGCGCGAGACGCCCGTCGACGCGGACGCACTGCGCGCGTACGCGGACGTGTGCCGCTTCGAGGCGGGCGGCACACTGCCGCCCACCTACCCGCACATTCTCGGGTTCCCGCTCGCCATGCGGCTGATGGCCGGCCGGGACTTCCCGTTCCCGCTGCTCGGGCTCGTCCACATGGACATCGAGCTGACCCAGTACAAGGCGCTCCCCGCCACCGCGCGCCCCGAGATCTCCGTACAGGCCGAGGGTCTTGAGCCGCACCGGAAGGGCAGCAGGTTCGGGATGGTCACCGAGGCACGGCTCGACGGGGAGACCGTGTGGCACTCGCGCAGCACGTACCTGTGCAGGCACCGCACCGGGGCGCGGCCCCAAGAACCGTCAGGGAAGCAGGCAGCCCAAGCCTCACGCGCCGCCGACGAACCGCTGCCCGTACGGGACACCTGGGAGCTGCCCGGCGGCCTCGGCCGCCGCTACGCCGCCGCCTCCGGCGACCGCAACCCCATCCACCTGCACCCGCTCACCGCGAAGCTCTTCGGCTTCCCCCGGCACATCGCGCACGGCATGTGGACGTTCGCGCGCTGCCTGGCCGAGGCGTTCCCCGAGCACGACGGCGGGGACGGGCGGCTGGGCGCGCGGGCCGAGTTCAAGGCGCCGGTGCACCTGCCCACGACCGTCGCCTACGGGGAGCGCGACGGCGCCTTCGAGCTGCGCGGCACCGGGGAGCGCGCCCGGCTCCACCTCACCGGGCGCGTGGGCCGGGAGTCCAGCGGGACCCCTTCATCAGGTTCTCTAGACCGGCCCAGCAGAAGTTCATGAGCGTGGCCGCGGTCTCCTTCGCCGTGGGGGCGTCGTCCGTACGGGCGTTGGCCCACTCGGCGAGGGACTCCGCGGCGCCCACGAGCGCGTGCGCGAGCCCGGAGACCTCGCGTTCGGCGAGGTCGCCGTCGCAGCCCGCGTCCTGCGCCGCCTGGCCCAGCAGCGAGCGCACCAGTTCCGTGATCTCCACGCGCATCGCGGCGACTTCGCTGGCGAAGGGCTCGCCCTGGGTACGGGCCCTGTGCAGGACCGTCCAGCCGTCGGGGGAGGCGGCGGTGTGCGCGAAGAAGGCGCACAGGCCGTCCCACAACTGCTGGTCGGCGCTGGTGCCCCGCTCGCGCGTCCCGGCCCGCACGGCTTCGACGAGCGCCGCGCGCTCACGCCGTATACAGGCCGTGAACAGCTCTTCCTTCGACTTCAGATAGAGGTAGACCAGCGGCTTGGAGACCCCCGCCGCCTCGGCGATGTCGTCCATGGACGCCGCTTGGTAGCCGTGCCGCGCGAACCCGGTGACGGCCGCGTCGAGCATCTGCTGCTCCCGCACCGCGCGCGGCATCCGCTTGTGCCCGCCCCTGCTCTTGGTCCCCGGTGTCCCCACTGTCCCCACGGCTGTGCCCCTCCGCCCCATGTCCTGCTCCCCGCTCAGGTTACGCGCCCTCGGCGGTACGCCCGTCGACAGCGAGCCACGGCGATACGGCGGGACGGCGGGACGGCCGGACGGTCTGACGGCGGCCGGACACACCGATCCCCCGGCCTCCGAGGAGCACCGGGGGATCGAGGCATGGCCGAGGGGCGCGGCTCAGCTCGTGGCCGCAGCGGGCTCGCGCACCGCGCTCTCGCGGGGCCCGGAGTCCGAGTCCAGCTCGTCGAGGCTGAAGCTGCGCGCGTTGCGGAACGCGTCCACGTCGAGGATCTTCTCGCGGGCCGAGACGAGGACCGGGATCACGACCTGGCCCGCGACGTTCGTCGCCGTGCGCATCATGTCCAGGATCGGGTCGATGGCCAGCAGCAGCCCGACGCCGGCGAGCGGCAGGCCCAGCGTGGAGAGCGTCAGGGTCAGCATGACCGTGGCCCCGGTCAGGCCCGCCGTCGCGGCGGAGCCGATCACGGAGACGAAGACGATCAGGAGGTACTCCTTGATGCCCATGTCGACGTGGAAGAACTCACCCACGAAGATCGCCGCGATGGCGGGGTAGATCGAGGCGCAGCCGTCCATCTTCGTCGTCGAGCCGAACGGCACGGCGAAGGACGCGTACTCCTTGGGCACGCCGAGGCGCTCGGTGACCTTCTGGGTGAGCGGCATGGTGCCGACCGAGGAGCGCGACACGAACGCGAGCTGGATGGCGGGCCAGGCACCCTTGAAGAACTGGAGCGGGTTGACCTTGGCGACGGTCGCGAGCAGCAGCGGGTAGACGCCGAAGAGGACGATCGCGCAGCCGACGTAGATGTCGGCGGTGAACGTCGCGTAGCTGCTGATCAGGTTCCAGCCGTAGTCCTTGATCGCGGTGCCGATCAGGCCGATGGTGCCGATCGGGGCGAGCCGGATGATCCACCACAGCGCCTTCTGGAGCAGCGCGAGCACGGACTCGCCGAGGCTGAGCAGCGGGGCGGCCTTCTCGCCGAGCTTGAGCGCGGCGATGCCGACGACGACCGCCATGAAGACGATCTGGAGCACCTTCAGCTCGGTGAAGGGCGTGATGATGTCGGTCGGGATGATCCCGGTCAGGAAGTCCAGCCAGGACCCGGCCTCCTCGGGCTTCGCGGCGTCCTTGGCGGAGATGCCGGTGCCGGAGCCCGGGTTGGTCAGCAGGCCGATGACCAGGCCGATCGCGACCGCTATGAGGGAGGTCGCCATGAACCACAGCAGGGTGCGGGTGGCCAGGCGCGCGGCGTTGTGCACGTTGCGCAGGTTCGTGATCGAGATGGTGATCGCGAAGAAGACCAGCGGCGCGACGGCCAGCTTCAGCAACTGCACGAAGGTCTCGCCGACCTTCGTGAGCGTCGTGCCGAGCCAGGCGATGTCCCAGTTGCGGGCGACCCAGCCGAGCAGCACGCCCAGCACGAGGCCGAGCAGGATCTGGGCCCAGAAGGGGACCTTGGGAAGGCGCCGGGCGCGTTCGGGCGCGGGTTCGCGTTCGGGCGCGGCGGCTGAGGACGAGGACGTGGACACGGACAGTCTCCGGTGTGTGTGGCTCTGGGGGCGGGGTGGTGGGGAGGCGGTGCGCCGGAGAACGTACGGTCCGGCCGCAGCGGCGCGCTCAGCGACAGGTCGCCGACATACAGCGGCAGAGGTCGACGTGCAGCCGCTCCACGAGCACCGTCGCGCCCGTCCAGCGCGCCTGCTCGGAGGTCTGGACCACAGTCATCATGTCGCTCACGCTAACACTCGGTCTTTGCCTTGCCCAAAGGTTTCCTTTGAGCCTCGATACGCCCACGCACAACACCCCACCGGGGGAAGGTCATTCCCGGTGGGGTGTGCGGAAGCTGTGACGAGGATTACGGAGGCGTCAGGCGACGCTGTCCTCCTGGCTCTGGTTCGCGGAGAGCCTGGTCTTCGCGCGGTCCACGCCGGAGACGATCTGCTCGGACATCCGCTGCCGCTGCTTGCGCAGCAGCACGAAGCTCAGCGGCGCCGAGATCACGAGCGCCAGCAGCACCACCCAGAGCGGGTTCGACCGCCCCAGCCCCTTCGGCACGACGCCCACGTACGCGAGCACCGCGACGATGACGAGGCAGCCGACAAAGATGCCGAGCCGCATGGCGGTGTAGCGGAGCGTTGCGTGCGACGTGCTGCTGCTCACGGGAACCTTCTTCGGGCTACTCGGGGCTACTCAGGGCGTCTCGGACAGGGTCCGACGATTCCTCTTCCAGTCAAACACAGCCGACATCGCGATCTTCCGGGCCCCTCGCGGGCGCGCTGCCGGGCTCGGTACCGGGCGCGGGCCCGGCGCCGCGGCCCGCTCAGTGCAGCGGCAGCAGCATCACGACCTCGTCGCGGTAGTCGTCGTCGGAGACCTTGAGCGCGCCGGGTATACGCCCGACCTCCTTGTAGCCGCAGGAGGCGTAGAACCGCTCCAGACCGAGCCCGCCGCGCAGCGTGAGGTGGACCGCCTCGATGCCGTCCATGCCGCGCGCCGCCTCCTCGGCCGCCGCCATCAGCTCCCGCCCCTCGCCCCTGCCCTGCCGGGAAGGGCTCACCATCACGGTGTAGAGCCACAGCCAGTGCCGCTTCAGGCGGTGCGTGTTGAAGCTCATGAAGACGGTCCCGGCGACGGCGCCCTCCTCGTCGTAGGCGGCGAGCAGCCGCGTACGGCCCTGCTCCATGGCGAGCAGGTGCTTGAGCAGTTCGGGGCGCACGTCGTCGGCGGTGACCGGGGGGACGAAGCCGACGGCGCCGCCCGCGTTGGTCACGTCGGCCCACAGCGCGCACACACCGTCGCGCAGCTCGGGCGTGACGGCCGGGTCGAGAACGAAGCGCAGACTCATACCGGGCACTGTAGGAGACACCTACGACAGTCGTACGAACCGTCCGTACGGCGAACGGCACCCCGAACGGCACCGCGAACAACGGCACCGCGAACGGAGCGGGCTCAGATCCGGTGGGCCGTCGCCAGCCAGGCGGGCACGTCCGTACGGCTGCCGGGTGCGAGCCCCAGCGCCTCGGCGTGCCCGGCGGGCACACGCCCCCCGTACGTCGTCGCGCTGATCCCCTCCAGCCGCCAGCCCGCCGCCTCGGTGAACGCGTCACGCAGCACGCTCTCGGCGATGCGCGGCCCGAAACCCGGTTCCGTGTCGGCGAGGGCGAGGATGTGGACCACCGCGGCAGGGCGCGTCACGGCGTGCAGGGAGCGCACGTACGCCGCGCGGTCCTCGGGGCCGAAGACGTGGAACAGGGCGCTGTCGACCACCGTGTCGAAGCGGTCCTCGCCCAGCTCCTCCGCGAGCCGCAGCGCGTCGGCGGCGGCGAACCTCGCGGCCACGCCCTGCCGCTCCGCGTTGGCGCGGGCCTGCTGGATCGCGTGCGGTGCGAAGTCGGCGCCGAGGACGTCGTAGCCGAGCCGGGTCAGCAGGATGGTGTGCTCGCCCGTGCCGCAGCCGGGGTCGAGGACGGCGCCCCTGACCGCGCCCGAGCGCTCCAGCTCGACGACGGCGGGCTGCGGCTCGCCGATCACCCAGGGCGGTACGCCGGTCTCGTAGGCGCTGTCGAAGGACGCGCGGGGAGGGACGGGGGGCGTGCCGGGTGTGCTGGACGGCATGTGTCTGCTCTCCTCGGGGAGGGGGCCGCGGCACCGCCGTGCGGTGCCGCGCGGACACGCTCCAGCATGAAACTTCGACTGCGCTTCATGTCAATGCGCCACCTCCGGGGCGGGCCAGTGAAGGCCCGCCCTCGCGTCTCACACCCGCATGGGCTGCGGCGACTCGCGGCGGTCCGGGTCGGGGCCCGGGTACTCGTTGATGATCTCGTAGCGCGTGTTGCGCTCGACGGGGCGGAAGCCCGCGTCGCGGATGAGGTCGAGCAGATCCTCGCGCGTCAGCTTGTCGGGGGTGCCGAAGTTGTCCGCGTCGTGCGTGATCTTGTACTCGACGACCGAGCCGTCCATGTCGTCCGCGCCGTGCTGGAGCGCGAGCTGGGCCGTCTGCACGCCGTGCATGACCCAGAAGACCTTGACGTGCGGCACGTTGTCGAACAGCAGCCGCGAGACCGCGAACGTCTTGAGCGCCTCGGCACCGGACGCCATCGTCGTCCTCGCCTGGAGCTTGTTGCGGACCTTGCCGTCCTTCATGTCCACGAAGTCGTGCTGGTAGCGCAGCGGGATGAAGACCTGGAAACCGCCCGTCTCGTCCTGCAACTCCCGCAGCCGCAGCACGTGGTCCACCCGGTGCCTGGGCTCCTCGATGTGCCCGTACAGCATCGTGCACGGGGTCTTGAGGCCCTTCTCGTGCGCCAGGCGGTGGATGCGCGACCAGTCCTCCCAGTGGGTGTCGTGGTCGACGATGTGCTGGCGGACCTCCCAGTCGAAGATCTCCGCGCCGCCACCGGTCAGCGACTCCAGACCGGACTCGATCAGCACGTCCAGGATCTCGCTCGCGTCCAGGCCCGAGATCTTCTCGAAGTGCTGGATCTCGGTCGCGGTGAACGCCTTCAGCGAGACCGTCTCCGGGAGCACTTCCTTCAGCGCGCTGAGCGAGCGCGGGTAGTAGCGCCACGGCAGCGTCGGGTGCAGGCCGTTGACGATGTGCAGCTCGGTGAGCTTGTCGCCCTCCATGGCCTTCGCCAGCCGCACGGCCTCCTCGATGCGCATGGTGTACGCGTCCTTCTCGCCCGGCTTCCGCTGGAACGAGCAGTACGCGCACGAGGCCGTGCACACGTTGGTCATGTTGAGGTGGCGGTTGATGTTGAAGTGGACGACGTCGCCGTTCTTGCGCGTACGCACTTCGTGGGCGAGCCCGCCCAGCCACGCCAGGTCGTCGGACTCGTAGAGGGCGATGCCGTCCTCACGGGTGAGCCGCTCACCGGAACGGACCTTCTCCTCCAGCTCGCGCTTGAGCCCACCGTCCATGCGTCGCCCCTCCTCGGATGTCTGCTTCGGGCCGCTCCCGACTGCTTCGAGCGCCTTGCCGAGCCTACTCCCCCACCCTCGGCTCCCCCGCGCTGGGCGCTACGCCTGCTCGGGCAGCTCGCCGACCCGGTTCTCCCACTTCGTGGAGAGCACGATCGTGGTCCGCGTGCGCGAGACGCCCTTGGTGCCGGAGAGACGGCGGATGATGCTCTCCAGACCGATCACGTCGGTGGCACGCACCTTGAGCATGTACGAGTCGTCGCCCGCGATGAACCAGCAGTCCTCCACCTCGTTCAGCTCCCGCAGCCGCGTCGCCACCTCCTCGTGGTCCGTCGCATCCGAGAGCTGCACCCCGATCAGCGCGGTGACCCCCAGCCCGAGCGAGGTCGCGTCCACGGTGGCCCGGTAGCCCGTGATCACTCCGGCCGTCTCCAGGCGGTTGATGCGGTCCGTGACACTGGGCCCCGAAAGGCCGACGAGGCGGCCCAGCTCGGCGTAGGAAGCCCTGCCGTTCTCGCGCAGCGCCTGAATGAGCTGCCTGTCCACCGCGTCCATAACGTCCTGGTGCCTTCCGTTCGTGTTCCGGTGTTCCGTGTCCCTGGGGCTCCCTGCATTCTCCGAGGACGAATTTAAGGCATGCCGCGCAAGGGATTGACGGCCGCGGTCCGCCCCGTACGCCACGTACGCTCGGTGCCGTGACCGATGCGACCGACCGTACGACCGAGCGCCGCCCCTGGATCGTCGGCGTGTCCGGCGCCTCCGGGACGCCGTACGCCGCCGCGGTGCTGCGGGCACTGCTGCACGCGGGAGAGGACGTGGACCTTGTCGTCAGCCGCGCCTCACGGCTGACGATCCTCGACGAGACGGGCCACCCCTTCCGCGACGCGCACGCCGACGAAGACCTCCGCCGCTGGCTCTCCCGCGGCGCGGACGGCACGCCCGACGCGTTCGCTCCCGAGGTCGCCGCACTGCCTCTGTCCCGCGTACGGCACTGGGCCGCGGGGGACCTCGCGGCCGGGCCGTCCTCCGGCTCTTACCCGGCGAAGGGGATGCTCATCGTGCCCGCCAGCACGGCGTGTGTGGCGGGGGTGGCGCTCGGCCTCTCCAAGGACCTCCTCCAGCGGACCGCTTCCGTGACGCTCAAGGAGCGGCGGCCGCTGGTGCTGGCGGTGCGCGAGACTCCGCTGAACGGGCAGACGTTGCGGCACCTCGTGTCGCTCGACGAGGCGGGGGCCGTGGTCATGCCCGCGTCGCCCGCGTTCTACGCCGGCGCGACGGGGATCCAGGACCTCGTCGACTTCGTCGCGGGCCGCGTCCTCGACTCCGCGGGCACCCCCCACAAGCTCTACGAGCGCTGGTCCGGCGCGTTGGGGAAATGAAACACAGGGTTGCCCTTTCACGGGTCGGCGCCCCTTCACGGGGTGCGGGGTGAAGCCCACACGGGGTGCCTGTTTCTCGTAGGGGTGCGCCTGTTGTGGGTGCCCCTCAGGGTCTCGTTCGCGTGGTGCGGGG
>NZ_BAAGSO010000098.1:61139-61908 GCF_054782395.1 Streptomyces daliensis | reverse complement strand
GTGCCCACCCTCCCCCAGCTACCGCTGGGAGGTGCCCCCTCGCCAGCGGGACGATTGCCCACAACTTTTTGGCGCCGTCGCCAGTGGGGGCGCCCCTGCGTGGGGCGGTTCGCCGTTTCCGGCTGCCTGGCCGGTGGCTACGGCGCGGCCTATGGACCGGTACGACGCGGCTTGCGCCGCGTGATTCATGGTTGCGACCGTGGTTGTGGGTGCGTGGGTGGGGGGTGTCCGGTGCCGGGGTGGGGTGTCTCCTCGGCGTGAAGCTTTCGTCGTCGGCTTTCCGCCGTCGTTCGTCTCGACCTGCGGGGACACCCCACCGCGTCCCCGTCCCGCCGGTGGCCCGCTTCCGCCCGGGGTGCGCCAATGCCCACCCCCCTTCGCGGGGTGCGACTGCCCCCCTTGCCGTGCGGCGGCCCACCCCCAGCGCGGGACCTGCGGTCCCCGCTTCACGGGCCGACCGTCCCGCGCAACTCCCCCTGTCGGGGGTGCGCAGCCCCGGGGTGCCCCCTGGGGGTTCGTTCGCGTGCTGCGGCCCGGTGGGTGGGTTGTGCCCACCCTCCCCCAGCTACCGCTGGGAGGTGCCCCCTCACCATGCGGAACGCCTGCCCACAACAAGAGTGGTGGGCCGCCGCCGTCGGCTTCCCGCGACAGAGCTGGGCCCGTACCGCCAGGTGCGGGCACACAGCATGGCAACAAGCGGAGGGGGCACCGGCCCGAGGTTGGCCACCGGGTGGGAGGTGGTGCGGTGGGGTGTCCCCGCAGGTCGAGA